>JBFJJU010000095.1:0-8320 GCA_041612115.1 Perlucidibaca sp.
CAGCTTATCGAATAGAGGATTGCTTTTATTGCCACCGCCGGAAGGCTTACGCCCGCCCCACGGATCGCGATTACCGCTCGGGTCTTGCCCCGAACCGGGTTGATTCCACGCCATCTGGCACTCCTAGCTTGCTATAACTGTTTTAACCAACGCCGGCCTCTAAGACCACGTCAGCGCGCACCAACCCCTCGCGAGCAAGGCATTGAGCTAAATCAGGAGCCTGTATGCGCACGCACAAACGGCTACCACCACTATCATCGGGAAGCTCAGACTCTACCACTCCTAAGCCATAGAATCGCGCACGTAATCGCGCCAAATCAGGTGTCATCTCTAAGGTAAGCGTTTCCCATGGTGTCGACACACACAACTGCATGGCCTGCAAGAGTAAATCTAAACCTTGATCATCGCGCGCTGAAATCCAGACTGCCTGCGGCCTACCTGCCTCATCGTAATCAATGCGCGGCTCTTGATCTGGCAATGAGTCTAATTTGTTGTAAACCAACAAAACAGGTGCTGTTGCACCGACTTCCTCAAGCACCTCGTTGACAGCTCGCAAATGCAAGTCGCGATCGACACTGGCGGCATCAACAATGTGCAAGAGTAGGTCGGCTTGCGCTGTCTCTTCTAATGTCGCGCGAAAAGCATCCACTAGTTGATGTGGTAAATGGCGCACAAAGCCGACGGTGTCGGCCAATACAGTAGGGCCAATGCCATCTAGCTGAATACGCCGCAGCGTTGGGTCTAGCGTGGCGAAGAGTAGATCGGCGGCGTAAGCATCGGCGCCCGCTAAGCGATTAAACAACGTCGACTTACCGGCATTGGTATAGCCGACTAGCGAGATGGTTGGTACGCCTGCTTTCTGTCGCGCCGAGCGACCCTGCGCTCGTGTTTGGCGAACTTTCTCTAAACGCTCTTTCAGTGAGCTGATGCGCAAACGCAGTAAGCGCCGGTCGGTTTCCAGCTGAGTCTCGCCCGGGCCACGCAGACCGATACCACCCTTCTGCCGTTCAAGGTGAGTCCAGCCTCGGACTAAGCGGGAGGACAAATGGTCCAGCTGGGCGAGCTCAACCTGCAGTTTGCCTTCGTGAGTTCGCGCGCGCTGGGCAAAAATATCTAAAATGAGGCCAGTGCGATCGAGCACCCGGCATTGCAAAATACGCTCAAGATTGCGCTCTTGCGCTGGCGTTAAGGCGTGATTAAACAGCACGACTTCGGCATTGAGTTGCTTCACCGCCTCGGCAATTTCTTCGACCTTACCAGAGCCTGCATACAACTTTGGGTCAGGGCGCTGACGCGAGCCAGTGATGACGGCCAACACAGCGACATCTGCTGACTTTGCCAACAGCTGAAACTCATCTAGGTCTTCGTCTTGACCATGCTGGCGCAGAGACAGATGCACCAAAACGGCACCTTCACCACCGCTCGGACGCTCAAAATATTCCATTCAGGCCCTTAAGCTCAGACGTAACTGCGCCGCCGAATCGGCGGCGCAAGAAAACAATAACAACTTAGAGAAATGCAGGTTGGGTATCGTCGTCATCTAAATCCTCTAATGATGACTCTAACGAGCCAGCACCAGAGCCGCCAACAGGAATTGTGCTACCTGGTAATACTGTGCGTGGGTTACGCGCCGGTACCACAGTGGAAATTGCGTGCTTATATACCATTTGGCTAACGGTATTTTTTAGCAGCACCACGTACTGGTCAAACGATTCAATTTGGCCCTGCAATTTAATGCCATTCACCAAAAAAATTGACACGGGAATGCGCTCTTTACGCAAGGCATTTAGAAACGGGTCTTGCAGGGTTTGACCTTTTGACATGGATAATCTCCGGTGGCGAACGAGGCCACATACATACAACAGCGTATAACCGCGACTTGCGGCTCCCTACAAAGCAGGAATAACGACACTCAAAGCAGTGCGCCTACATTTACTGTGGGGTGATTGCCGTGCTTTTTCAAGTCTACGGCGATAAAAGGTCTTCGACGAAAGACAATGTAGTGCTCGACATTGGGTCCAACCAAGTCGCCGCAGTGAAGCTACGCAGCCATGTCAGCTGACGTTTAGCCAGTTGACGAGTGGCGAAAATACCGCGATTGCGCAGTTCGTCGCGGTCGTATTCGCCGTCTAAATGCTCCCAAGCTTGGCGATATCCGACCGATCGCATCGATGGCATGGTTAGCGTCAAATCGCCTCGCGCGCGCAAAGTCTCGACTTCCGAAATAAAGCCCTGCGCTAGCATAAGGTCGAAGCGCTGGGCGATACGCTCATGCAGCAAGGCTCGATCTGGAGGTGATAGTGCCAGCCAATGCATGTGATACGGCAGCGGCTCAGGCTCAGGCTGTTCGGCGTGCCATTGCGTGAGGGTTTTGCCAGTGAGCATCCAGACCTCTAAGGCACGCTGCAGGCGCTGGCTGTCGTGCGGCGTAATACGCGCTGCGGCAACGGGATCAACGGCTTGCAAGCGATCATGCAGCGCTGGCCAGCCTTGCGTTTCGGCATCGCGCAGTAATTCAGCGCGCAGCTCGGCATCGGCCTCAGGCAAGTTCGCGAGACCATCACGCAAGACTTTAAAATAGAGCATGGTGCCGCCGACTAAGATTGGCACTTTGCCAGCGTCAGCTATTTCGGCCATAGCTTTTAATGCATCGACACGAAACTCAGCAGCGGAGTACGCTTGATTTGGTTCGATAATGTCGATGAGACGGTGCGGCGCTCGCGCAAGCTCATCGGCTGTGGGCTTGGCGGTGCCGATGTCCATGCCGCGATAAATCATGCTGGAGTCGACCGAAATAATCTCGCCAAGGCCCTGCTCGACTAGCGCCATAGCCAGTGCGGTCTTACCAGCGGCAGTTGGCCCCATGATGCAAAGCGCATGTGGCAACGCTTGCGAATCAGACGAACCCAGCATTAGCGACCTCGCATAAATAAGCGATCTAGCTCCGCCAAGCTCAGGCGCGTCCATGTTGGGCGGCCGTGATTGCACTGGCCGCTACGCTCAGTGGCTTCCATGTCGCGCAACAAAGCGTTCATTTCTGGGATGCTCAGCTGGCGATTTGCCCGCACTGCGCCGTGACAGGCCATGGTGCCGAGTAATGTATTTTGCTGCTCTTCGACGCGACGAGTTTGGCCGTGCACGAGCAAGTCCGCCAGCACATCACGCAATAAAGCCGCAGCATCTGCCTGCGCCAACACCGCCGGCAATGAGCGAATTAGCACTGTTTCCGGGCCTAAGCGCTGAGTCTCAATGCCCATCGATAGCAAGGCCTGCATTTCAGACTCAGCAATATCAGCTTCGCGCTGGCTTAACGCCACGCTCAACGGCACCAATAATGGCTGACAAACCACGCCAGCATCCGCTTGTTGCTGCTTTAGGCGCTCGTAAACAATGCGCTCATGGGCGGCGTGCATATCGACTAAGACTAAGCCTTCGTTGTTTTGTGCCAAAACATAAACGCCGTGCAGCTGGGCAATGGCATACCCCAAGACTGGCGCATTGGCAGCTTGCTCAACTGGCAGGCTTGGCGCATCCGAAACGCCTGCTAAATAGCTGACAAAGCCATCGCGCGCGGGAGTATTTGAACGCCAGTCTAGTCCGCCTTGCTGAGGCGAGTAGTCGGGCTGCCAGGCTTGTGGAGAGGCGGAATGTTCAGTTTGCGATGTCAGGCTTGAAGTGCTCATCGCGGCAAATGCTTGCCCTGCAGCCGGAGCCAAAGACCCCGTTGGCTGCGCATCATCAGGACGGACTTCCGCTAAAGCGCGATGCAGGCCGCGATAAATCAGATCATGCACCAAGCGCTGCTCGCGAAAACGCACTTCGTGCTTGGTTGGATGCACGTTGACATCAACCGTGCCGGGATCGATGTCCAAAAACAGCACAAAGGCCGGGTGACGGCCATGATAGAGCACGTCGGCATAGGCTTGGCGCACCGCGTGCGAAACTACTTTATCGCGCACCATGCGGCCATTAACGAAGAAATATTGCAGATCGGCTTGAGCCCGCGAAAACGTCGGCAAGCCCAACCAGCCATGCAGGCGCGCGCCGACAGCTTCTTGATCGAGTGGATGCGCCGCGGCAACAAATTGCGGGCCACAAATGTGGCTTAAGCGCCGTAGCATCTCGGCCTCACTAGTCGCCGGCTTCAGCTGCCACAACACGCGCGCATTGTGTGTGAGGCTGAATGATACCCGTGGCGATACTAGCGCCAAGCGCCGCACCACCTCTTCTAAATGACGAAACTCCGTGGCCTCGCTGCGCATAAATTTGCGCCGAGCCGGCGTATTGAAAAATAAATCGCGCACCTCCACCGAGGTGCCACGCGGATGCCGTGCCGGCTCGATCACTGCCGACATATCGCGGCCCTCAGTGCGCGCCGACCAGCCCAAGCCTGTCGCGTCGGTGCTCGAGATCAGCGTTAGGCGAGATACCGAGGCGATGGATGCCAGGGCTTCGCCGCGAAAACCTAAGGTGGCCACGGCCTCAAGGTCATCGACATGATGAATTTTGCTAGTGGCGTGGCGGGCCAATGCCAATGGCAGATCATCGTGGGCAATACCATCGCCATCATCACGCACGCGTAGGCAAGCCAAACCGCCTTGCGCTATATGCACATCGATTGCGCGAGCACCGGCATCGAGCGCATTTTCGATCAATTCCTTGACCACTGATGCAGGCCGCTCAACCACTTCACCGGCGGCAATTTGATTAGCTAAGCGAGCATCTAAAAGCGCTATGCGAGCCACGAATCAGTCTCGATCAAACCAAGTGCCGGGCACTGGAAATTGCTGGCAAAAGCGCAAAACAGCATCACCAATGGCTTGCGCTACATCACGCTGATAGCTAGTACTAATTAAGCGACTCTCTTCGTCAGCATTAGAAATAAATCCGGTCTCAACCAGAAGCGACACCATGCCCGGCTCTTTTAGCACAGCAAAGCCCGCCTGCTCGACACGCTTGCTATGCAGTCGATTCACGACATTCGGTAGCGTTTGTAAAATCAGCTTGCCCATTTCCAAACTGTGCTTGAGCGTGCCCTCAACCATCATACCGGCAAGCATATCGGTCAAGTCATCGCTCTCAGCAACCACACCACCGATCAAGTCTGACTTGTTTTCTTGCTCAGCGAGCTGCTGCGCAAAGCGCGAAGTTGCACCTTTTGCACCTTGCAATGACAATGCGAAAACCGACGCACCATTGGCTGAGCGATTAGCAGCCGAGTCGGCATGCACAGAAATAAAAATATCGGCTTTATGCTCGTGACGCGCAATTTTTCGGCGCTGCTGCAAAGGGATAAAAAAGTCACTATCGCGCGTTAGTCGCGTTGTAATGCCTTTTTGCTTGCCCAAATAATCGGCTAATGATCGGGCAATGGCCAATGTGACATGTTTTTCATAGGTGCCACGAGCGCCAATCGCGCCAGGATCTTGACCGCCATGGCCAGCATCAATGCTAACAATAATGTCGCGACCACCACTCTTCCCTGAAAATAAACCGCCAAACACTGACTTTGACTCAGACTTGGCGATAGGCGCTGGCGATGCTGCTGCAGTCGCTACTTGACCCGCTGCCACCACATCCAAATCTATGACTAGGCGATACATTCCCTGCGCATTTACCGGCAGCATAAAAATGGCCGCCTCGGCTTCTTCACCTAGCTCAATAATGAGCTTGCTGCGACTGCCACTACCATCGAGCGACATGCGCTGCACAGGACCGACTTGCGAAGGAAAATCTCGCGCCGACAGTCGCGTTGTTGTATTTGGCACGGTGACCACTAAACGCCCAGGCGAAGTTTCCTCGCTAACTCGGAACTCGGTATTACTAGCGAACTCAACCACCACGCGCGTCTTACCTTGGAAGCTACCTGTGCGAGCACCAACTAACTCTGCGGCTTGCGCACCCAACGTCATTACGCAACACATCAGCAACAGTAGTTGCCGCATCCATTTATTCATACCAGTCTCGCTAATAGTTGCTCGCCACGCGGCGTATGCGCCGTGATGGTGGCTAAGCGCCCGTCGGCCAACTCATGGCTCACCGGCGCTAAAGAAATGTCCCAATCTGGTGTTGGCAGCAAAGGCTCGCCTTGCGACGGCCACTCCACCAAACTCAGCTGATCAGATGAAAAATAGTCACGAAAGCCAATCAGCTCCAACTCTTCCGGATCGATCAACCGATATAAATCGAAATGACTCACCGTATTGCCATTCAAAACATAGGGTTCAACCAAGGTGTAGGTTGGGCTTTTAACTGCACCTTGATGCCCCAAAGCTAGCAGCAGACCTCGCACCAATGTGGTTTTGCCAGCACCTAAGTCGCCCTGCAAATACACTGTTGCACCGCAAACATCGGTGGCAAAGCACGCACGAGCAATGTCGCTGCCTAATTGCTCAGTAGCTGCTGCATCGGGCAGATCCCGCTGATAGCGAGTTAATGTAGCTACTGTAGGGGCTAAACGGCTGATCATAGCAATGGCTTACAGATGGTGACTAACTGCTAAGGATGTCAGAATGTGCGCCATGACGCGAATCCCTTTACATGAAAACGCGAGTTTATCGCATGATGAGCTGCTGGCCTTAAAGGCCGATATTGCGCTCTGGTCGCGCGAGCTTGGCTTTCAGCAAATGGGTATTAGCGGCATCGATTTAGGTGAGCATCCACAGCATTTGGCGCGCTGGCTTGAGCAAGGCTACGAGGCTGGCATGGCATGGATGCATGAGCCGAAACGCGTAGCGCCAGCAGAGCTAGTGCCGAACACGCAACGCATCATCAGCTTGCGCATGGACTACCTGCCTGCCGAACCACGCATTCACGAAATTTTGGGCGATAGCAACCGTGCCTATATTGCACGCTATGCGCTGGGCCGCGACTATCACAAGCTCATCCGCAAACGCGTGCAAAAGTTGGCCGACCGAATGGCTGAAGCGATTGGCCCATTTGGCTATCGCGCCTTTGTCGACTCCGCGCCAGTGCTGGAAAAGGCCATTGCCGCACAGGCGGGCCTAGGCTGGGCTGGCAAGCACACGGTGATCATCAACCGCCAAGCGGGCTCCTACTTTTTCTTGGCTGAGCTGTTTACCGACTTACCGCTGCCCGTAGACGAGCCAGTCAGCAGCCATTGCGGCAGCTGCTCGGCCTGCATTGATATTTGCCCAACGCAGGCAATTATTGCGCCCTATGTGCTCGATGCCGGCTTGTGCATTAGCTATTTAACCATTGAGCATCGCGGCGTGATTGCTGAGCCACTGCGCCGCGCCATCGGTAATCGCATTTTTGGCTGCGATGACTGTCAGCTGGTGTGCCCGTGGAATCGCTATGCGCAGGCCAGCCAAGAGCCAGCCTTTACGCCGCGCCACGAATTCGATGGACCGCCGCTACTGGACTTATGGGCTTGGGATGAAATCACCTGGCTGAGCAAAACCGAAGGCATGCCATTGCGCCGCATGAGCTACGCGAGCTGGCTGCGCAATCTATCAATGGCATTGGGTAATGCGCCCGCCAGCGCCGACATCGTGCAAGCGCTGGCGATGCGCCGCGATGAGCTCAGCGCTATCGGCCTGCTCAATGATGTGCTCACTGAGCATATCGACTGGGCGATTAACGAGCAGATGCTAAAGCTACAGGCAGCGCAGTAGCCGCTTAGTTATCGCTAAAGCCCGGCAACTTAAAAAAGTACTGGCGGTAATAACGCAACTCTTCAATAGAGTCTTTCACGTCATCCAAGGCCAAGTGCGAGCTTTGCTTAGTGAAGCGCTGCAATAAGTCGGGATACCAACGTCGTGCCAGCTCTTTAACCGTGCTGACATCGAGGTTGCGGTAATGAAAAAAGGCTTCAAGCTTAGGCATGCTACGGTATAAGAAGCGCCGGTCTTGGCAAATCGAGTTACCGCAAATTGGCGATTTTTTCGGATCAACGAAGCGGCTCAAAAACTCCAGTGTTTGCGCTTCGGCGTCAGCTTCTGTCAATGTGCTGCGGCGCACGCGCTCGATGAGACCAGACTGGCCATGTTGACGTGTATTCCACTCATCCATGGCATTAAGCACAATGTCTTTTTGGTGAATAGCCAACACAGGGCCTTCCGCCAGCACATTCAAATGCGCATCGGTCACGATCGTTGCCATTTCGATAATGCGATCGGTATCGGGGTTTAAGCCCGTCATTTCGAGATCGATCCAGACTAAATTTCCGACCTTATTATGATTCATGAACACTCCTAGTTGCCGTCAGTGGCACAATGCCCGCAGCATAGCAGAGCGCAACACCATTGCAGTCACCCAACAACGAGATAGGCCATGAGCCAACGCCGCATTAGTCGCC
>JBFJJU010000096.1:0-8308 GCA_041612115.1 Perlucidibaca sp.
ACATGCAGATTTTAATCTGGGGTCGCTATGGAAACTATGGCCCGGACTATCCTAGAAATCGTGTTATTGAAAGTATTTTACACGCTCAAGGGCACGGAATCAGTCGCTTCTTACCCAGACTGTCATGGCTAGCCGATTGGGAGTACTACTTACGGGGAGGAAGTGTGCCGGACCTTATTTGGGTTCCCTGCTTTCGTCAGCGTGACCTCGCCGCTGCGGCTCGCTATGCGCGCCGCCACAAGATTCCACTCGTCTTTGATCCGCTGATTAGTGCTTACGACAAGAGAGTGAATGAGCGTCAGAAGTTCGCGGCTAGTAGCGCTAAAGCAAAGCGTCTGCTTGCTTGGGAGAGAGGGCTTTTCCAGCAGGCAGACTGGTTAATTGCCGACACCATTGGCCATGCAGACTATTTTGTTGAGACTTTTGGTGTGTCGCGAGAGCGAGTGGTGGTGGTTCCTGTGGGCGCTGAAGAGGCCTTATTTACGCCGCAGCCGTGGCCTGCTAAAGCGCACGATGCGCCGTTGGAGCTGACTTTTTTTGGCACTTTCATCGGCCTGCAAGGTGTTGATGTGTTGGCGCAAGCCATATTGCAATATGAAGGGCCGCCGGTGCGTTGGCGCTTGATTGGCGAAGGGCCAATGCGGGCGGAGTGTGAAGCACTATTGGCTTCTTTACGCGTTGAAGGGCAAGGTGCTGGAGTTAGCTTCGAGCCTTGGGGCCCGTTACACGAGCTGCCTGCTCGGCTTGCTAGCAGTGATGCTATTTTGGGTATTTTTGGTAGTAGTGCGAAGGCTCGCCGTGTAATTCCGAATAAGGTGTATCAGGGCTTGGCGATTGGTCGCCCTGTTATTACGGCGAGCACGCCAGCGTATGCTGACCACATGCGGTCCAGTGATGATAGTGGCCTATTTTGGGCAATGCCTGGTGATCCAGCCAGCATTCAAGCTGCCGTACATCGACTGCACTCACAGCGAGATACGCTGCAAGGCTTTGGTCAAGCTGCACAGGATACTTATCAAGCGTACTTCTCAAATCTCGTTATCATGAGAGCGTTGTCTCTCATGTTGGCTACTATAAGGCAGTGATATGAGCCCCTCCGTCACTATTATTATCGTTAACTACAACTACGCCATGTTTTTGGCTGAAGCGATTGAGTCAGCATTAGCTCAAGATTATGTAGCAACTGACGTAGCGCTTATTGATGACGGCTCGACAGATAGCAGTCTCGAGGTTGCCGCTCGCTATCCGATTACTATCATGACCAAACTCAACGGTGGCCTATGTAAGGCTCGCAATAGCGCCGTACTTAATGTTGAGTCGGACTATGTGGTATTTCTCGATGCCGATGATCGGCTAGCACCGAATGCCATATCTCTACTAATGGCGGCACTAATCTCGGCACCTGTAGATACTGCTTATGCCTATGGTCAGATGCGCTATTTCGGTTTGCGTAATGACCTGTTTCTTTCGCACGATTTTGACCCTAAGCGATTGGCTAAAAATAATTATATCTGCGCCACGACTTTGATTCGGCGCGAGGCATTGTTGCAAATTGGAGCCTACGACAATTGTTTTCGCTCTCTGCGCGAAGACTGGGAGCTTTACGTTCGCTTTTGGCATAACGGTTACCGAGGTGTCTTTGTGCCCGAAGTTATTCTTGAATGCCGCAAGCATAAGCCTCACTTGCGCCGAGCACTCTCAGTGAAGGCTTTATCTATGGCCAAGCTGATCTGGCTGTATCCCAGCTTGTTCTGGCGGCAGTGGCTGAAGCATCCCTTGCGATATAGCTACTATATGTTGGCAGGGAGAGTATGGGCGAATGTTGGCGAGCACGTTAACCGAGCCCACGATGCAGTGAGTGTTACTATGCCTTCACGAGTGAAAGGCTGAAATAGTAAATAGTAGCGTCGACACACTCAATGGACGCTATGTCGAATAATGCAATGCAGAGAGACTTAGTCACGTCAAATATAAGAGTGCCTCTATGATTTATGTATTATCCCCAGCTAATTTCGCTACTGGCGGAACTGAATTACTGCATCAGTTCAGTTACCAAGCCATAGCCCTGGGTTTTGAAGCTCGCATGATGTATCTCAGTGCAGCTGCCAATATTGACCCAGTTCACGAGCGATTTCGTGACTATGGCGTGCCTTATATCACTGACTTAGAGATGATTAGCTCAGCGGATGTGGTTATTTTTCCAGAGATATATACCAGTCTTGTGCATAAGGTGCCGGCTCGCATTAAAGCTGTCTGGTGGCTCAGTGTTGGGAATTACAAGCCACGGCATGCGTTTAGAAAGCGCATAGTAGACTGGTTTCGTGGTCGCAGAGAGATGAGCCTTGCTGAACAAGGAATACGTCACTACGTACAGTCTGACTTTGCTCGTGAGTTCATTGTGGCGAAAGGAGCTAGCTTTTCAGGTTATCTATCAGATTACTTGAGTGCTGACTTCATTGGTGGTGCATCTCATGTTGACATAACCGCTAAGCGCGACATCGTTGTTTATAATCCAAGGAAGGGAATGGAGTTCACGCAGCAAATTATTGCAGCAGCTCCTAGTTTTGACTTCGTGCCAATACAGAACATGACCCCGGTACAAGTAGCCGATCTGTTGGCTGCAGCCAAGGTATATATCGATTTCGGGTCGCATCCGGGCAAGGATCGAATTCCGCGCGAAGCAGCCATGATGGGTTGTTGCATTCTAGTTGGAGCTGTGGGTTCGGCTGCAAATGCTAAAGACGTTCCTATTCCCAGTCGCTTCAAGTGCTTAATGAAGCCTTTTGATGTTGCAAGTGCTATCGATCGGATCGGGCAGTGTTTAGATGACTTTGACGCTATTAGCCTAGAGTTTGATTCGTATAGAAAAATGATTCGTCATGAGGAGCGTGACTTTCGTGCGCAGGTCCAAGAGTTTGTAAATAGCCTTTGATGGGCATTCTTTACTAACTAATTCATTTTAAGGCGCTATAGGCTGAAAACCATGAGAAAAATTGCAGCAGTTGGAGCAGGCTTTTCTGGAGCTGTAATTGCAAGAGAGTTGGCTGATGCGGGTCATCATGTCACTGTTTTTGATACTAGACCCCATGTGGCTGGGAATTGTCATACTGAGCGAGATTCTGAAACAGGCATTATGACGCATGTTTATGGGCCCCATATTTTCCATACGAGCAATGAGAGTGTTTGGAATTATGTGCACAGGTTCGATGATTTCATGCCGTTTACGAACAGAGTTAAGTCAATTACTGGCGGTAAGGTCTATTCGTTGCCTATCAACTTACTGACAATCAACCAGTTTTTTGGAACAGCCTACTCACCTAAGGAAGCCGAAGCTTTTATGGCCGAAGCTGGTGACTCTAGCATTGCCGATCCCCAAACCTTTGAAGAGCAGGCATTGCGATTTGTCGGCCAGGATCTCTACGAGGCTTTTTTTAAAGGCTACACAATGAAGCAATGGGGGATGCACCCGTCAGAGCTGCCTGCGAGTATCCTCAAGCGCCTTCCAGTGCGCTTTAATTATGATGACAACTATTACTCAAGCACTTACCAAGGTATGCCAAAACACGGTTATAGCTATCTTGTTCAGCGCATATTGGAACATCCTAATATTACGGTGCTACTCAGCACCTCCTTTGAGCGCAACCAAGCATCTGACTTCGATCATGTCTTTTATAGCGGCCCGATTGATGCTTGGTTTGGCTTCTCCGAAGGACGTCTAGGCTATCGCACGTTAGATTTTGTTCGCGAATGCCATGATGGTGACTATCAAGGAAATCCAGTGATAAATTATGGAGATGTGGATGTGCCATTCACTCGAATTTCCGAGCATAAGCACTTCTCTCCTTGGGAAGCGCACGATAAAACTCTGATATTTAAAGAGTACAGCAGACTTTGCGGCGAGGATGATATTCCGTATTACCCAATTCGCCTGGTTAGGGACAAGGCTCAGTTAACTCGGTACGTTGAGCTAGCTCGTAGGGAGCGTCGAGTAACATTTGTCGGTCGTTTGGGAACATATCGTTATCTGGACATGCATATTACGATCGCAGAGGCTCTGAATGCTGCTGAAATATTTCTGTCCAGTCTCTCTGATAAAAGCATTATGCCGGCCTTTGTGAATGATCCGTTGGCCTAATGCTGCTGGCTAGCTTAATGATTGTAATTGCTTCTACTGATCCATTAGTCGTCGAATACTGTCCCAGCGATTGCCCCATGTGTGCTCTCTCAACGTTCTGGATTGGCCTGCATGTGCGATGCTCTGGGCCGTATTTTGGGCTCTAGTAAGCAGCTCGGCGACGACCTGACCACCGCTGCCGCTAGGAATGACTAGGCACTCTTTGTTAGGTTCTAAATTTAGATGAAGGTCGGCAACATCATCTGTGATTAAGCATGCTCCATGTCCAGTAACATCAAAGCAGCGAGATGGAAGCCCATTTGTAATGTTGCTTGAGTTAATCGTGTTAAGTACGAATTTGTGCTGAAGATAGAGTTTGCGCACATCTGCTAGTGTTAGTCGCTGCCGACTGACTTGTATTGATGTGTTATTGAGCTTTGGCCAGTTAGGGCCGATTACTCTGGTCGGGTAGTCGATATGCTCCAGTAGTTTGATGCGGTTTTCAGAAGGAGCGCCAACAAAAATAAGCTCATTCGAGCGCTCCTCCCAAGGTACCGATACCCTTTCTGGTGTGGTCGCCAGCGGCAAGTAGTGGCTTCGAAGGCCTAGGCTCTCACCTCGTTGAGCTAAAGCGGTGTCAGTGAAAAAAAAGTCTGAAATGCCGTGATTATCGACTAGCTTGCTATCAAACTGGTCGCCCACCCATTGCGCAGTTTTAGCACCGCTTCCAATTAAAAGATCATTTAGCTCTGGTCGAGACTGCAAGTAAAACAAATCGACAAGCAGGATATGCGTAGGTTTTCGCTGTGCAATAACATGCCTCAGCTGTCTGGCGGCCATTGCCTGATACTGGAGAGATTGCGGACCAAGGGTGTTTTTGATTAACCGTAGCTTCCATGTGGCATGGTTCATTGGCAAGCCAGCAGCTTGGTCTCCGGCTGAAGCTAGAACATCTTCATACCAGTTTAGGATGCCTCCGCGCTTACCTAAAATGAGAAGTGACTCCATGCTTGAGGTGCTCTTAGATGTGGAGGCGTATATTATAGATACCTTGAAGGTGCTGCACTAGTTGATAGGATGTATACAGCGACTACGGCCACTTTGTTAGCACGCCTAAGAGTGCTCTGTGTTATGGGCGAATACGAGTTTTTAGAAATATGATTATTACATTCGTGCTGCCTGGGCATGGCCGCCACCCAATAGGTGGTTATAAAGTCGTTTATCAATATGCAAATACGCTAGTGGGAAGAGGGCATAAAGTTAACGTGGTGCATCCTGCAATGATTCAAGAAGAGAAGCGATATTCGAAATTAAGTTTTTTTAGAAAAACCTGGAGTCGATATTGGTCAGGCTTGTATAGAAAAGATTGGTTGCCGGCTAACTGGTTTTTGATGGACTCTCGAGTAGAGATGCTGTGGACACCTTGTTTGGCAGAGGCTGATGTGCCGGATGCAGACGTGGTTATTGCTACGCATTGGGCTACAGCTGAGTATGTTGCGTGCTATTCAAGAAGCAAGGGCCGCAAGTATTACCTGATTCAGCATTACGAAGTTTGGTCCGGCTCTGAGGAGCGCGTACGTGCAACATGGCGCTTACCTCTTCATAAGCTGGTTATAGCTCGATGGCTGCAGGATATTGCTAATGAGCTCGGCGAAACATGCGATTACGTACCGAATGGTCTAGATTTTAGTTTATTTGGCTGTGATATCCCCATTGAAGAAAAGTGGGCAAAAAATATAGCAATGCTGTCGCATGATCAAGACTGGAAGGGGACTCGTGAGGGCGTTGAGGCGCTTATTGCATTACGCTTAGAGTTTCCTGATATTAAGGTTAGCTTATTTGGCACTGGTTCTCGGCCTACGTATGTGCCTGCTTGGATTGACTATTTTCAAAATCCCGAACAAGCTCTGCTGCGAGATATTTATAACAAGGCGGCTATATTTGTTGCGCCCAGTTGGGCTGAAGGATGGCCATTGCCTCCTGCCGAAGCGATGATGACCGCTGCGGCCGTAGTCGGCACTGATATTGGTGGTCATCGCGAGTATATGCGAGATGAAGACACTGCCTTGCTATCTCCGCCGCAGCGGTCAGATCTGCTCGCGATTAACCTAAAGCGAATGCTTGTTGATGACACTTTGCGACAAGCTATTGCTCATAGCGGCTATCACAATATTCAGCAATTCACTTGGGATAGCGCCACAAACCGACTTGAGCAAGTTATAGCTAAAGAAAATAGCCTAGCGGCCCTAGAGCATAGTTCTTAATCAAGCGAAGTCGCTTGGCAGGCGAGGAGTTGGGGAATAGGTGCTCCCGAAGTACGAAAAGCCGCAGTAATGTGCTCAGGCTTAAGATGCAGCGCTGCTTTTTTGCATGCTGAGTCAGTACTAGCGCTATGCTCATAGCTGGTTGCTGGTGTGGGAGTGCCAATATGGCATTAGCGAGCTGATATAGGGCGTGCCTTGACCTTTCAAATCGCTCGATTTTGCTGGGCCTCTGATGCTTAGGTCGCCCGTTTACCTGATTACCACCATGTATTCGGTGCTGTGTTAAGGCCTTAGGCAGGTAGCGAAGCTGCGCAGAGCCGCTAGCGACGATGGCAAGCCAGTGGTCATAGATTGGGCCTTCGGGAAATGGCTGGGCTAACAAAAGAAGCTGACGCTCAAGCATCATATTGTGGCCAGAGTATGTGTTGGCGAAAATTAGAGCCTCTTGTGTCTTCAGCACTGTTTGCATGCCATGAAAGTGAAGCTCGGACGCCTCAGTGATTTTTCCGCTGCGATCAATAATGCAACCATCACTACATATCAAGCCTTTCCTATTCATTTCCCAGTCTTTAACCATTGTGTCAATTTTTTCTGGGAGCCAAACATCATCTTGATCACTAATAAAAATAAGGCTTCCTGTGCTTGATCGAAGTGCAGTATCAAAAGCCTTATTTGAGCCTTGGTTATTGGGGCTTATTAATAGATGAATTATGGGGTGCTGTATTTGGTAGGCCTGAATCAAGCTGACGGTATTATCGGTTGAGGCATCATCAACTATAATTATTTCGTCTGCTGGCCGTGATTGATTGAGAATGCTATCGATCTGCTCTGCTAAAAATTGAGAGCCATTAAACGTCGCCATTACTACAGATATAGTTGGTTGGTTATTGACTGCATGGTTCATATGATTGCTTCTGCAAAGGTCTGATTTAGTGCTTATAATAGGAGTATGGGGTTGGTACTTTTAACTACATTTTCGTAAAGCTCAATCGTCTTTTCACACATATCTTTGAGTTGAAAATCATTTGTTGGTGGAGGTAGTGGATGCTGAGAAAGGCACTCAACTGTCTGATTCAGCAGCGCGATGACATTGTTCCTCTCAACGGCACCCTGCGGGTAAGCTTTGGCTAGGACTTCTCCTACACCACCAACATTCCACCCAAGCACAGGCTTGCCCAAGCGTAGCGCCTCCAGTACAGCTCGGCCAAAAGTTTCGGGCTTAGTCGATAGTGCATAGATAATGCGGCACTGGCTGAGCACATCTCGCATATCGCTACGATGACCCGTAAATGTCACGTGTTTTGTCAGATTTAGGTTGCTAACTTGAGCGTAAAGCTCATTTAAGTAGGTTTTTTTTTGTATTTCGGCCCCGCCAACAATAAGTCCGTGAATTTTAGGGTTTACTGATAGCAGTGCAGTTAGAAGTTTGAGAAACGTTTCGTGTCCCTTCAGCCTAGTGATTCGGCCAGGGAGTGCTAAAATAGTTTTGCCTTCTAGCTCTGGAAAGTCATTTCGCCACTGCATTAGCCACGCAGCGGATGGCCGATAGTCATAAGGGAACTCTAGAGAATCTACTCCTCTGTAGATTAAATGAATACGTTTAGCTGAGCAGCTTGGGTAATGCAGCTGAATATAGTCAAAAACTGTTTGTGATACAGCAATAACAGCATCACCTTTAGTCATAATCGCGCTATATGGGCTCACCGAATATAAGCCATGTACAGTAGTGATAAAGCGTGGACGTGTGGATGGGTGCATGCGGCGCAGTGCGAGCCAAGCAATCCATGCGGGGATGCGTGATCGTGCATGCACGATGTCGGGTTTGAGTTCGCGTAGCAGTCGGCGGAACGGGCGTATTTGAAATAAGCTGGCTAAAGACTTGCGGTGCACTGGCATTTGGATGTGCTCGCTACCTTCGCGAACCAATTGG
>JBFJJU010000097.1:0-8188 GCA_041612115.1 Perlucidibaca sp.
AAGCAGCAGCTTGTCGCGCCTGGGTATTCCCAACCAAAAAGACATCGAAACGCTGACGCAGCGTATGGATGATTTGACGCGCGTGATCGAGCAGCTCGCAGTTCAGCTGTCGAAGAAAAAATAGCGCGCAGCCTGTGTTGACAGCTGCTGGCGGCGTCTTTAGAATCCGCCACCACACCGAGGCAGCAAGCCTCATGCGGGTGTAGCTCAGTTGGTAGAGCGCAACCTTGCCAAGGTTGAGGTCACGAGTTCGAGCCTCGTTACCCGCTCCAAACATTCAAAACCCCTTAGCCTTATGGCTCAGGGGTTTTGTCGTTTTAGGTGCAGTGTTTTTCACTTGTGAGTAGGCCCCTCTGGCCGTTACCATTGGCGGCTTATTTACACCGTCCGTGCCCTAGTGGAGAGCCGCATGATCGTTGGTAGCTTGGTAGCCTTAGTCACCCCCATGAAAATCGATGGTTCGGTGGATTGGGCGGCACTCAAACGCTTAGTCGAATGGCATATAGCCGAGGGCACACATGGTATTGTGGCTATGGGCACTACGGGCGAGTCCCCGACTTTGTCGGTGGAGGATCATTTAGCTGTTGTGCGAACAGTCATTGAGGTTGCCGCAGGTCGCGTGGCGGTAATTGCCGGAACGGGTGCAAACGCCACGGCCGAGGCCATTGTGCTGACTCGCGAAGCAGCAAAGCTTGGTGCCGATGCTGCACTATTGGTGACTCCATATTACAACAAGCCAACCCAAGAAGGCATGTATCTGCACTACAAGGCCATAGCCGAAGCAGTAGATATCCCTCAAATTCTCTACAACGTGCCAGGCCGCACGGGTGTTGATTTGCAAAACGCCACGGTTGCGCGTTTGCTTGGTGTGAAAAATATTGTTGGTATTAAAGATGCCACCGGTAATCTAGAGCGTGGCCGCGAACTAATTGGATTGTTAGGTTCCGGCATGGCGGTGTATTCCGGCGATGATGCCACTGCCATCGATCTTATTTTGGCTGGTGGTAAAGGCAATATTTCGGTTACAGCAAATGTTGCACCGAAAGCCATGGCGCTGGCCTGCGAAGCTGCTCTAATTGGCGATACTGCGCGCGCGCAGGCTGAAAATGACCGTATTAAAACGCTGCACACGGCACTATTTGTCGAAGCAAATCCTATTCCTGTGAAATGGGCTTTGGCTGAAATGGGCCGCATTGAATTAGGTACGCGCCTGCCACTCACTGTGCTATCGCCAGAGGCGAGACCAGCCGTGCGCGCCGCCTTGTTGGCATCTGGAGTATTGTCATGAAACGCTTAATGTGTGTGCTATTAGCGGTCTCGGTTTTGCCCGCATGCAGTAGTTTTTTTCGTGATCGCAGCTTGGCCTATGTTGACGCCAAGTCGACGCCGCCCTTAGCTATTCCTAGCGACGTATCTACGCGCCCAATCACGCCGCTGTATCCCATTCCTCGTGTTGCGGTGGAACCGATAAAAGCGCCTGCCGAAGCACCATTTCCGCCCGAAATGAAAGCTCGCGTAAATGTTGAGCTTGCTGCCTTGCCGGATGCTCCTGGTCGCACACCGGTGAAGTTTGGTACTGATGGCAATGGCGTGCCTGAGTTGCGCGTGGTTGGCCCGCGTGAGCGTGTATGGGATGAGCTTGGCCGTACGCTGAAAGCCATCGATGTGAAAATCAAAGATCGTAACCAGTCGCTAGGCATCGTCTATATCACGGTTAATGATCAGGATTACCAGTTGCGCATGATCCGTGCCACTGAAGCCTATGTTATTAGCGTGCAGCGCGATGACGACACCCTAGCACCGGTTGCCTTGTCGCGTAATTTGCTCGGTACCTTACAAGTTCGTTGGCCTTAATTTTAGCTGTAGCGGCGGAGAGTCTCATGGAAAAACGCGAGTTGTTATACACCGGCAAAGCTAAATCAGTTTATGCCACTGACGATGCCGATCGCGTAGTGATTTTATATCGCAACGATACTTCTGCCTTCGATGGCAAGCGCATTGAGCAGCTTGATCGCAAGGGCATGGTGAACAATCGCTTTAACGCGTTCATTATGGATAAGCTGGCAGCAGCTGGCATTGCCACGCATCATGAAAAACTGCTGTCGCCAACCGAGTCCTTGGTCAAGCGCTTAGAGATGATTCCTGTTGAATGCGTGGTGCGTAACTTTGCCGCTGGTAGCTTAGTTCGTCGCTTAGGCGTGACAGAGGGGCAAGCTTTAAATCCGCCAACCTTCGAGCTGTTTTTGAAGAATGACGCACTTGGCGACCCCATGGTGAATGTTTCGCATTGCGCCACTTTTGGCTGGGCTACCGCCGAGCAGCTCGCCGCCATGCAGACGCTAACGCTGAAAATTAACACCGTGCTATCGGAGCTTTTTGACGCCGCAGGCATGCTACTCGTCGATTTTAAGCTCGAGTTTGGTCTATTTCATGGTGAAATCGTTTTGGGCGATGAGTTTTCGCCAGACGGTTGCCGCTTGTGGGATAAAGACACCAAGAAGAAGCTCGACAAAGATCGCTTTCGCCAAGGCTTAGGCGGTGTGATTGAGGCTTACGAAGAGGTGGCGGCACGTTTAGGCGTAATTATCGAATAACGCGAGTCCGCGTCTGACTCGCAAATAATACGAGGTGAGTGATGACGCAAATAAAGACCCCCATTCGATTAGTTGTATTGGCCGTATTAGTGAGCAGCCTCAGCGGCTGCTTCCTCACTAAGATCGTGACTATGCCCATGCGCGTAGGCGGCTCGCTGCTTTCTGTGGTCGGTGCTGTAGTGTCTGTTGTGCCGGTCGTTGGCGACGGTATTGACGAAGCGCTAGAGACAGCCGATGCAGGCATCGATAAAGCGGCTGATGCAGTCGATAAAATCCCGATTTAAGCGCCTGTAGGCTTCGCTGTTGTTAGCGCCCTGTGTTAACAAATCCATAAAATCAACAAAGGATTAGAATTATGGCCCTTGCATACTCTCTGCTAGATGTATTCGCTGATTCGCCGTTTCAAGGTGTGCAAGTCCCCGTGATATTGCTCAATGGACGAGCACTTTCCGATGCGCATAAACAGGCGCTAGCCGGTGAGTTTATGCAGAGTGAAACAGTATTTATAGACTCCGAGTCGAAGACTGAGCCGGTCAGTGTCTTTAATAGTCAGGGGCGCTGTTTATTTGGTGCACACACTATTCTTGCGGCTTCGTACATCGCCCATGAGAAAGGCTTGGTCATTGATGAAGGCAAGTACAGCACCTTGTCTTTTACTCAGCAGCAGCAAGTCGTTGAGAGCTTTATTGATAATCAAGAAAATGGCCCTGGCGCCATTCAATACTCGCGCACATTAACGCCAACGATTGATCGCTACACACCAGAAGTCGCGCAACTAGCTGCACTGTTGAATACGGAAGAGCGGCATATTTCATTCAGTAAGTTCTCTCCAATGGTTGTTAGTGTTGATCGCCCAGTGTTAATCATTCCGTTTACGCGCCCTGAGCACGTGCTTGCTGCCAGCGCTAACCTTGAGCGTTGGGCTAGCCTTGCTGGCGACGTTTACACGCCGCAGCTGTTTCTATTTTCCCCTGGAAGCATCACAGGGCAGTCTCAGTTTCATGGCCGCCTGCTAGATATGAATCAGCCTAGCGCCGAGTTGCCACCCATTGGTAGCGTTATGCCTGAGTTCATTGCCTACCTTGCAGAGCAAGCTGAGACAGCACCAGGCACGCATCTTTTCGCCATTGACCGTGGCAGCCTGACGACACGAAAAAGTATTCTGCATGCTGAGTTCGATAAGCGCCCAGGCAAAGCCGTGCGTTGCCGTATTGGTGGTCATGTCATCAAAATGGGTGTTGGCGAGTTGCTTTACCCGTAAGTGCTTGAAGATTTCTTGATCGCCTGATGCGCTAAACGCTTGAGTTCGGTGCCCGCTTCCGTTATCTTTCGCGCCTTCGGAGAGGTGGCAGAGTGGTCGAATGCACCGGACTCGAAATTCGGCATACGGTTCGCCCGTATCGAGGGTTCGAATCCCTCCTTCTCCGCCACATGATAAGCCCTTGATTTTTAATAGAAATCAGGGGTTTTTTCTTTCTGAAATGTCTAAATAAATCAGAGGCTTGGCGAGCTGTTATAGCTACCCTATGAATTGCAGAGACACTTTCACGCAGAGCTCTCGCCTTGAAATGGCTACATATCTCCGGCATTGATTTTGGCAGTACGGGTCTAATTGAGTTTGCAGCGGTGTTTGACAGGTGGTGTTTTCAGGAAGCGCTTTAACAGACTACTTCCATCAGTTTTTTTCCTGCACTCAAGCTTCCTGATTCAACTGCGACGCTAGGCGACTCATTAGGAGTCTTTGACGGCCTCTTGTCGTCTGTAGCCGTGCTATTGGCTCTCTTAGCGGTTGTCCTTCAAGGGAGGGCATTGCAGCAGCAAAACTTACAGCATGAGCGCGCCCTTAAGGTTAGTGCAATATCGACAAAGCTTCAGTTTCTTAACGCAGAAGTGGTGCGACTTGGAGTGCAGGCCGACTCTCTGGAGATACAGATTGAACGACTAGAGGAAGGTGAGAAAAAGGCTGACCGCTTCAAAATTTTACGTAACACTCGGAATAAGCAAATTAGATTAAGAGAAGAATCAGAACAGGTTAATGATCAACTCACAGCTCTACTTAAGAAAATAAGTTGTTAATACGGTAGCCTGTGATTACAGAGTTAATGATTGGTTGTGACTCAATGTCGATTGCTAAGGTTTGAGGAGAGAGTGATATGAAAACTATGATCGTGGCATTAGCACTGATCGTGTCGAGTAGCGTCGCGTTAGCGCATGGCGGTGGCTGTCGTAAAAGTTCGCCGCCGGGGCAATGTTGCCATATGGACAACAAGGCAGGGAGTGTTCACTGCCATTAGCTTCAGAGTGGGTGCGAGCTTAGATGCGCTATCAGCGCTAGTTAAGTTCTATGTTTGCCTTTCCATCGGGGCTGGCGAGCTTATTGGTGCTCAGAGTAATACGACATCGCGCGACGCGGTCATATATTTGAGTGCAATGCTCAGTGTTTTGTGACATCTGTTGGTAATTAAAATATCCGCTTTATCCTCATCGTAGTCGTAGCTTAGCATTCGATGAGCGACTGAATCGCACAGCGAAGGTAGCCTAGATGGTGCCGCCTCATATCGTATAACCCCTCATACATTGCTTTCTGGAAATTCGATGACCTCTCGCCGTCACTGTCACATGGCATTGATGCGCTGAGGATTAATTAAGTATTCGCCAGCTAGGCTATGAGCCCAAGGTTTGGCTGGCCATCCAGATTAATGAGCGCAATGACTTCCACGAGCAGTAATAGCTAATATGACGTTGGGCATAAGAGTGATTTCATTTTGGTGGGGGATGTCGTCACTACAGCTGACGGCGACGGGATAGAAAATCCTCAATTTGCAAGGTCTGGGCGCTGGCTAAAACACGTACCTCGGGCTTTAGCACAGCAGCATATTGGGCTATCAGTGCTATCAGTCTCGGCCAGTAAGCCGATGGCGCCGGCATAACGCCGAACCGTGAGAGAATTGGCAACGATGATGAGCAGGTCTGCCGCAAGTGCCGCCATCACGAAGGCGTGCTTGCAGCGACCCGTGGCCTCAATTACGACACGGACTATGGTCTCTTTCTGCAACCGTTTCACTAGCTGCCTGATACCAATAGCCTGCAGTGTCAAAGGAAACTGAAGGCGGGTAGGGTAGCGACATGAGTAATCCATTATCGCTGCGGCAAGTCGAAGGCTTAATTCACGAGCGAGGCATTGACGTCAGTTATGAAACGGTTCGCCTCTGGTGAAGCCGATTTGGTTCATTGTTTGCTGATGTGCTTAGCCGTAAGTCTCATATGCAAGGCTTAAGACCGCGTTGGCATTGGCATATTGACGAGGTCTTTGTACGGGTTAATGGCGAAGTCAGATACTTATGGCGAGCCGTAAACCAAGAAGGCGTTGTGCTCGACGCTGTAGTGACCAAACGGCGTGACCGCCATGCAGCATTTAAAGTGCTCAAGCGCTTAATGAAACAGCATGGGCGACCTAGAGAAGTCGTTACGGACAAGCTGCGCTCATATGGCGCTGCGCTAAAGAAAATTGGTATCGTGAATCTGCAAAATACAGAGCAGTACGTCAACAATCGGGCTGAAAATTCACATCAACCATTTCGACGAAAAGAGCATTCTATGCAGCGCTTTCGAAGCGATAAATCACTGCAAAAATTCGTATCAATACAGGCCCAATTCCATAACCACTTTGACCATCAGCGCCACTTAATCTCACGGAAAAACTACCGCGTGATGCGAAGCGAAGCCATGTCCGATTGGCATGCTATCGCAGCTTGATCAACGACGGATATGGATTTTTGCATGTTACCTTGGTTGCTTTGACACTGCTCCTGCATTAGCTATTTATGTTCTAGTCGATATTGCCCTGGAGAGATATGCTCCCATCGCCTAAATGCTCGCGAAAAGCTTGCAGTATCGGCATAGCCTAAATACAGAGCAATCTCATCCAACTTCATGCTGGTCATGTCGAGTAGTTGAGTCGCTAATTGCTGCCTAGTTTCTTCAAGTATTATCCTAAAGCTTGTGTCTTCAGCCTCTAACTTTCTACGTAGCTGGCGAGTAGATGTGTTTAATGCTTTAGCGATGTCTTCTAGAGAGTCTAAAAAGCCCTGAGTGCTTAATAGCTGCTGACGAACTTGACCTGCAACACCATCTATTTTGCGATGAACTAGCAAATGGCGGCATTGATCTTCAAGTAGACGTATTAAATGAGGATCAAATGTTGGTAGTGGTCGATTTGCATCATCAAGGTTCATGATGATTGCTGTGCGCTGAGCATGACTATGAACTACTAGACCCGATAGTTCAGCTATGCGATTGATATAAGGCAAGGGTGTGCCTGCAAGCTCTAGGCGTTTGATTGGACGCCCATTGAAGCTAAGTTCATGGATGAGATTAATTGTAGTGCCAATATCTCGCTCTAGAAGAAACTGCTGAAGATGAGCTGGAATACCGTCAGGATTGGCATAAACAACCAGCTCATCTGCAACGCAAACAATGTTAAAGGAGCAGTAGGCTGTACTAAGTGGTAAGTATCGTATGGCGTACTCGAGCGCCTCTCGAACGTTCTTACTGGTGCGGAGTGCAAAGCCCCATGTGCCAAATGTTGAAACGCTGTACTGTAACCCTAGCTCGAACCCTAGGGTTGGAATGTGCGAAAGCTCTGCCATAATATTTTCGATTAGGCGCATCTCTTGCGCTGGCGTAATTAGTGCTTCTGGATTCTCTATTAAGGCTGGGGTGATTCCTGTGCCAACCAAGCAGACATCATTGGTGACCCCCTGTGCATTAGCGTAGTTCAAAATGACCTGACTAATGGCGAGGCTGTGCAATACAGGCTCAATGGGCATCGTGGCTCCTAGTACATCTCGTTTGGCATCGACAATATCTAGACACATGGCCGTAAATGCAAGCAGCTAGGCCGCATCTGCTCTCTTAAAATGCAATTTCCCCAACTACTCTTAGTTTGTCTTATCGATCTAAGAATAAAAAAGGGAAGCATCATGGAGCGCACACTGACTGAGCATAATAAGAACGCTATTGCTGTAGCCAAGACTCATATGGGGCATGTTGCTTGGGTTACGGCTGTGTTGTCCGCTGTCGTGTTAGCATTATATGTCGGTAGCTTTTATCTAGTTGCGACTAATGTGATGCCGGTTTGGCTGGCATTTATAGTGATATGCATAACAACGTATATGGCTTATACGCCAGTTCATGAAGCAGTACATAATAACATTAATGGGGATAACACTAGTCTAAAATGGTTGAATGATGGTTGTGGCTACTTGTGCGCACAACTTCTTATTATTCCTTATTCTGCACATAAAATTGAGCATTTCACACATCATAGGTATACAAATCAACCAAATAAAGATCCTGATTATATTATTAGCGGTATGATGAGTGGCGGCCTACAGGCATTAATATCAGTTACTAAGTTTCTTTGGAATCAAATAGTCTATCCTTTTCATGGCTATTGGAGTCGAATGCTTTTAGCCGAAAAGATTATATATATTTCTGAACTTTGTGTCGCAATGGCTTGGCGAGTCGCTCTATTTATTTTTTTGCCATTATCAAGTGCTATACTTTTAGTTATAGGAGCTTATGTTATAGCC
>JBFJJU010000098.1:0-8022 GCA_041612115.1 Perlucidibaca sp.
GAATGTCACGCTGATTGCTCCAATTGCTATGGAAGAAGGCTTACGCTTCGCCATCCGTGAGGGCGGTCGTACCGTCGGCGCTGGTGTTGTTGCTAAAATCTTCGCCTAAGCAGATGTAACTTGGCTTGCAGCTAGCTGGCTGCAAGCCTTTGTTTTACAGGCCAGTAGTTCAATTGGTAGAGCACCGGTCTCCAAAACCGGGTGTTGGGGGTTCGAGTCCCTCCTGGCCTGCCATTTTCAAGGCGCGGTAACGCGTTTTTGTCGTGTCTGAGAGTTTAGATTTATGACGACACCGGTCGAAACCGTTCGTGATCCGCTCAACAAAGTAAAGTGGCTATTGGCCATGGTGCTGCTTGCATCCGCTACTGTGTTGAGTCGCTACCTGCCAGAAATGTCTTCCATCATGCGTCTTTTGATGATGCTGGGCTTAGGTGCTGTTGCGCTGGCGTTGGTTTTTACTACAAGCCAAGGTCGTAGCTTTATTGACCTGTTGCGCCAAGCGCAAGTGGAAGTTCGTAAAGTGGTTTGGCCGACGCGCCCCGAAACGACACAGACAACGCTAATTGTATTGGCTGTGGTTTTGGTTATGTCGCTGCTGTTATGGGGCATGGATTCGTTGTTTGGCTTGGCCATTTCAGCGGTTATTGGCTAATTAGGGGGCATAGATGAGTAAGCGTTGGTTTGTAGTGCACGCCTATTCAGGCTTCGAAAAGCAAGTAATGCGCTCGCTCATTGAACGTGTGCGCTTGGCTGAGATGGAAGATTTATTTGGCGACATTCTTGTTCCTACAGAAGAAGTTGTTGAAATGAAAAATGGCGTCAAGCGTAAGACTGAGCGGAAGTTTTTCCCGGGCTACGTTTTGGTGCATATGGAAATGAACGATGCCAGCTGGCACCTAGTAAAAGAGTGCCCGAAAGTCATGGGGTTTATTGGTGGTAAGGCAGATAAGCCTGCGCCGATTAGTGATCGCGAAGCAGATGTGATTTTGAATCGCATTAAGACAAACGTCGATGCGCCACGCCCGAAAACACTGTTTGAGCCAGGTGAAGTGGTTCGTGTAGCCGATGGCCCATTCGCTGACTTCAATGGCACGGTGGAAGAAGTGAATTACGAGAAAAGTCGTTTGCGTGTTGCGGTAATGATCTTCGGTCGTGCAACGCCAGTCGAGCTCGAATTCACTCAGGTAGAAAAAGTTTAATTTTGCAGCGTTTAGGCGCTGTAACCTCAAGCAGATGGTCTGGTTGAGTAGAAACGGGGAGCCGCAAGGCGCTTGTACCCACGGAGTAGAAGCATGGCAAAGAAGATTGATGCCTATATCAAACTGCAGGTTCCTGCAGGCAAGGCAAACCCATCACCACCCATTGGTCCAGCTCTGGGTCAAAAAGGTGTAAACATCATGGAGTTCTGTAAGGCATTTAACGCTGCCACGCAGAAAATGGAAGTTGGTCAGCCGATCCCCGTCGTCATCACGGTGTATTCAGATCGCTCCTTCACATTTGTGATGAAAACGCCTCCAGCAACTTACTTGCTGAAAAAAGCTATTGGCCTGAAGAGTGGCTCGCCGCGTCCAAACACTCAGAAAGTTGGCAAGGTTACTCGTGCCCAGTTGGAAGAGATTGCCACCATCAAGAAGCCAGATTTAACTGCTTCTGATATGGACGCCGCAGTGCGTACATTGGCTGGCTCTGCCCGTTCCATGGGTCTTGATGTTGAGGGGGTCTAATCATGGCTAAGTTAAGCAAGCGTCAAGCCGCTATCAAAGCTCAATTGGTCCCAGGCAAGCTCTATAGCATAGAAGAGGCTGTTAGCCTGCTTGCGGCACTGCCGGCACCAAAATTCAAAGAATCTATCGATGTGGCCGTGAACTTGGGTATCGACCCACGTAAGTCCGACCAGGTCGTCCGCGGTGCTACCGTGCTGCCAGCTGGCACGGGAAAAACAGTACGCGTGGCTGTTTTTGCTCAGGGCGCCAATGCCGAAGCCGCGAAAGCCGCTGGTGCCGACGTTGTTGGTTTCGATGACCTGGCTGAGTCAATTCAGGCTGGTAACTTAGATTTCGACGTAGTTATTGCCTCACCAGATGCTATGCGTGTTGTTGGTAAGCTCGGCACAGTTCTGGGTCCTCGTGGGTTAATGCCTAACCCGAAAGTTGGCACTGTGACTCCAGATGTCGCTACAGCCGTTAAGAATGCTAAAGCAGGTCAGGCACGTTACCGTGTAGACAAAGGCGGTATTATCCACGCCGCCGTTGGTCAAACTGGTTTCAGCAGCGATGCTATCCGCCAAAACGTAGAAGCTTTAGTGGCAGATTTGAAGAAAGCAAAGCCAGCTACTAGCAAAGGCGTTTACCTGCAAAAGGTCACTTTGTCGACAACGATGGGCCCGGGCCTAACGATCGACTTGTCAAACTTGGCAGTTTAGGGATTTTCGTCTTTGGGCGTGTGCCCAAATTCGTGAAGGTACTTTGAAAGTCGCCTGCTTGCAGGCGAGCGTCAAAGACCACAGGCGCCCTAGAGAATAAAGGGCTTAATTCAACAGCCTGGGTAGACGCGGTGTGGTTTCAAGCTGAAGAGCTCTGTAACCCCCGCGTGCAGCATTGCTGCAAATGGTGTCGGCGGATTCTCCGCCGATAGACTGAAGTTAAGGAGGTTACAGTGACTCTGCGACTAGAAGATAAGAAAGAAATCGTTGTTGCCGTCAATAAAGCGGCCAGCGAGGCCTTTGCTGCAGTCGTTGCCGACTATCGCGGCCTAACCGTTGGGCAGTTAACTCAGCTCCGCGCTCAAGCTCGTGATAAGTCAGTGTACTTACGTGTAGTGCGTAACACATTGGCTCGTCGTGCCATTGCTGGCACCGCTTTTGAGGTTTTAGATGCCTCGTTAGTGGGTCCGACGATCATTGCGTTGTCTATGGATGAAAATGATATGGGCGCTGCTGCTCGTATTTTCCAAGACTTCCGCAAAGATTTTCCGAAATCACCGTTAGAAGTTAAAGCCTTGTCAATTGACGGCAAACTCTTTGGTGCAGCGGACATTGATGTTGTGGCTAAGCTGCCGAATCGCGAGCAAGCCCTCACTATGTTTGCTTCGGTACTGCAGGCGCCAATCTCGAAGTTCGCCCGACTAATGACGTCGGTCAAAGAACAGAAAGAAGCTGCTTAATCGCTGCTTGAAATACACACCTATATAAACCCTATTGGGAGATTGAACATGGCTCTGTCCAAAGACGATATTCTGAACGCCGTTGCTGAAATGTCTGTAATGGAATTGGTTGAACTGATTTCTGCCGTTGAAGAAAAGTTCGGCGTTTCTGCTGCTGCTGTTGCTGTTGCTGCCGTCGCTGGTGGTGGTGCTGCTGCTGAAGAAGAGCAAACAGAGTTTAACGTTGTTATGACCAGCTTCGGTGCTAACAAAGTTGCTGTTATTAAAGCTGTTCGTGGCATCACCGGTCTGGGCTTGAAAGAAGCTAAAGACTTGGTTGAGGCTGCTCCAAAAGCAGTGAAAGAAGGCGTGTCGAAAGACGAAGCTGAAGACGTGAAAAAGCAACTGGAAGAAGCTGGCGCAACTGTCGAAGTCAAGTAATTTGGCAATAGACGGGGTGCGGGCTTAGCCCAGTACGCTGCACGGCTGGAGGCTCGCCGAGCCTCCGGCCTTTTTCCGTTTAGATATGCGTTGTCATATTTAGATGGGCACAGGTCGCCGAGTGCCGGCCTGAGCGGTTGCAAAAGCAACCTTTCAGGCCGTCACTTTGCCGTATGAAAGTGACGCCTTTTCGAGGCTCAAGCATAGTTGAGGACCCAGATGGCATACTCTTACACCGAGAAGAAACGCATCCGAAAAAACTTCGGGAAGCTCCCGGCACTGATGGACGTGCCCTATCTTCTGGCTATTCAGGTCGACTCGTATCGAGCCTTCCTGCAGGATGGCAAGACTCCGAAGTCACGCGAAGACGTAGGTCTTCAAGCGGCATTTCGGTCAGTTTTCCCGATCGCCAGTTACTCCGGAAATGCGGCACTAGAATTTGTCGAATACGCTCTAGGCACGCCAATGTTTGACGTGCGGGAGTGCGTCAGTCGTGGCGTCACTTACGCGGCGCCATTGCGCGTAAAGATTCGCCTGATTATTTATGACCGTGAAGCATCCGTTAAAACCATCAAAGATATCCGTGAGCAAGAAGTCTATATGGGCGAAATGCCTTTGATGACTGAAAACGGCACCTTCGTGATCAATGGTACTGAGCGTGTTATCGTCTCTCAGCTACATCGTTCACCAGGCGTGTTCTTTGATCACGATAAAGGTAAAACGCATTCATCGGGCAAGCTGCTCTATAACGCGCGTATTATTCCTTACCGTGGTTCTTGGTTGGATTTTGAATTCGACCCTAAAGACTTAGTATTCGCTCGTATCGATCGTCGCCGCAAATTGCCGGCAACGATTTTACTGCGCGCTTTAGGCTATAACTCTGAAGAAATGCTCGATATGTTCTTCGACTCGAGCAATGTAGCCGTCACAGCTGAAGGCTTCAAGCTAGACTTGATCGCTGAGCGTCTGCGCGGTGAAACAGCTTTGTTTGATATCGTTGTCAAGGGCAAAACTATTGTTGAGTCTGGCCGTCGCATCACTGCACGTCATATTCGCGACATCGAGAAAGCGGGTCTGACCCAGCTCGACGTTCCTGCTGAATACTTATTTGGTAAAGTATTAGCGAAAAACCTTGTCGACACCAAAACTGGTGAAGTACTGGCAGATTGCAACAGCATCATCACAGATGAGTTGTTGAAGAAAATCGTACAAGGTGGCATTAAAGCGTTCAGCATTATTTACACCAACGACTTAGACCACGGCTCATTCATATCTGACACCCTGCGTGCAGACCCTGCGCGCTCTGAGTTGGAAGCTTTGGTCGAAATCTATCGCATGATGCGCCCAGGCGAGCCGCCCACGAAAGAAGCAGCTGAGAACTTGTTCAAGAACTTGTTCTTCTCGCCTGAGCGTTATGACTTGTCGAACGTCGGCCGTATGAAATTTAACCGTCGCTTAAATCGTGATAGCGACTTTGGCGAAGGCGTGTTGTCGCGTGAAGATATTGTGGATGTTGTTCGCGGCATGATCGATATCCGTAACGGCAAAGGCGAAGTAGACGACATCGATCACTTGGGTAACCGTCGTATTCGCTCGGTTGGCGAAATGACCGAAAACCAATTCCGTGTAGGTTTAGTTCGTGTTGAGCGCGCAGTCAAAGAGCGCTTATCGATGGCTGAGTCTGACAACTTAATGCCGCAGGACTTAATCAATGCCAAGCCAGTATCGGCTGCCATTAAAGAGTTCTTTGGCTCGTCGCAGCTTTCGCAGTTCATGGACCAAAACAACCCGCTATCTGAAATCACGCATAAACGCCGTGTTTCAGCTTTAGGCCCGGGCGGTTTAACTCGTGAGCGCGCAGGCTTCGAAGTCCGCGACGTTCACCCCACGCATTATGGTCGCGTATGTCCAATTGAGACACCAGAAGGTCCAAACATTGGTTTGATCAACTCGCTATCGAGTTTTGCTCGTACCAACCATTACGGCTTTCTCGAGTCACCATATCGTAAAGTGATTGATGGCCTAGTGACTGATGACTACGTTTATTTGTCTGCAATTGAAGAGGCTGAGCAGGTCATTGCGCAGGCTGATTCGCAAGTAGACAAAAAAGGCTCATTGGTTGGCGACTTGGTTGCCGTGCGTCACAAAAATGAGTTTACCGTGATGGCACCTGAGAAAGTCACCTATATGGACGTGTCGCCACGTCAGGTGGTTTCGGTCGCGGCTTCGTTGATTCCATTCTTGGAGCACGATGACGCTAACCGCGCACTCATGGGCTCGAACATGCAGCGTCAAGCCGTGCCAACTCTGCGTGCTGACAAGCCTCTCGTCGGTACCGGCATGGAGCGTTATGTAGCTCGTGACTCCGGTGTATGTGTTGTGGCGAAACGTGGTGGCGTTATCGATTACGTCGATGCCGCACGTATCGTTGTGCGTGTTCGTAACGAAGAAGTTATTATGGGTGAGGCTGGTGCCGACATCTATAACCTAACCAAATACACACGTTCTAACCAAAATACCTGCATCAACCAACGCGCATTAGTGAACGTTGGCGATGTAGTTGAGATTGGCGATACGCTTGCCGACGGGCCTTCTGTCGATTTAGGTGAGTTGGCTCTTGGTCAAAACATGCGCGTGGCCTTTATGCCATGGAACGGTTATAACTTCGAAGACTCGATCTTGTTATCTGAGCGCGTTGTTAAAGATGACCGTTTCACTTCAATTCACATTCAAGAATTGTCGTGTATTGCGCGTGACACCAAATTGGGGTCTGAAGAAATTTCTGCCGACATCCCTAATGTAGGTGAGGCAGCGCTTTCCAAGCTCGATGAGTCAGGCATTGTTTATATCGGTGCGGAAGTAAATGCCGGCGATATTTTGGTTGGTAAAGTTACGCCTAAAGGCGAGACGCAACTATCGCCAGAAGAAAAGCTATTGCGCGCGATCTTTGGTGAAAAAGCCAGTGACGTAAAAGACTCGTCATTGCGCGTCCCATCCGGTACCAAAGGCACGGTAATCGACGTTCAGGTCTTTACTCGTGACGGTATTGAGAAGGATGAGCGTGCTAAAGCCATTGAGAAAGAACAGCTCAATGACTACCGCAAAGACTTAAAAGAAGAGTATCGAATCTTCGAAGAAGCGACTTCTGCTCGTTTGCATGAAGTCTTGCTTGGTCAAAAAGTTAACGGCGGCGCTGGCCTGAAAAAAGGTTCAGCAATCACCGAAACTGATTTGGCTGAGTTGGATCTAGCGCAATGGTTTGAGATTCGTCCTGCCGATGATGCTATTGCCGAACAGCTTGAGCGTGCACAAACGTTCTTGGCTGAGCGCCAAGCAGACATCGAAGCAAAGTTCGAAGATAAGAAGCGCAAAATCATGACTGGTGATGACCTAGCTCATGGCGTGTTGAAGGTTGTTAAAGTTTACTTGGCTGTGAAGCGTCGCATTCAGCCTGGTGACAAAATGGCCGGTCGTCACGGTAACAAGGGCGTTGTCTCTATCATCATGCCTGTCGAAGACATGCCACATGATGAACATGGCGAACCCGTTGATATCGTGCTCAACCCGCTTGGCGTTCCATCGCGCATGAACGTTGGTCAGATTCTTGAGACTCACTTGGGCTGGGCGGCTAAAGGCTTGGGTCAGCGCATCGGCGAAATGCTCGATGAGCAGCGTAAAGCTGCCGATCTGCGTAAATACTTGGATCAAATTTACAACGGCGTCGGTGGCCAGCAAGAAGACCTTAGCTCGATGACGGATGACGAGATCTTCGCCATGTCGAAAAACTTGCGTGGTGGTGTGCCCATCGCAACGCCGGTATTCGACGGTGCGCATGAGAACGAAATCAAATCTTTACTGAAGCTCGCGGGCCTCAACGAAAATGGTCAGCAATGGCTGTATGACGGTCGTACCGGCGAGCGTTTTGATCGCCAAGTAACGGTTGGCTATATGTATATGCTCAAGCTCAACCATTTGGTCGATGACAAAATGCATGCGCGTTCAACGGGTTCTTACTCGCTGGTCACGCAGCAGCCATTGGGCGGTAAAGCACAGTTCGGTGGTCAGCGTTTCGGGGAGATGGAGTGCTGGGCGTTACAAGCCTACGGCGCCGCCTACACCCTGCAAGAAATGCTCACCGTGAAGTCCGACGATGTGAATGGTCGTACGCGCGTCTACAAGAATATTGTCGATGGCGATCACCGCATGGACCCAGGTATGCCGGAGTCTTTCAACGTATTGGTGAAAGAAATTCGCTCGCTGGGTATCAATATGGAATTGGACAACGAATAAGCCTGACGTGTGGTGGTGGCCAACTTGGTCACCACCTTCACATGTTGCTTTGGGAGAATTGCCTTGAAAGATCTGCTCAGCCAACTACGCAACCAAGGTCAGGTGGTCGAAGAATTCGATCGCATCCGCATTGGTCTGGCGTCGCCAGAA
>JBFJJU010000099.1:0-7969 GCA_041612115.1 Perlucidibaca sp.
AGCGTGGTCAGCGCGACAAGGAGATGCGGGTCGTGAAAGCAAATAATGAGCGAGTTGTTACCATTGATGGAAAGGAGGCTGGATTTGCCTTTAATCAAGGTGATTTTCGCCAAGTAAAAAAACTGATTTATGATCATGCCGGCATCAACCTGGCCGACACCAAGCAAGACATGGTGTATTCACGAATTATTCGCCGCTTGCGCGCAACTGGAACGCAAACATTTCGCGAGTATTTACAGCTGGTGGAAAAAAATCCGGAAGAGTGGGAGGCTTTTGTTAACAGCCTAACCACCAACTTAACGGCATTTTTCCGCGAGGATTATCACTTCCCCATCCTTGAGTCTTTGATGCGCTCGCACACAGATAAAAGTCGGCCTTTTCGCATATGGTGTAGTGCTGCGTCGACAGGCGAGGAGCCTTACTCTCTAGCGATGACGGCCTTAGAGGTTTTCGGCAAAAAGCCGCCAGTGGAAATCATTTCCACTGATATTGACACCAGTGTCTTAGCGAAAGCAGACGCCGGTGTGTATCGATCTGATCGTATTGAGAAGCTAGACCCTAAATATTTACGCTACTTTATGCGTGGCAAAGGCAGCAATGAAGGCATGGTGCGTGTGCGGCCTGAGGTGCGTGAGTTAGTGACTTTTAAGCCACTCAACCTGCTTGATACGCAATGGCCTATTCAGGGCATTTTCGATGCGCTATTTTGCCGTAATGTGTTGATTTATTTCGATAAAGATACACAGCGTAAGGTATTGGAGAAGTTCACGCCTTATATGAATGCTAACTCTCAGTTATTTGTTGGGCATTCTGAGTCTTTATTGCACTTAAATGATCTTTTCCGCCTAAAAGGCAAAACAGTATATGAGCGCCAGCTACCGCGCTCATCGGCTGGGTGATTTGCCGTGGCCTCTCCGCGGCGCCGCCCGCGATATGACGCTGCAGTTGGTGAAGAATTTCTTGCTACCTCGAGATTTTTTGATCATCAGTTTAAGCGAGAAATCATCAAGATCATGCCGGGGCAGTTTTTTGTCGCCAGCGGTGAGGTGATCATTGCCACGGTACTAGGCTCATGCGTGTCGGCTGTTATTTGGGATCCAGTGACGCGTATTGGCGGCATGAATCACTTTATGCTGGCGGCTAGCTCGAATGAGTGCGGCGAAGCAGTTGACTGCATGCGCTATGGTCAATTTGCCATGGATACATTAATTGAGCGAGTACTCGCCCAAGGCGCAATGAAGCAGTCATTAGAAGCAAAAGTATTTGGCGGTGGACGAGTCCTGCGTGGCTTTAATGCCAGTGATATTGGTGACGATAACGCCGCCTTTGTCTTGCAGTATTTAGAAGATCGAGGCATCCCAATTAGCGCGTGTAATCTAGGTGATGTGTTTCCTAGAAAGCTGTATTTCTTCCCCGACAGCGGCCGCGTGATGATGCGAAAAATGAAAACCGACTACAACCCAAAAGTTGCTCGAATTGAGCAGGCATATCGAGCCAATTTAAGATATTAAGGTATTGCGTATGGCTTCCGCTAATTTGGCTAAATCTGCATCACTTCAGCCCATTCGAGTCTTGATCGTCGATGACTCATCGGCAATGCGCCTGTTATTGTCAGAAATCATTAATCGTCAGCCCGATATGCGCGTGATTGCGACTGCGCCAGAAACGGCCACTGCGCGCCAGCTTATTCGGGAGCTGCAGCCAGACGTAGTCACGCTTGATGTTGAAATGCCGGGCATGGATGGCATTAGTTTTCTCGAGCGCCTAATGCGCTTAAATCCATTGCCGGTGTTGATGATTTCAAGTGCCGGCGATGCCGACTCTGATCTGGCTTTGCATGCGTTGGATTTAGGTGCAATGGACTTCATTAGTAAGCGCCAGTTAAAGGGTCGCGCCGATCTAAACCAAATGGCTACTGAGATTACGCAGAAAATTCGCCAAGCCGCAGAGGCGGGGCATCAATTCAAGCGTGTAGAGCCAACGCTTTCGAGTGCAAGACCCACAATAGATCCGAAGCGAAAGTTTCCGCTGAATCATATTATTTGCTTAGGTGCATCTACGGGTGGCACTGAAGCTATCAAACGTTTTGTTACTGGTTTGCCTATCAATACACCGCCGGTTTTGATTGTTCAGCACATGCCTGAGGGCTTTACACAGCGCTTTGCTACGCGCCTAAATAACGAATGTGAAGTGCATATCAAAGAGGCTACTGCAGGTGATGTGATACGACCAGGTTGTGTCTATATTGCACCGGGGCATGCGCATATCGTGCTCGAGCGTGTGACTGGTGGCAGCTATAAAATCGTGCTTTCCGATGCACCCGAGGTAAATAGACATCGGCCTTCAGTAGATGTTTTATTTAATAGCGCTGCCGAGGTTTTAGGGAAAAATGCGACAGCAGTATTGCTAACCGGCATGGGTCGCGATGGTGCAAAAGGCATGGCTGCAATGAAGGCATCTGGCGCCTATTGTTTTGCGCAAGATGAAGCCAGTTCAGTGGTTTATGGTATGCCACGAGCTGCATTTGAGCTTGGCGTAGTGGATGAGCAAGGCTCTCCAGAAGACTTGAGTGTGCGCGTGCTAAACCGCCTTGTGGCGCTGGTTGATGCGCAAGGGTCAAAATCCTGACGATATTGCTTTGCCAATTATTTGACGATGCTGCCATCACCCGAAATTTAATCCTAAGCACTTGAAAGTATTAACTTAAGTAACATGGCACAGCATTTGCTTATTCACTAGTATTCGCGCCCACAAGGCGAGCACTTAGTAGGAATTGGCAAATGAAAAAAATGGTCATGATTGGGGTAGGCGTTGCCGTGCTACTGGCGGCTGCCATTGGCGGCACGTTATTTGTTACCGGTGCTTTTGGTGGCCATACGGCCGCAAATGCAACGGAAGCTGCACCTGAGCCAGTGAAAGCCGCTGCTGCCTATTTGCCGATGGATCCGGCATTTACCGTCAACATTGAAGATGGCTTCGCCACTCGATTTCTGCAAGTTGAAATTAATCTGATGTATCGCGACTCATCAGTGGTCGATCGCGCCACCAAAGCCATGCCACACATTCGTAATGACGTGCTACTGCTGTTGAGTGCGCAAAACCGTGAGTCGATCGGCACGCCTGCAGGTCGTTTGGCGCTGCAAGCCGCATTGCTGAATAAGATCAATGAAGTGCTAACTACCGATACCGGTACTGGCGGTGTTGAGGCCGTTTATTTCACCAAACTAGTGGTGCAATAAGGAGCTCATCATGGGCGATATTCTGGAGCAAGAAGAGCTTGATGCACTAATCGGAGAGGGCGCCGATGGCCTGATCACCGATAGCACGGATGATGTTCGTGGTGGCGGTGAAAAGTACGACTTTGCTAGCCAAGAATATGCAGTGTCGCGACTGATTCCGGCCTTGTCACAAGTGCAATCGAGCTTGGCTGAAGGCATTAAGCAGCAAATGCGCCAATGGGTTCCTAGCGTAGATAATATTCGCGCTGATCGTATTGCCGTGATGAAGTTTGCTGAGGTTATGCGCAGTACTGCAGCGCCAGCATATATCGTTAGCATGCGTGCTGAGCCCTTAGGATCCCCCATTTACTTAGCCTTTGAAGCCGAGCTGGTGTTCACGCTAGTTGATCATTTCTATGGTGGCCGCGGTCGTTCGCAGCATGTACGCGCCCAAGATTTTTCGCCATCAGAGTCGCGCTTTATGGAGCGCTTAACTGAAAGCCTGATGCCCGCGATAACGGCTGCTTGGCATACCGCTGTCGACATCAATCCAGTCATTGACGAGCATTACCATGATTTTCGTTTTGTCGATGAATTACAGCAATCGGACACCTTAATGGTGACGCGCTTTACCGTGCAAGTTGGCGCACATGAGGCCGAGCTTTTGTCGGTAGTACCTTGGGCGGCCATTGATCCGATTCGCGATAGCTTGGGCGGTGTTGTTCGTACCACAAGGCAGGAGCATGACGAGCAGTGGCGCACACGCCTGATGGCGGGTCTAATCGAGAGTCAGCTGTCTTTAGTGGCCAGACTCGGTGATAGCAAAGTGAGTTTAAAGCGCGTTTGTAATTTGCAGGTTGGCGATATTTTGCCTATCGATAACCCATCACAAGTGACGATTCAACTTGAAGGTCAGCCTTTAATGACGGCGAGCTTTGGTACGCATCAAGGCCAGCTATCGGCCAAAATTAAACATATTTATCCGGCCCTACGCCGCCGCGATTAAGCCATTAAACAGTGGAGCTATAGCCATGAGTAACAACGAATTCCAAGCAGATGATATTCAAGCCGCCGCCTTTGGCGAATTGCAGAGCCAGCCAGCGGCTGCTGCCAATAGCGCACCTAACGTTAATCTGGACATGATTTTAGATGTCAGTGTGACTGTGTCGATTGAGGTTGGTCGGGCTCGCATGAGCATTAGCGACTTGCTCAAGCTCAGCCAAGGCGCGATTATCGAACTCGACCGAATGGCCGGTGAGCCGCTCGATGTATTGGTCAATGGCACATTGGTTGCGCGCGGTGAAATTGTCGTTGTAAAAGACAAATTCGGTATCATGCTGACCGAAGTCGTGAGCCCTGAAGAGCGCGTTCGCCGCCTTCATTAAGAATAATAAGGACCTTCTATGATAGTGCGCCACTCGCTTTTTTATTCGCTCATTGGCGCATGGCTTGCTCTGCCTTTGATGGCGCAAGCGGCTCCAGCAGCTAATTTGCCTAAAGATCCGTTATCAGCGGGCAATGTGCTCTCGGTATTTCTGGGCTTAAGCTTTGTTGTGGCGCTGCTTTTGGCGGCGGCATGGATGATTCGGCGCTTTCAAAAAATCCAAGCGCCGCGCGAAGGCGCTTTGCAAGTCACAGCGCAACTATCATTGGGCTTAAAAGAGCGCGTGATTTTACTCAGAGTTGGTGATGAAAACGTGCTGATTGGCTGCACCCCAGGCAATATTCGACCCTTACATACCTGGCAGGGGCCGAGTCCAGAACAAGCCGATGAGAACGACTCATTACTGCAGACGTCCCCAGATTTTATGACGCATTTACGTAGTGTTTTAGCCGCTCAAGGTCTGCGTCGTCCTGGAGCGTCGTCATGAGCTCGGCAGGCGCATTGCCGGCTAAAAAAACCTATATTTTTCTAGCGCTATTGATGCTGTTGCCTTCACTGGCAATGGCCGCGCCGACCGGTATTCCTGGCGTTAGCACCTCAAGCTCGGGCGATTACTCGGTATCGCTACAACTGCTAGCGATCATGACCGCGCTAACGCTGCTGCCGGCTATTTTGCTCGGCATGACCGCGTTCACTCGCATCATCATTGTGCTTGGTATTTTGCGCCAAGCCTTGGGTACAGGGCAGGCACCATCAAACCAAGTGCTGCTTAGTGCCGCTTTATTTTTGACGCTGTTTATTATGAGCCCGGTGCTGAGTCAGGCCTATACCGAAGCGGTTGTTCCGTATATGAATGATGAGCTGACCTTTGTGCCAGCGGTGGAAAAAGGCTTCGAGCCATTTCGTGTATTTATGCTGAAGCAGACTCGCGAGGATGACATCGCGATGTTTGCCGAGATCGCCGGTGTAGGCCCGATGGCGACTCCCGATGACGTGCCATTCACCATTCTCATGGCCTCATTTCTTACCAGTGAGCTGAAAACAGCCTTTCAAATTGGCTTTCTTTTGTTCATTCCCTTCGTGGTTATCGACCTCGTGGTTGCCAGTGTTTTGATGTCTATGGGCATGATGATGCTGTCGCCGATGATGATTTCATTGCCGTTCAAAATCATGTTGTTTGTCTTGGTTGATGGCTGGAGTCTGATAATGGGCTCGTTGGCAGCAAGCTTTCATATGGGAGCCACGCCATGACGCCAGATACGGTCATTGAGATTGGCCGCCAAGCCATTATGGTGACGGTTTTGTTGGCAGCTCCTTTACTACTGGCAGCATTGGCGGCGGGTTTGATTATCGGTATGTTCCAAGCGGCAACGCAGATTCAAGACATGACACTAAGCTTTATTCCTAAGCTCATTGTGTTGATTGTGGTGCTTGGCCTGACTGGACCTTGGATGCTACGAACACTGGTTGATTACACGCGCGAATTGATTCAAATGATCCCCGACTTAGTGGGCTAGGGCGATGAATTTCGCCGTCAATGAAGCGCAACTTCTGAGCTGGCTGGCAGCCTTTTGGCTGCCTTTTTGCCGCATCAGTGGCGCTATTTTGTCGGCACCGCTGTTTAGTGGCAAAGGCGTGCCTGGGCAGTTTCGTATCTTCATTGCCGTCGTTTTAAGCACGCTGATCGCTCCCATGGTGTTGACGCAGGCGGGTACCCCCGTAAACGACTTTAACCCCTTCTCTGCCAGCGGCATATTAATGGCGGCCAATGAGCTGTTGATTGGCATTTGCCTAGGCTTTTTGGTTCAGCTCACCTTTGAGGCGGTCATGCTCGCCGGCTCCTTAATTGCTACTGGCATGGGCCTAGGCTTTGCCACCTTGATTGATCAGCAGCAGGGCACGCCAGTGCCGGTATTGGGTCAGTTTTTGATGCTCATCACGCTGCTGCTGTTTATGGCGCTCGATGGCCATTTGGCCTTTCTTGAACTCTTGATGAAAAGCTTTATTACCTGGCCGCCGGGCACTTTGTCGATCACACCAGATGCAGCTCAGCAGCTATTAAAAGGCATTAGCGGCATGTTCGGCGCTGCCATGCGTATTGCCATGCCGGCGGTATTGGCTTTGCTTGTCGTGCAAATTGCCATGGGTGTGATCAGTCGCTCATCGCCCTCGATGAACTTATTTGCGGTAGGCTTCCCGCTCACCATGATGGTTGGTTTTATCGTCGTTTGGCAGGTTTTACCATCAATAGCGCCAGCGCTTGAAGGCCTCTTAAACGCAGCTCTAGCACAGGGTGGTGTATTGATGGAGGCCGCCAGTGTCCGGTGAAGACGGTCAGGAAAAGACCGAAGAGGCGACTCCGAAAAAGCGCGAAGACTCTCGACAGAAAGGTCAGGTTCCGCGCTCCAAAGAGCTCTCAACGGCCATGGTTACGATCGCCGCCGCAGCTGGTCTTTTTGCTTGGGGCCCGCAAATCGGGCGCGACCTCGCCAATTTATTGACGGTAGCGCTTTCTCCGTCGGTTTTAGCAAGTCCTGACCCCGAGCTTATGCCCAGTTTATTCTATGGTCTGCTCGTGGAGGGGCTTTTGCTGATGTGGCCACTGATGGCGCTGTGCTTTGCTGCCGCCTTAGTATCCTCGATTGCTCTTGGAGGCTGGACTTTTAAGCTCAGTCTCAAGCTCGATCAGCTCAATCCCATTACTGGTTTAGGTAAGGTTTTTTCCGCTAAAAGCTTGGTAGAGCTGGGTAAGTCCATGCTCAAAGTCGTGTTTATTGGCGCCGCCGCGTATGGCCTATTGAGCTATCTTACGCCCTCTATTCTAGATTTAAGCCGACACTCGCCAGAGCAGGCGATGCGTCAAAGTGGCGGCATGCTGCTGTGGTTTTTTCTCATCGTTAGCCTGCCATTATTAGTGATTGCGCTGATCGATGTGCCATGGCAAATATTCAGCTTTAACAAGCAGTTAAAGATGTCTCATCAAGAGATTACGGATGAGAATAAAGAGGCAAATGGTCGCCCAGAGGTGAAGGGTAAAATCCGTGAAATGCAGCAGGCGGCTGCGCGCCGACGCATGATGGATCATGTGCCCAAAGCCGATGTCATCATCACCAACCCTACGCATTTTGCCGTTGCTTTGAGCTATCGCGAGTCTGGCGGCGGTGCACCGATAGTTGTTGCGAAGGGCGCTGATGAAGTTGCAGCGCGCATTCGTGCCTTAGGAAAAGCCAATCAAGTACCTTTGGTGGCATCACCTCGACTAGCTCGAGCCCTGTTCGCTAGCACTGATTTAGATAAAGAGATCCCATCTGGCCTCTATCTTGCAGTAGCTCAGATACTGACTTACGTATACCAGCTTAGGCAGTGG
>JBFJJU010000100.1:0-7968 GCA_041612115.1 Perlucidibaca sp.
CAGTCTACTGGGCACACTTCCACGCAGTCTTGATATTTGCACTTGATGCAGTTTTCGGTAACGACGAATGTCATGGTTAAGCAATCCCGGTGACTAATGACTAATGGCGGCTAGTTTACTGTTGCAGCATCAGTGTGGCAATTGACTCATGCTGAGTAATTCCATCAGCAGCACTGATAGTGATGATGGCTACAGTTGTTTTTTCAGTGCATAAATCAGCTCAAGCGCTTCGCGCGGGCTCAGGCTATCTGGATCGATCTGGCGTAACGACAGCTCCACATCGCTAGGTTGGCGGGTGGCAAACAAGTCTGCTTGGGGGTTGTCGTTGCGTAAGGCTGACTGACGAGTGGTGTCGCGCGGTGTTGCCGTAGCTACTTTAGCCGAAGCCGTGCTGGCAAGCGGCTCGCTATAGCGCAGGCTCACGCTTTGCGATTCGAGTAGGGCTAAGCGTTCACGAGCTCGGTTAATGACTTCAGCCGGGACCCCAGCGAGCTGTGCCACTTGCAGGCCGTAACTTTGGCTAGCGGGCCCTGGTTTCACTGAATGTAAAAACACCACATGGCCATCGTGCTCTGCAGCGGCTAAGTGCACGTTGGCGACACCATCGAGTAAGTCAGGTAGTGCCGTAAGCTCAAAATAGTGCGTGGCGAAGAGGCTTAAGGAGCGGCACTGCATGGCCAGATACTCCGCTGCCGCCCACGCTAGCGAGAGGCCGTCGAAAGTGCTGGTGCCACGGCCTATTTCATCCATGATGACTAAGCTGTGCGGCGTTGCGTTATGCAGGATAGTGGCGGCTTCAGTCATCTCGACCATAAAGGTGGAGCGGCCGGAGGCGAGATCGTCTGATGAGCCAATACGCGTGAAGATGCGATCGACAGGGCCAATGCTAGCGGCGCTGGCGGGCACATGGCTGCCAATATGAGCTAGCAGCACAATGAGCGCGGTTTGCCGCATATAGGTGGATTTACCGCCCATGTTCGGGCCAGTGACCACCAACATGCGCTGCTCGTTGTCGAGGCGAAGATCATTGGCGGTGAAGGGCTCGCTGAGCAAGCGCTCAACGACGGGGTGACGGCCGGCTTCGATGGTTATGCCGGGCTCGTCGATCAGAGTTGGCTTTGCCCAGTTCAGCGTATCAGCGCGCTCGGAGAGGCAGACTAGTGCATCTAGCTCGGCTAGTGACTCGCAGAGCGCTTGCAGCGGCGTGAGTTCGACGATGATGGCATCGAGCAAGTCTTCAAACAGCTGTTTTTCGCGTGCCAAGGCTCGGGCCGATGCCGACAGCGCTTTATCTTCGAAGGCTTTGAGCTCGGGCGTGATGTAGCGCTCGACATTCTTCAGCGTTTGGCGGCGAATAAAATGTGCCGGGGCTTGCTCTGCTTGCAGCCGCGAGAGCTCGAAGTAATAGCCACTGACGCGGTTATAGCCAATTTTTAGTGCGGCAATGCCAGAGGCTTCGCGCTCTTTGGCCTCCAATGCCAGCAGATAATCGCCGGCGTTGGTGCTGAGGCCGCGCAATTCATCGAGATCGGCATCGAAGCCATCGGCGATGACGCCGCCATCGCGCAACACAGCAGGCGGCGCTTCAACTACCGCTCGTTGTAAAAGATCTGCCAGCGCGGGTTGTGGTGTGATGTTGCCGGCGAGTGCCTGTAAGCGTGTGGATTGGCGAGTGCTTAACCATTGCGCAAAATCTGGAATGAGTGCAAGCAAGTCACGCAGGCGGGCAAGATCGCGAGGCCGAGCGCTGCGCAATGCCACCCGCGAAAGCACACGTTCACCGTCGCCCATATCAGCTAGCGGTTGGCTGAGTTCATCCCAGGCATGGTCAGCGATGAGTTCATCGATGGCTTGTTGGCGCCACAGCAGCGTTTCACGCACGCGAATAGGCTGATGCAGCCAGCGCCGTAATAAGCGACTGCCCATAGCCGAGCGAGTTTGGTCGAGAATACCGGCTAGCGTGCTGCGTGTATCTCCCGCAAGGGTATGGGTAATTTCGAGATTGCGCCGAGTTGCGGCGTCGAGTTGTAGTGTATCTTTGGCGTTATCGACCTGGATGCCACGCAAATGCGGCAGGGCATTGCGCTGGGTTTCACGGGCATAAACGAGCAAGGCGCCGGCGGCGGCAATGGCGCTAGGCATGGCTTCACAGCCAAAACCTTGCAGGTCATGCACGCCGAATTGCTGGCAAAGCTGACGATGGCCACTGTCACGATCGAAGTGCCATGGCAATCGCCCACGCAGGCCGCGCAGACCTTCGAGCTGGACGCGCCAAGCCACATCTTCGGGGTAGAGCAACTCGGCTGGCTGAATACGCGCTAGCTCGCCTAGTACAGAATCAATGTCGCTGAGCTCTTGCACATTGAAGCGGCCGCTAGACATGTCTAGATAGGCCAAGCCCCAGCGTTCATTAAGGCAAACGAGTGCGGCGAGCAAGGTGTCGCGGCGCTCATCTAGAAAGGCATCATCGCTAACCGTGCCCGGTGTTACCACGCGTGCGACTTGGCGCTCCATTGGGCCTTTTTGCGCACCAGCTTCACCAACTTGTTCGCAAACCACCACCGATTCGCCATGACGAATGAGGCGGGCGATATAGTTTTCGGCGGCGTGATAGGGAATGCCGGCCATGGCTATCGGTGCGCCCCCTGATTTGCCGCGCGCCGTTAGCGTGATGTCGAGCAGGCGAGAGGCTTTTTTTGCGTCATCAAAAAATAGCTCGTAAAAATCGCCCATGCGATAGAACACCAGCTCACTGGGGTGCTCGGCTTTAATGCGTAAATACTGTTGCATCATTGGGGTGTGTTCTGTGGTCTGGGCTTTAGTCACTCTGCACTTCTTTGCTATTAAATTATTTCACGGCGTCATTCTGCCTCAGTGTTAACCACGCTGAAATACTTGAGACCAAATAGGGTACAACATAGGTGAGTGAGACTTTGAATGCGTCAACTTTACCCCAGTGGCCTGCAAACATCAGGTCGTAGTTGTTGATAAGTGTAAGAATGGTACCCACAAAAAATGCCACGATGAACCATCGTGGCTTGGAGAAGTGCTTTACTGCTTGCTGCATCAGAGGTTTGTCGTTGGCCCAAACACCTCGTAGTGAAGCTTATCGTCGGTGAACCCAATGGCATTTAATAGGCTTTTGAGCTGCGACATAAATGGCAGCGGCCCGCAGAAGTAGACATCGGCTGATTTGTCATTAAGCCATGCGTTCAATACGTCGCTTGTTAGTCGACCACTAAAGTCTCCACCTTCACCGTGCTCAAATGCCTGCTTGAGCTGAAGTGAGCGATTGTCGGCAAGTGCGCGTAGTTCAGATTTAAATATCTGGTGCTCAGCACCACGGCAACATTCGATAAATTGCAGTTGATCGCTAGTTAAGCCTAGAGAAATAGCTTGTTTCGCCATGGTGAAAAGCGGCGTAATGCCGACACCGCCAGAGATAAACACATGCTTTCTAGCCGCTGTATTTAAATTGAACTCGCCATAAGGTGGGCTGAGAAGAATCTCATCGCCAACTGATTTGCTGTGCAGGCTGTTTGAAACCTGCCCTTTCGCTTCTTTCTTAATAGTTAGACGATAGTTATCCGACCAGTCAGATAGCGAGTATTGGCGTATTTCATCATGGTTGGTATCGTCACCTGTGAGTTTGACGCTGACATATTGGCCGCCCAAAAAGCGCTTCACAGCTTTGCCATCTTTAGCCGAGAGTATCAGTGACATTACTTCCGGCGTTTCTTGCCTGACTTCATCAATGACAAATGCTCTATAGCCTTGCCAACCACCATCTGCTGTAGCGCTCGCTTCGTATAAGGTATTTTCAGCATGAATAAATACATCTGCCAGTACGCCGTATGCTTGTCCCCATGCGGTTAAGGCTGGATGCTCGTCGGGTAGTGCTAGTACGTGTTGAATGGCGGCAAGCAAGCTGACACCAACTAAGGGGTAATGCTCATTTTTAATTCCGATACTTGCATGTTTATTGGCAATGCGAGCGACGGCGGGCAGTAGCGCCTCTAAGTTGTCAATGTTTGCGGCGTAGGCCACGACAGCATCGGCTAGGGCGCGTGACTGTGATGTGTCACGTTGATTGCTGCTGTTAAAGATATCCAGAAGCTCTGGGTTTTTTTCAAATAGCAGCTGGTAAAAGGTGGATGTGATTTCTAATCCATGCTCTTGGAGCAATGGAATTGTGCTTTGAACGACGGACTTTGTTTCGGTTGTAAGCATCTAGGGCTCCTAGCAATACCATAAACATTCAATTTAAATGCATGTTTATGGTATTGCCATGCTCAGTTCCAGTCAAGGTGGATATAGGGGATATCAGAGGTGTTCGGCTTAAGGCGCGTAGGAGAAGTATCTAGAGTCTATAGCGGGCTATACGATAGCCGACATGCTGAGTAGCGATACCGTGCAAATCATACACGGGACAAACACTGATTAACTTCAAGCATGATCTGTTCAATACGCTCTTTGGCACTGCACAGTTGCGTAATTTGGCTGCACGATTGACCACAATACAGCGCCATATCATCGAGCTTTCCGGATGCGCCAGTGAGCGGGGAGTCGGTTGAAAAGACATACACCGGTTGATCATCTTGTTGACCAATGACCAGCTCGCTATCGGCGCTATCGTATTCGCCTCGTGTTACCGCATTGGCAAGCACGCGCACCGGGCCTGACTCACGCCAGTTGCGGTGAAATTGCGTGGTGTAAATAGTGTCTTCGGCTTGCGCCGCCAATACGCGCTGCTTGTGATGTTGATGCGCATTAGCTTCGTGCGTCGCCAAAAATGCCGTGCCTAGACTCGCGCCTTGTGCACCCATGAGCATGGCTGCGGCTAAAGCTTGGCCGCTGGCAATGCCACCAGAGGCAGCCACGGGCACATCACAATTCGCGATAATTTGCGGCAGTAGCGACAGTGTCGATGTTAAGCCGCGGACATGACCTCCAGCCTCGTGGCCTTGCACAATAAGCGCGTCGGCACCTGCTGCTTGTGCGGCATCCGCATCGCGTTGATGCCCGACTTGATGAATCACGATTTTGCCTAGGCTTTTTAGGTAGCGAACCAGGTCGGTATCGACCTCCCAAAACAAAACAAAGTGAGTTACATCAAGCGCTAGGCAGGCAGCGATTTGCTCATCCAGCATAGCCTTGTTACATGAAGCAGGGATGAGGTTGATGGCAAACGGTGCGCTAGTGAGCTGGCGTAGCGCATTTACTTCGCGCTGAATGAGCGCCACGGGCTCACGCACCATGCCCATCACACCAAAACCACCGGCGTTGCACACCGCAGCTGCCAGCTCATGCCTAGCCACGCCGCCCATGCCGGCAAGCATGATAGGTAAGTCGCAGCCTAAAATTTTTAGTAGCGGTGGTGTGTTGATTGGTTGCGGCATAGTGTAGTGCTCAGGCGATAATAACGAAGCCTAGCTTAGAGCGGCATCAAGCCATGCGCTAGCTTGAGATAGTTGTTTTAGGTGCGGACGCTGCTAGTAATGTATGCGCAGTGCCTCCTAAACTAGCGGCATACATCTCATTTTATACGAGCAGTCACATGCCATTAATGAACGATCGTTTTGCGGTACTGGCTCACCCATTTCGTCTGTTCTTTTTGAGCTCGGCGTTCATGGCTTTTGTGTTGGTTCCGGCATGGGTGTACGTGCTTACGCAAGGCGCTGATGTATCACTAGCAATGCCGGCATTGCTATGGCATCAGCATGAAATGTTGGCGGCATTTTTATATCCGGCAATAGCTGGATTCCTGCTCACCGCCGTGTGCAATTGGACGGGCACGTCGCCACCACCACGCCATCAGTTGCTCATGCTGTGGTTGCTTTGGCTGCTGGGACGTCTCGCGATGGGCTTTGGTCATGGCATGGAGACTCTGGCAGCTATTGTCGACTTGGCCTTTATGCCAATGGTAGCGGCCTTTTTTGGCATCAAAATATGGCGCGCAAAGCAGAAGCGTCAGTTGGTTTTAGTCTGCGGCATCGGCTTTTTCTGGTTGCTCGACTTGAGCTTTCATGTCTTTGGTCATGCTCGCTTTTTACATGCACAAATTCTCTTAGCTGCTGCATTGATTTTGGTGGTGGGCGGGCGTATTACGCCGGCCTTTACTAACAATTGGCTGCGTATGAATGTGCCGCAGGCCTCTGCTATTGCTAGCCATGAGAGGCTAGATCGTTGGGGTTTAATTTTTGCGGTAACGCTGGTGCTAATGCAGGCGCTCTTTGCTCAGCCATCGCCATTTGCAGGCGCTCTTGCGCTTGCTGCAGCCGCTGTGACATTAGCGAGACTTGCGCAATGGCGCGTGTTCTGGGTGCGCGGCGAGCCATTGCTGTGGGTGCTGCAGCTTGGTCAGCTTTGGGTGGCCATGGGCTATCTGCTATTCGCCTGTACGACAGTGGGCATGTTGCCGGCAAATGTTTGGTTGCATGCGCTTGGTGCCGGTGCGATGGGAACCATGATTTTAGGAGTGATGACGCGTGTTTGCATGGGGCATACCGGACGAGCTTTGCGCTTACCGAGCGGTGGCGTGTGGATTTATATTTTAGTGACAGCGGCTGTACTAGTGCGCTTAGCAGCGGCGTTGAATTGGCTTGATCTGCCGTTTGCATTGTGGCTGGCAGCGGCATTATGGAGCGCGGCTTTCGGCCTGTTTTTACTGCGCTATAGCAAGATTTTGCTCACCCCGAGGCCTGATGGCAAAGCCGGCTAAGCGCCAGAAGTGATTATTGTGGAAATTGGCTGGCGTAACACACCGACGAGCTGAGATCTTGCTGCTTATCGAGGGCATCCTCAAGAAAGTCGGCGAGCACGCGAGCATGGCTGGTATCAGGGTCGCGCGCGGCAAACAGTAACGTGATGGGGCCATCTTGAGCCATGCCGAGCAAATTCATCCAGTGCGCTGGTTCGGCGTTGAGCTCTAGCTGGTAGCGCTGGCTGAACTCTGCGAAGCGTTCGGCTCGATGGCCATACCAACTACGTAGAGCAGCGCTAGGCGCTGCGTCTTTGTACCAATCATCGAAGCAGAGGTCTTGCTTATGCATTCCGCGCGGCCACAAGCGATCGACAAAAATACGGCGACCATCTTCAGTGCTTGCTGCTTCATAAACGCGTTTGATATTGACCATGACTGCCTCCTTCAGAGCCTCTGCTTGCTAACTCACTGGGCAACTGGCATGCAAACAAGCACGCCGTTGCCCTGCTCAGGCATTAGCGCTCGCTCATGCCACCTAAGCATAAGTACTGCGTTTCCAGATATTCATCGAGGCCGTACTTCGAGCCTTCGCGACCCAGACCAGATTCTTTCATGCCGCCAAATGGCGCCATTTCGTTAGAAATAATGCCTTCGTTAATGCCGACCATGCCGTACTCTAAGCGCTCGGCAACCGACCAGAGCTGCTTCAAGTCGCGGCCATATAAATAGGCGGCGAGGCCGGCGCGGGTAGCATTGGCCAAGGCTACCGCATGATCGGCATCGTGCACGCGAATCAGTGGGGCAACCGGGCCGAAGCTTTCTTGTTGGGCGATAGGCATGTCATTGCTGACCTCGATGAGTACAGTTGGTTGGTAGAAGTTACCGCCCAGTGCATGGCGCGCACCACCTAAGGTCAGTTGTGCGCCAGCGGCAACGCTTTCATTCACTAAACGCTCGACCTTATCAACGGCAGCGGCATTGATGAGCGGGCCGATGCTTGTGCCTTCACTGGTGCCGTCGCCGACAACGAATTTCTCAACCGCCGCTTTTAGCTTATTGGCAAAGGCCTCATAGATTTTCTCATGCACTAAGAAGCGATTGGCGCAGACGCAGGTTTGTCCGGCATTGCGATATTTCGACGCCAAGGCACCGATTACTGCCGCATCCAAATCAGCGTCTTCTAAGATAATAAATGGCGCATTACCGCCGAGCTCCAGCGATAAGCGCTTGACGGTATCTGCACAGGCGGCCATGAGTTTTTTGCC
>JBFJJU010000101.1:0-7917 GCA_041612115.1 Perlucidibaca sp.
ATCTCGTTTGGGCAGAAATTGACAATAATCGAACACGCTACACTTCGTGTGACTTGCCCGGGCCCGTGCAAACAGTGGCCGAATTGGCAGACTCTGCAGAGCTAGCCGAGGCAATCCAAACCTTCCGAGATAGCTGTAATGGCGCAATTAAGCCAGTAGTGTCTGCAGTGGATGCCCTGGATCCAACAAGTGATCCAGGGCCTGCTTTGATGATTCGCCCAGGCATTAACTTTGAGGAAGGGCACCGCTACATTGTTGCACTGCGCGACTTAAGAGATGCGAGCGGTGAGGTCATTGCGTCAACTGCAGGCTTCTCATTGTGCCGAGACACTAGCGATAGCCCTCTCCGCGCTATTCCAGTGGTAGGGAAGCGTTGCGCTGAGCTTGATGCAATTTTTACAGAGTTAGAAAGTGATGCCGCTATTGAGCGTGAAACATTGTATAGCGCTTGGGATTTCACAGTGGCTAGTGAGCGCAGCCTAACTGGGCGTATGTTAGCGATTCGCGATGCCACGCTCAAAGACAAGCTGCCTAACTTCGCTATCGATAGCGTGCAAGACAATGCGTTTAACGCCGATAAAGATGATTGCACCACGGCAGGTAACACGGATAACTGCATTGCCCGCGTTATTAAAGGCAAAATCACCGTGCCCAACTTTATCGATAAGGCACAGCTACCCGCCGAACAATTAAGCGCCTTGCCGGATCTACCTTTGGGGCCGCTAAGTACTAGCGATCTAGGCTCTGGCACGCTGGATCGGCAAATTGGCGGACGCTTCTACTACGGCATCGAAAATCCAGCCCCCGGCCCATATGACGTACCTAAGCCATTCCCTCTGCAGCCAACGGTGGATGTCCCATTTACGTGCCATATTCCGCGTGCGGCATTTAGTGGCAGCGCGACTGTTGCTGACAACGCTAGCTATGATGTACGACCTTCACGAGTGTCGCTCTATGGCCATGGTTTGTTCGGCAGTCAAAGCGAAGTTGGCCAAGGCCAGCTGAGACGATTCGGCAATGAGCATAACTACACATTCTGCGCGCTCGATTGGGTCGGCATGTCGGGCCCTGGCGATGTCGTCAATGCCCTTACATTGCTGCTAGATATGTCGAGTTTCCCGACCTTATCTGATCGTGTGCAACAGGGCATTTTGCAGTTTGTCGCCATGGGACGCTTACTGAAAGACCCTAATGGCTTGATCACAGATGCCGCCTTCCAGGCACCGGATGGCCGGCCATTAATTGATAACCGTGATGTTTTCTATGATGGTAATAGTCAAGGCGGTATTGATGGTGGTGTAGTCGTGGCAGTATCGCCCGACATCCATCGCGGTGCTCTAGGCGTGCCTGGCATGAACTACAGCACGCTCTTACAGCGCAGCGTCGACTTCGATGGCTATGCCCGTGTCTATTATCCATCCTACCCCAACACCATTGATCAGCAGCTGACATTAGGGCTGGTGCAAATGCTCTGGGATCGTGCTGAAAATAATGGCTATGCCCAGCACTTAGGCGATGGTGTGAGCACTGTCATGCTCGATGGCCAACCGATAACCTTGGGCGAGCCTAACCACACCTTGCCTGATCTTGATGGCCAGCCATTGCCGCCCAAAAATGTCTTGCTGCATCCAGCATTTGGCGATCATCAGGTCAGCATGACCACTGCCGAAGTCATGGCGCGAACGATAGGTGCCGATACCGTTGATGTTTATTATCAGCGCTCAGCTAAATGTGCTTCTGGTGATGTCAGCTTCTGTGCGGTCGATCGCAACGCCTTCTTGGCGGATCGCTACCCCGATGCTGAGCCATATTTCGGTCTGCCATTGAGTATGCCCTCGAAAGCGGGGTATGGCGCTGGCACAGGCTCGGCAATGATTGTCTATGACGGCGGCAAAACACCAACACCACCGTCTGATAACACGCCACCGTTTGCCGGTGAAGACCCGCACGAGTATCCACGCAATAGCATCATGGCGCGCTGCCAAAAAGCCCGCTTCATGCGCACTGACGGCCGCATTATTTACACTGATTTGCTAAGCCTGCCAGCAAATTGCCCGATGACCGATGGTCAAGAGCAGCCTTTTACTGGGGATGCAGCTTTGCTTGTGCCTGGCATTGGTGGTGGTGAGCCTCCTGCTGTCAGTTCTGATGAACCTGACTACGGCACCGGCATTATCGGTGCTATTGCTAAGTTCACCGCCTCTCTTAATAACGCACTAATGGCGTTATTGAGTGGCGACCCAGCAGCTGCAGGCGAGCAATTTATTGCGGCTATGACGGGTTTAGGAGAGAGCTTTGCCAGCGTGTTTATTGGCGATGATAGTTTGATCGCCGCTGGCAGCAGTGCTGCCGGTGCTGGCAGCGACCCCGTTGCTATTTTTGAGCGCTTTATGGATGGAGTTGGCCGCTTTGTTGGTCTGCAGGACGACCCCATCACAGCGCTTACCAGCATAAAGCCAGCTCGCCATACAGAGGCGGTGGTGATGACGGGCGCTCAACTGCTCGGTTGGTCCACATTGCCTGCCGTTGGGCAGGGCTATCCTTACCCATCAGGGGCAAATATTACCGGGCAGTCTGCTGAAACAGAGGCGCTGTCGGCACTCAACGTGTTGCGCGACCCATTGCGTATTGGTGAGGTCCGAGATGCACATAACGGTGTGTTTATTTACCCCATCATTCCAGAGGCGCAAATCCCTGTACTCATGCCGACAGAAGAGATTGCCGCCTACAAATGGAATGGTTCAGGCTTCGAAGAAATACCAGTACAAGTCGATGAGAAATTTACCTTCTTCTTGGCAAACTCGGGATCATCATTTTCTGTCTATTCAGGCACTGACCCCGAACTAACCTATGCATGGGATATTGAGCGCTGGAACCCAGTGGATGATCGAGAGGAGAAAAACAACACCACCAAGACCAATCCAAATGTTTGCAACGCCGTGTATGAAGACGCGAAAAAAGATCCCATTCCTGGTTTAGACATGGATGATGAAGTGGTCTTTATGGCAAGTGACGCCGGCAAAATGGCTCCTCCTGGCACAGTGCCATCGGGCGTGAAAAGTACACAAATGGTGCGCTTAATGGATGTTGCTGATCCAACAGCTGAGCGCGTGGTGTATTTGGTACAAAAAGAAGGTGGCTCATCATTTAAAGGCCAGCATTACGTTAAATTCAAGCGCAATGCAGATGCTGATCAGTGGATCGATAAGAGCTTTTTTAGCCGAGATGACCCTGAGGCCTTAGGTGTTAGTAATACAAGTTATGGTCAGAACCTGAAAGGCAAAGTTTGCCCAGACGGTACGCCAGCCAGCGCAAAAGAGTCGGATGACCGTTTTGCTCGCGATGGCGTAGTAGTGTCTACTGATACCTATCGTTGGGAGGCCTCTGGCCGTTGGATGGTGCGCGATATCCGCATTAAAGCGCCTGGCACAGACAAGCCAAATTGGGCGGCTATCAAAGATTCACGGCCTGACCTTATTGATCGTTGGAAGGGGCGTGCGTTTCAGCAGTCGCCGGACTCCACTATTTCTTTAGTTGGCTTCGAAGATGAGCAAGTGAACTGGGAGGCTAACTCGGTGATCTTGGGTGAGCGTTGCGGCCCTGTGCGCTGTATGCGCGAAGTTTGGGGTGCCGACTCGGGCACAAATGTGACGAAGACAGAGGTGTTTTATCGTGATGCCATTAGTTATCGCTACCTCATTCGTGTGCATCCAATTCCACCTGATGGCCTCTATACCAGCTGGGATTACAACCGCAGTGCAATGATTCCAACGGCCGAGGAGCGTGCGGCTGGCGTGAAGGGCGGTCGCTACTACACGGTGTTGCGCCCACAGGGCGTGCCTGTTGATGGCATAAACGATGATATCGGTCAGGTTGATGCCATAGCGCCGATTCCCTTTGTGAATCAATGCATCACGGTCGATGGCCCTAAGCCGCCCGATGCCAATGGTCGTTGCCCGCTATTTTTGGATGTTGCCGACGCTACTTTTAACCTGCCTTTAGCCTTCAGTAACTGGGAGCAAATATCGGGCAAAGGCGATAGTGGCTCTATGGTTTATACCTTCCAATTGACGGGCGCCACTTCGTTAGCCAATCCATTGGTTGTGCCGTTTTATCGTGATGATGCTTGTCTCGATGATGGCACTGGCGACGACCCAGTTGCACGGCCATTGCCCGGCGAGAACTCATCAGACCCACGAGTTGTGAATGCCTATAAAGACTTAAATGGTGATGGCGTGGTGACGTGTGATGAGCGTCAGGGTGCTTATGGTGCCAATGGAATCCATTACTTCGTCACTCACGATAGCGATAATGCCTTCTTGCCGCTGTCTACAACGGAGGTGGATGGCACGCAATGGCAGATCATGGTGCCGACTGCGCAGCCGAAGAATGTCGGGGATGCCTATGCCAATACCATACGAATTCCATTAATTCCGCTTGTGCTTCCTATACCAGGGTTACCTTCATTGCCGGGTAGATAAACCGTGCAACAAAAAGCCCGCATCTGCGGGCTTTTTGTTGCTCATCAATCAGCTATTTTCAACGACCTTAACAGGCCAGAGTAAGGTGAGCGGGCGCTGTTTTAATTGCTGCCAAATCTCTTTTAATAAAGGCCACCAAAGTCGAAACTGCACGCCGCGTGACTTTAGTGCCAGCATCAATGCTAGGGCAAAGCTAACGCCTAAGTTCACTAAGCCGATGATGGCAATGCCGGCACTACTAATCACTATTACTTGCCAGCTTAACGCAAAGTCGAAAGCTACCAAGGCGTAGGCGAAGTTGGCGGTAGAAAAAGCAATGTGACGAATATCCAGCGGTAGGCCGAATAAAAAACCGATAGTGCCCATGCTGCCAAGCATGATGCCGAAGTAGAAGTTACCGGCTAGAGCGCCTAGGTTATGGTGCAGGTATTTAGCGATATTTTCGCGTCGTTGGCGCGACACCCAACGCAGTGCGCGATGCGCCGTAATGCGCTCAGGAATGCGTGAGTAGACTGCTTTATTATCGTAGTAGCCGGAAATAATCCCTGACAAAAACAGAAAGAAACCAGCAATGGCCGCATGAAAAATCGCAAGGCTATCAATCGGGCTAAGGTCATGTAGTAAGTGATCAGCCTTGGCTGGACTGATGGGGAAGTCGCCGAACCATTGCCACATCATGCCAACGGCAAGGGCGATCGGAAAGGCAACGCCGACGTTGCCAATGATGGCGATGAACTGGCTGCGAAACACATCGATGCAGAGCTTGGCGAGATCGCCGAGATGCTTTTCGGGCCGATGCGTACTGATTTGCTCAACACTGGCTGCTAAGTGTGAGGCGGTCATGGCTGGCTGCTTGGTCGCAATGGTGCCGTGCAAGACATGAATGAGCATGAAGCCAAACGAGTAATTAAGGCTGTAAATAAACGCTTGCCCTAGTGGCGCTAAGGCAAGACGAGTAGAGAAAATCTTCAGCAACGCCATAAAGGCAACGATCACGCCGGCACGACCAGCTGAGCGCCACATATCAAAAAAGCCTTCACGTGTGGAAGTGACGTAATGGTCGCCGGTTTCGCTGGCATGTTCGGTGACGTTGCGAGCGAGCAACTCAGTATTTCGTGACAGAAGTGCTCGCAGGCTATGACTATCGGCCTCACTGCGACTCATTTGTTTGACAAATTTCGCAAGATGCAGCGGGTGTGAAGTGGTGTCGCCAGCAATAAATTCTAGTAGCAGCTCCATGCGCGCCAGTGCTTGCTTCATGCGCACCATGAGATAGGTCAGGCTAATACTGACGCCATTTTGCTCCGTCAAGCGCTTCACTTTGCGGATCAGCTCATGGCACTGGTCCATCAACACCTGCATTTGGCGATGATCGATGCCGTCTTCTCTGAGCTCTTGCAATAGCTCGCGCTGATGCCGAACAAAGCGCTCGGTTTCGTTGCTGAGTGCCATAAACGGCGACTCAAAAGACTCCACCGCTGGGTATTTGCGCACCAGCTCAGGCTCAAGCCCCATAGCGCAGACTCGGTGAGCAAGCACACGCAGAGCATCAAGCTGCTCTAGATGGGTATGGCGCTGCACGGCCTTCGGGTGTGGGCCAGAGAGCAGCATGTCAAACACACGAGCCCAAAGCTCATCAGGCACTGCCTCAATCCAGTCGGCATCACGACCACGTCGAATCAAGCGAGCGAAGGCCTCATCGAGATATTTGTCGTCGCTAACTGGGGGCAAAATATGCTCGCCAATGCGCCGCCAAAAGCCCGCAGACAAGCCTTCGCTGCTTAGAATTCCCGTGTCGGTATACAGATTAATTTGGCGCCGACCGACTAATAGCGTATCGATATAGCGTTGCAGTCCCGCACGTAACTCAGGCCGACGCCCGAGTATCTCTAGCAGGGCCTCAAAAGATTTGTAGATGCCATCAATATTATCGGGGCTGCTAGGTCGTAGCTGTTTGAGCAGGCTGCCCAGTGGGCGGAAAGCGCCTACTTCGGGGTTGCGTGTTATCTCTTCTAAAATCTCTGTCAACATCTGATGGCGCTCATGGGGCCATCAGGTGGCTAACAGCCCATATTAGTAATGATAGGTTTCATGCCTTGGAAGAGGGCAAGGAAGACCCTCTCAAGGGAATGGATTTGACCAGTGAGTGGCTGCGACGGATGCGAATTGGTGCGAGTAAGGAGCGCACCGCAATACGATTTTTATAAGCCAGTAAGAGCGCAACAAAGCCTAATATTAGCCCTGCTCCAATAAAGGCCGTCAAATAGAGTAGGAAAAAATCGTAGCTCATAATAGAGATCCTGTCGTAGGGTCGATGCGAGCGTTTAGTGCTTGAGCCAAGTGCTCAGAGTAATCAGTGTAGCCAACAAACTCGGCGTTGTAGCGAATTTTTTCTAGGGTTTGGCCAATCTCATTCGCTAAAACAATGATTTCATAGAAAGCGAACAAGGAGCCGACCTCCATTTTAAACAGCTTGCCCATCAGTGTGTCGACATCTGAGGCCGGGCAGGCAAACAGGAATAAGTATAAATACTGGTTGTCGTTGGTAATGAAAATGCCAGGGCGATCAGGCCTGAAGGCATCGAGTGCGGTTAAGTGTGGGCAGTCGGAGCGTAGCGTGAGTCGGACAACGACACTATCGATATTGGTGTTGGTACTAACGCGCATAAACTCTTCAGCGGTGATGGCGAAATCGACTGGCGTTTGGTAGCCAACACTTTCCGTGGGCTGGGCGCTGGCAAAGAACTGATCGAAGTCGGGCTCGATAGCGCGCCAAAACCATTGGCCTTTCAGTGATGAAATCACGCGGAAGCATTCGGATACCTCTAAATCTCGGCGCAGTAGGCGTGTGGCGCCCATATAGTAGAGCTGCATTTCCTGCTGATAATTTAGTGTGTCATCGACCTCGTGAATGACGATTTTTAAGCGTCGGCCGCAAGCAATGCGCAGTTTATGAACTTGTCGCGCGAGCACTTCAAATGCCTGCATTTCATAATGATCAAGGATGACGGTGGCGGCAATGGCTGTCGTGGTGACCTCATTAATAAGCTCGGCGGTATCGTCAAAAATCTCCCAATTAACGGGCGTGCTTTGGCCAAAGCGCGCAGGGTTCCAGCAGCTGAGTACGCGGTGCGCATCTTCGGCGCCACGCAGATTGTTTTCAGGCTGCTGGTGCAGGCCGAGTGTAAATAGCCGGCCATCTTGGCGAGAGCCCATGCCGTAGCGTGCGTCATTGAGAATCGTATTGGACGCACGCCAATGGTTGATGCGCCAAGTCAGGCGATTTTCATCGCGAATGAGGCCAGCAAGGCCATCGAGTTCTTTGCTATGACGCGCTAAAACAGGCCAGGTTTGGGTCTCTTCGGTCATGATAAACACGCCGGTGCAGCGATGATGACGATGCCATTCGCGCAAAATGCCGAGTTGGCGCAAGTTG
>JBFJJU010000102.1:0-7697 GCA_041612115.1 Perlucidibaca sp.
ACCCTTACGATGTCTCCACCGGCGGATTTTGAGTCCGCTGCGTCTACCAGTTCCGCCACCTCGGCTTGAACTTGCTGCGTTGCGAGGCGCGATTATAGCGATGCATCACGCAGCGTCAAGACAAGACTGTTATACTTCGCCTCCTTTTTTTACGATGCAGTGGGCATGAATCGCCGCGACTTCTATTTTGACCTGCCTGATGAGCTTATTGCCCGCTATCCATTGGCCGAGCGCAGTGCCTCGCGCCTCCTGTGTTTAGGCGGCCGCGATGGCAAAGTGATGCATCGCCAGTTTCGCGAATTGCCCGAGCTCATCGCGCCCGGTGACTTGTTGGTGTTTAACCAGTCGCGAGTGATGCCGGCGCGTTTGTTTGCGCAAAAAATCAGCGGTGGCCAAGTCGAAATTCTTATTGAGCGCCTGCCTAGCGCGACCACAGCGTTGGCACATTTGCGCGCCAGTAAGTCGCCAAAGCCTGGTAGTGAACTCATCTTGAGTGATGGCACGCTAGTGCGCATGACCGCGCGCGCCGATGCACTTTTTGTGCTTGAGGCCGATGAGCCATGGGCAGGCATCATGGCGCGTGCTGGTGAGATGCCATTGCCGCCGTACTTTCAACGCGAGGCTGAGGCCAGCGATAGCGAGCGTTATCAGACAGTTTATGCCCGTGACGAAGGCTCAGTAGCAGCGCCTACCGCTGGCCTGCATTTCGATGATGATGTGTTGGCGGATTTGCATGCGCGCGGCATTGAAACCGCGTTTGTAACCTTGCATGTGGGTGCCGGCACGTTTCAGCCAGTGCGCACTGATGCGCTTGAAGATCACATCATGCACGCTGAATGGTTAACAGTATCGGCTGAGGTTATCGCCGCTGTGCAAGCCGCGCGTGCTCGTGGCGGTCGCGTCATTGCTGTTGGCACAACTAGCGTGCGCGCTTTGGAGTCGATGGCGTGGGCTAGCCGCGGTATTGATCCAGAGCAATGGCGAGTCGGGCAGAGTGCCGTGCATGCCGCGACTGACAAACCCGCAATCGCTCAGCAGCTGCAAGCGTTCGCTGGCGACACACGACTATTCATCACGCCAGGTTACGACTGGCAAGTGATCGATGCCATGATCACCAATTTCCATCTGCCCGAGTCGACACTCTTAATGCTGGTCTCCGCCATGGCTGGCCGCGAAGCTGTGTTGGCTGCCTATGCAGAGGCTATCGCGCAGAACTACCGATTCTTCAGCTACGGCGATGCCATGTGGGTCACCGGCCCCGATTGGCATGAGCAGAAAGCCGAGCGGCTTATTACACGAGAAAACTCATGAAGTTCACCTTACACGCCACCGATGGCAAAGCCCGTCGCGGCACGCTCACATTCGACCGCGGCACGGTGGAAACGCCGGCCTTTATGCCAGTCGGCACCTATGGCACGGTGAAGGGCATGCTGCCGCGCGACATCCACGCCATCGGTGCAGAAATCATCCTCGGTAATACCTTTCATCTATGGCTGCGCCCCGGCACTGAAGTCATCAAGCAACATGGCGACTTGCACAACTTCACGCAATGGCAAGGTCCCATCCTCACCGATTCGGGCGGCTTCCAAGTGTTTAGCTTGGGCAAACTGCGGAAAATTACCGAAGAGGGCGTGCGCTTTCAGTCGCCGGTCGATGGCAGTAAAGTGTTTTTGAGTCCTGAAGAAAGCATGCGCATTCAGCGCGATCTTGGCTCCGACGTGGTGATGATATTCGATGAATGCACGCCATATCCCGCCACGCATGAAGAGGCCGATAAGTCGCTGGAGCTGTCGCTACGTTGGGCCAAGCGCTCGAAAGATGCGCATGGCGACAACCCCAATGCACTCTTTGGCATTGTCCAAGGCGGCATGTACGAAGACCTGCGCTTGAAGTCGCTGGCGGGCCTTGAGGATATTAATTTCGATGGTTATGCCATTGGCGGCCTGTCTGTGGGTGAGCCAAAAGAAGACATGATCCGTATTTTGGACTTCTTGCCCGAGCATCTGCCCGCAGAAAAACCACGCTACGTGATGGGCGTTGGCAAGCCTGAAGACTTAGTCGAAGGCGTGCGTCGTGGCATCGATATGTTCGACTGCGTGATGCCCACGCGTAATGCTCGCAATGGTCACTTTTTCGTCACCGATGGCCTCGTGCGCATCCGCAATAGTCAGTACAAAACCGATACCGGCCCGCTCGATCCGCATTGCGATTGTGAAGCCTGTACTGGTTTTTCGCGCGCCTATTTACATCACCTCGATAAGTGCGGCGAAATGCTTGGCGCACAACTCGGTACCATCCATAACTTACGCTACTATCAACGCCTGATGGCGGGTTTGCGCGAGGCCATTGAACAAGGTAGATTGCAGGCCTTCGTCGATGACTTCTACGCCTGTCGCAACCTACCAACACCCCCGCTTAATGTGGATATTTCGGAGTAATATCAATGAGTTTCTTTATTTCTGACGCGCTTGCTGAGGGCGGTGCTGCCGCTGCTGGAGCCCCATCAGCAACTGGTCAAATCGTCATGTTGCTTGGCTTTTTGGTGATCTTTTATTTCCTCTTATGGCGCCCACAAGCAAAACGTCAAAAAGAAGCGAAAAATTTGATCGAAAGCCTGAGCAAAGGTGACGAGGTTGTTTTTGCCGGTGGTTTGCTAGGTCGCATTAACAAACTAGAAGGTGACTTTGCCGTTGTCGAAATCAACGACAATATGACCGTTAAGATTCAAAAAGCTGCGGTCATTGCTAATTTGCCCAAAGGCACGCTGAAAAGCCTTTAATCTTCACCACCCCCGACGCGTTCGGGGGTATTTATTTGTACAGGTGTTCGCATGCGTTTCCCCGCTTGGAAATATGTCCTGATTGCTTTTGTTTTAGTCATCTCGGTGCTCTATTCATTACCCAATCTTTATCCCGATGAACCCGCTTTGCAGGTTTCTGGTGCTCAGGCTGCTACGCCTATCGATGCCGAACTACTGAAGCGCGCTGTATTCGCACTCGATGAAGCCGGCATGCCGCATCATGGCGATGAAGTGCAGGCCAAGGGTGTGCTCTTACGACTCAATACGCCGGAAGAGCAGGTGCAGGCTCAAGCGGTGTTACGTCGTGCCTTAGGTGATGAGTATGTTGTCGCCTTGAACTTAGCGCCAACGACACCAGATTGGCTGTCAGCCATTGGTGCTAAGCCAGTGAAATTGGGCTTGGACTTGCGCGGTGGCGTCCACTTCAAGCTAGATGTTGATGTCGACAAAGCCCTAGAGCAGCGCCAAGAAGGTTATGCCAGCGATATTCGTAAGCAGTTTCGCGATGCCAAAGTGGCTTATCGTGGCGTTAGCGAGCTAAGCGGTGGCGCATTAGAGGTGCGCTTTGGCGATGATGAGTCGCGCCAAGCAGGCCTCGATATTTTGCGTGCGCAGTTTGCTGACTTTACGCCTGAGCTGGTCAGTCGTACTGAAGGCCCAAGCATTAGCTTGGACTTCACGCCAGCCAAACGACGTGAAATTATCGATTATGCCGTGGGCCAAAACTTAACCACATTGCGCAATCGTATTAATGAAATCGGTGTTTCTGAGCCAATTATCCAGCGCCAAGGTGCCAGTCGCATTGTCGTGGAATTGCCCGGCTTGCAAGACACCGCAGAAGCTAAACGTATTTTGGGTCGTACCGCGAGCTTAGAGTTTCGTTTCACTAGCCAAGAGGCCGATTCGGGCTTTAGTGCGCCGCCAGGCACGGAGCGTCTTGAGCGTTCGCAAGGCGGTACGGTATTGCTAGAAAAGCGCAAAATTGTCACCGGTGAACGTGTCACCAATGCGCAATCGAGCTTCGATGAGTTCTCACGTCCGCAGGTCAACATCAACTTAGATAGCCGTGGTGGCCGCCTAATGGCTGATGCCACGCGCGACAGTGTAGGTCGCCAAATGGCCGTGCTATTTGTCGAAAACAAACAGCGTATTCGTTTTGAAGCCGATGCCAATGGCAAATCGGTAGAGATTCGCGACCCCTATATTGAACGCCGCGTGATCAACGTTGCTACCGTGCAGTCCATGCTTGGCTCGCAGTTCCGTATTACAGGCTTAGACTCACCTGCGGAATCGCAAGAGCTAGCCTTGTTACTACGCGCTGGTGCATTAGCGGCACCCATGTATTTCGTTGAAGAGCGTACTGTTGGCCCAAGTTTAGGTCAGGAAAACATCGATAAGGGCTTGTTATCGACGCAAATTGGTCTGCTCTTGGTCGCCTTGGTTATGTTGGCGGTCTACAAAGGTTTTGGCTTAATCGCCAATATCGCGGTGATGCTCAACTTGGCTGTGTTAATAGCGGTAATGGGTGCTTTGGGTGCTGCACTGTCGCTGCCTGGTATTGCCGGCATCGTGCTTACTATCGGTATGGCAGTAGACGCTAACGTGTTGATTTGTGAGCGTATCCGAGAAGAGTTACGCAATGGCATGAGTCCTATGGCCTCGATTGTCGCCGGCTATGATCGTGCCTGGGGCACCATTCTCGATGCCAACTTGACCACGCTCATTGTTGCGGTGATTTTGTTTGCCATTGGTACTGGACCGATCAAAGGCTTCGCCGTGACATTGGCTATCGGCATTCTCACCTCCATGTTTACCGCCATCACCGTGACTCGTGCCATCGTGCAAGTGGTCTATGGTGGTCGCCGTATCAACAAAATCAGCATTTAAGAGGCCGTCATGAACGAAGTTCGTATCATCCGTTTCATGCGTTTTCGCCGCCTAATGGCCATTGTGTCTGGCGCGGTTGTGATCATTGGGCTCGTGTCGTTGCTAACACAAGGCTTAAATCTAGGTTTAGATTTCACTGGTGGCACATCGATTGAGTTGCGTTTCGAGCAGTCTGCACATCAAGCAGAAGTTGCCGATGCGCTAGAGAAGGCCGGTATTAACGATGCCGTAGTGCAGTATTTGGGTGGTGCTAACACCATTCAAGTACGCCTGCCGCCACAACCGGGCGAGGCCACCGCAGTTGGCCAGCGCATTGCTGAAGTGGTCTCAACGCCAGGAAACTTGGCGACCGTGCAACAAATTGACAGTGTCGGCTCGCAAGTGGGCGATGAGCAGTATACGCAATCATTGCTCGCGATTCTGCTGGCGCTGGGCATGATGATGGCTTACGTCGCGATTCGTTATCGCTTCAAGTTCGCCGTCGGTGCTGTTATCTCGCTATTCCACGATGTGATCTTCACGCTTGGTGTATTTTCGCTATTTCAGCTGCCATTCGACTTAACCGTCTTGGCCGCCGTGCTAGCGCTAATTGGTTATTCGCTTAACGATACTATCGTGGTGTTTGACCGTGTTCGTGAAAACTTTCGCAAATTACGCAAAGCTGATCCAGTTGAAATTGTTGATATTTCGCTGACCGAAACACTGCGCCGTACCATCATGACGGTAGCAACAGTCGTCGTCGTGGTCTTGGCCATGTTGATTGCTGGCGGCTCGGCTCTGCATTGGTTCTCGGTGGCGCTGTTGGTTGGCCTGTTTGCAGGTACTTATTCATCTATCTACATTGCCTCGGCCTATGCCTTGTCCATGGGTTTGTCGAAAGAAGACTTTATTGTTGAAGTGAAAAAGGCCGAAGACGACCTGCCTTAAGTCGTCTGTCACCGATAGGTTGATGCGATAGCTCAGTCATGTAATATGGCCGAGCTATTCAACTTTTGGAGTTTTATGTATGAATATGAAATTAGCCGCTGCAGTCACACTGGTTATGGGTTCTGCGCTGTTGGCAGGTTGTGAGAAAAAACCAGAAACCGTGATGGATAGTGCCTCTGAAGTAGTTGACGAAGCTGCTGATGCAGTTGGCGATGCCACCGATACTCGTGAAAACGAAAGCATGAAGGATGCTGTAGAAGATCTGAAAGAATCAGTATCTGACGCCGGTGAAACAGTCACTGATGTAGCTAAAGACGCCAAAGCTGCTGCTGACGCCGCAGTCAGTGGTGATGAATAAGCTTCGCTATATTCGCGAGCTTTAGTGTGAATGGCCCGACTAAGCCTAGTGCTAGTCGGGCTTTTTTAAGACTTAATATTGGCAGTGCCAGACAAAAAGCATACAAAAGCAGATGTTATGTGTATTGTCTTTGTCTAATTTATAACCAACCATGGTGTTCTGATTGCTAAGAGCTTTGCCATGAAGCGACTACTACTTGCTAGCCTTATTGCAGCGTCGCCCTTACAGGCTGCAGAGCTGCTGCCCATTATTACGCTAAAGAATTTATTCAAAAGCGTGCCGGCTAAACTCGGCCTGATGAGCAAGCAAGAGCGTTTATTGCAAAGCGACTTTGATCGTTCCGAGGGGGGTATTAAAAGCCCCGATGCTGGCATTGCACTAGTGTCTAGCGAACGCGATATGGATACCCGCTTTTGCCAATTAGGCGACTGCACATCGGGTAGTTCCTTGCGTATGCGTCAAGATCGCAGTGGCTTGGCTTGGAATTTACCCATCAGCAATGACTTTCGCGTTGCCGCAAAAGCTGAATGGGTGCGTTATCAAACCTATTCATTAACGCAGCGCAGCAGCGAAGGCTTGTTTGGCATGGGCATGGGGCTAGATAGCAGCTGGCGTTTAAGTAGTGCCATCTCTGCCTACGCTAGTGCAGGAGTGTTGCAACTCGATCAGCACACCGGAGTAGAAGGTTTGTTTGGTTTGAGCACGCAGCTCAACAAGTCCAAACTGTTTGTAGAGGCAACGTGGATGGACATGGATGCCTCTGATCGCACGACTGCAAGCGTTGAGTCGAGTAATGTGCGTGTGGGCATCTCGCGAGCATTTTCAGGACTCTAAAAAAATGCCCTGCTGTTAGGCAAGGCATTTAGCTTTATTGCAGTACTTGCTTCAGCTTAGCGCTTTAAGCTCGCCGGAATATGCGGTGCTAGTGCCGTCAGCAAACCTTTAAATACTTTTGGATTGCCCGCGACAATATTGCCGCTGGTTAAATAGCCGTGGCCGCCAGAAAAATCTGATACCAAGCCACCAGCTTCACGAATAATGAGTTCGCCGGCAGCGATATCCCATGGCGCTAAGCCAAATTCAAAAAAGCCATCGAGGCGACCGGCGGCTACATAAGCCAAGTCTAGCGATGCAGCACCGGCGCGGCGTAGGCCGGCAGTTTGCGAGGCCACAGCCTTAAACATACTTAGGTAGCCATCCATTGCGTGCATTTGATCTGGACGGAATGGGAAGCCGGTGCCAATCAATGCGCCTTCAAGCGTACGGCGATCTGACACGCGTAGGCGGCGGCCATTCATGGTCGCGCCACTACCACGACTGGCAGAGAATGCTTCCCGCTTCAGTGGGTCAAGCACCACGGCATGTTCAGTCACGCCACGGTATTGCACGGCAATCGAGATCGCGTATTGCGGAAAGCCGTGAATAAAGTTGGTGGTGCCATCGAGTGGGTCGATGATCCACAGCCAGTCCGCATCTTCACCTTTGCCCGCAGTAGCGCCAGACTCTTCAGCTTGGATGCTATGGCCTGGGTAGGTTTTACGGACAAATTCGATGATGGCGCGCTCAGCGGCAGTATCGACTTGAGTGACATAGTCGTTTAAGCCTTTGGCTTCAACGTCAACTAGATCTAAACGATCGGCGGCTTTCGCGATAATATCGGCGGCCAAATTGGCGGCGCGAAGCGCCATAGTCAGCATGGGTTGCATGAAGCGGACTCTGTATAAA
>JBFJJU010000103.1:0-7208 GCA_041612115.1 Perlucidibaca sp.
ATAATTTGGTTATGAGTACCTACAAACGACACCGCTTTCATCCCAGCATCATCAGCTACGCAGTCTGGATCTACTACCGATTCAACCTGAGCTTTCGTGACATCGAAGATTTGCTGGCAGAGAAGGGCATCTCTGTCAGTTATGAGGCGATCCGGTTGTGGTGTATCAAGTTCGGACCTAGCTATGCTCGTAAGCTTAAGCAAAGGCATCGCGGATTTGGCGATACGTTTTATCTTGATGAGGTATTTATCAAGATAAATGGAAAACAACACTACTTGTGGCGAGCCGTTGATCAAGATGGCGAAGTGGTCGATGTCTTCGTTCAGAGTAGGCGCAATGGTACGGCGGCAAAGCAATTCTTTAAGCGCTTGTTACGCAGTAGTGGCGGCGAACCACGAACGATAGTCACTGATAAATTAGCAAGTTATAGGGTGGCTCAGCGCGAGTTAATGCCGACTGCTCATCACAATACAGCTAAATACGCGAACAACAGAGTTGAACAATCGCATGAGTTGACGCGATTTCGAGAGCGAGGCATGAGGCGATTCAAGTCGCCGAGCCATGCACAACTATTTCTAACGAATCATGCTGCAGTATCTAACCTATTCAATCTTGGAAGACACCTAACTTCAGCAAGCCATTATCGCCGGAGCAGGGCAGCTGCGTTCGCAACGTGGAGATCGGTGGTTGCTTAGTGATGATCGGGTCACTTCATGCTGAGCAAGGAAGTTAACTTGTCAGTACCCTCCGAGGTGCATTGCCTTTTCCTTGCGTGTAGCGCACTCGAACATACAAAGGAAAGCTGCATGTGTTCGATAGGATATCAAATGGATAGAAGTGCTTTGTCGCTGCGTCACAGCCTGTTACTTCCCAAAAGCTACTGTTAATTGAGGCCAACTTGCATGTGGAGTTAAATGCCTTGAGTTCAGCGGAACTCTTGATCACCACTTGGACTCTATCGTTGAGGCGATCAGTCATGAACTCGATAAGTGCTTTGGCCTTAGGGTGGCAAAACACCTTGAACAAACGTACCCACTCCCAAAGCTCTCTACTGCTGAGCTCTCCATCATAGTGAGCTTTATAATGTTTAAAACTGGCTGTCACATTGCTATCAATCTCTGGAATTGGGGAATTATGAGTGATGACATTTTCACATCGCTTAGCAAGATGGTTCATGATGTTAGCCTGAAAAGTTTTATCTTTTTTCCAGCGCTGAATTGTTCTCAGGGATCGTCCAGATACTGTGGCTACAGCACTTAGGTAGCCTTCTGGCCTATGTGCGCACATGGCTGCCCATGTCACTAAATCAGTTGAATGAAGATAGTTTGCGAGTGTGGTTTCAACTTTGGCATGCCCAGCCGATTGACTGATATTAGTGAGATGCTGTCCAGAGACTTCAGGCAGTCTGAAACTAGTTCTGAATTGATCTGATTTATGAAGCACTTCACCTAGAAACGAGGATGCTGCGACAAGCTCATCCATATGTAATTGTTTAGCTATTGATTTCAAAATGCCACTAGAGATGTACGAGTGCCTGCACATATGCAGCACGAAATTAACACCTAATAGTTGCTTCATTAGGCGCGTTAAACGATCAAAAAAATGCTGCGCTGACATCTTATCAAATGACTTTCCGATCAGAAGCTCCTCTGATGAAGGGTTAGCATGGGTTCTGAGGTAGTTGATCTCACTTGGTGGTATTAACGTTAATGGTTGGTGGCGTATGGAGTTGATTGATTTCAATGTTCTGAGCTCTGTAAACCGCGCAAGAATACTGCTTGGAATGAGCTTTGACTCAAGTTCGAATGCATCGCATCGCTGTAAAAATAGTGCCTCTGATCTACGAAACCCTAAGTGAAAGCAGAGAACTAAAATTAAGCGAAAGCGTTCAAAGTCATCACGACTGACCGTTGGGTGAATCGAAATAAAATCAATTAGTCTTTGTAAGTCGCGCCCTGAAAAGTAGCGAACGTTGATTTTGCGGCGAGCATTATTTTCTTCGTCATTATCTTCATGCTCTTCATCTGGTAGATCCTCATCTGCAATATATAGGTCATCAGTGTCGATAAGCACATCGTGTAGACGTGCAAAGTCTGCTAGAGGCAAACAGTAAGATCGTAGCTTTCTTCCAGACACCTTCGCCAGAAAGCTGGGCAGAACGTAGAGCGCGAAGAGCTGCAGGTCTCGTTTGAATAGCTTTTGTAGTGGTCTAATGATTTTGGACACCAACTTAGGCGAAAATGATCGCCACAGAGAGGTGTCTGATGAAACAACGTCGTACGTTTTCCACTGAATTCAAACACGATGCAGCCGTATTAGTTCTTGATCAAGGCTATACATATTCGGCTGCTTGCCGAGCGGTTGGTGTGGGTCCTAGTGCCTTGCGCCGCTGGGTGGAACAATTGCAATTTGAACGTGATGGAAGCACACCAAAGAGCAAAGCATTAACGCCTGAGCAACAACAAATTCAGGTGCTTGAGGCGCGTATTGCCCGCCTTGAGCTAGAAAAGGACATTTTAAAAAAGGCTACCGGGCTCTTGATGTCGGAAGGCATCAATCGTATTCGCTGATTCAAACACTCAGCCTTACATTGCCGGTAGAAGCTGTGTGTGCTGTATTTGAGGTGCCACGATCAAACTATTATGCCCATCGACAACGTGCAGGGCGCGTTGATGAGACACGATTATTGCTTCGTAAGTATGTGAACGAACTGTTTGTGCAAAGCCGAAGCTCGGCAGGTAGTCGTAGCATCTGCGACATGATGTGGGAGCAACATGGGATTGCTATTGGTCGTTTTAAAGTAAGTCGGTTGATGGAAGAAGTAGGCTTAGTCAGTAAGCAACCTGGCAAGCATGCTTATAAGCAGGCAACGGTTGAACGACCAGACATACCGAACATGCTTAATCGCGAGTTTGCCGTCTCGTCGCCAAATCAGGTTTGGTGTGGTGACATCACGTACTTATGGGCGCAAGGTCGTTGGTGTTACTTAGCGGCTGTAATGGATTTATATACGCGTCGCGTTGTTGGTTGGGCACTATCTGAGCACCCCGATGCTGACTTAGTGACTAAGGCGCTGGACATGGCCTTTGAACAACGAGGCCGACCCGAAGGTGTGATGTTCCACTCGGATCAAGGTAGCCAGTATGGCAGTCGCCGATTCCGTCAGCGGCTATGGCGCTATCGGATGCAGCAGAGCATGAGTCGTCGCGGAAACTGCTGGGATAATGCGCCGATGGAACGACTGTTTAGAAGCTTAAAAACAGAATGGATACCGAGCGTTGGTTACATGACTCGGCGAGAAGCAATGCAGGATGTGAGTTACTACCTGATGGAGCGTTACAACTGGATCAGGCCTCACCAATTTAATGATGGCTTGGCGCCGGCAGTAGCGGAAGAAAAACTTAAAACTGTGTCCGGGATTAGTTGACCACTACACTTAAAGTAGATTCTAGAATAGAGCGCTCGTTCTGGTTTCCACACAAAGTGCTAAATTCGTCGTCCGAAATCTTGCTGAAACCCATGAAGTCTTAGGATCGGAGAGTCCTTCATTTGGAGGGGCGCTATTACGGCATTGCCAGCAAAACTTTGTCCAGGGTCAAACTGGAGCTTGCGCGCCGGGTGGAATGTCAGCAGTAATGACACCCCAGGCGGTGAATTTGTCTGATGAGGATATTGCTGATATTTCTGCTTATTACAGTGAACAATAAATTTATTTTTTTAATTCGTATTTAATTTAAAAATATATAAAAGCATTTTTTATACCCTCCCCCAAAAAACTTTAGGGGGAGGGTAAATTTATCAGCCGATTAGATACTTCGCATGGAAGCGAAGGTGCTCCTCAATAAAACTGGCGATGAAGTAGTAGCTGTGGTCGTACCCTTCATGCCGGTTCAGTTCCAGCGGATAGCCACTTTGTTTGGCAGCGGCTTCCAGCATTTCCGGCTTCAACTGCTCGGTCAGGAAGTTGTCCGCTTCGCCTTGGTCCACCAACGCCGGCACAAACTTGCTCGCCTTTTGCATCAGCAAGCTGGCGTCGTACTCAGCCCAGCTGGCGGTGTCTTTACCGAGGTAAGCGCCAAAGGCCTTCTTACCCCACGGGCAATTGACCGGGTTACTGATCGGGCTGAACGCCGAGACGGACTGGAAACGCTCCGGGTTGCGCAGTGCCAGCACCAACGCACCATGCCCGCCCATCGAGTGGCCAAAGATGGAACGCTGATCGCTCACCAGGAACATATCTTCAATCAGTGCCGGTAATTCGTTGAGCACGTAATCGTACATCCGGTAATGCTTGCTCCAGGGTTCCTGAGTCGCATTTACATAGAACCCGGCGCCCTTACCCAAGTCGTAGCCTTCATCATCGGCGACATCGTCCCCGCGCGGGCTGGTGTCCGGGGCAATAATGGCGACACCCAGTTCGGCAGCCATGCGATGCGCACCGGCTTTTTGCATGAAGTTTTCATCGGTACAGGTCAGCCCGGACAACCAATACAGCGCTGGCACCTTTTTGCCATTGGAGGCCTGCGGCGGCAGGTAGATAGCAAACCGCATCGAACAGTTCAGCGTCTCGGAGTGATGACTGTACTGCTTGTGCCAACCACCAAAACTTTTATTACTGCTCAGATTTTCAATAGTCATTGCAACCTCTCAACAAAACGGTCGCCCGTCTGACTGGCAGGCGACCAGATTTCATTACTTGTCGTAGTGAATAACGGTACGGATGCTCTTGCCTTCGTGCATCAGATCAAACGCCTTGTTGATATCTTCCAGCCCCATGGTGTGGGTGATGAAATCGTTCAACTTGAATTCACCTTGCATGTACCGCTCAACGATGCCCGGCAGCTCGGAACGGCCCTTCACGCCACCAAAGGCAGAGCCTTTCCAGACCCGACCGGTCACCAGCTGGAACGGACGCGTGGAAATTTCCTGGCCGGCGCCCGCAACACCGATAACCACCGACTCACCCCAGCCTTTGTGGCAGCATTCCAGTGCTGAACGCATTACATCTACGTTGCCGATGCACTCGAAGGAATAATCCACACCGCCGTCGGTCAGTTCTACGATCACTTCCTGAATCGGCTTGTCGTAATCTTTCGGGTTGATGCAGTCGGTCGCGCCCAACTGGCGGGCCAGCTCAAATTTGCTCTCGTTGATGTCGATAGCAATGATGCGGCTGGCTTTAGCCATGGTGGCACCAATCACCGCCGACAGGCCGATGCCGCCCATACCGAAGATGGCCACGGTAGCGCCCTCTTCTACTTTGGCGGTGTTCATCACCGCACCCATGCCGGTGGTTACGCCACAACCGAGCAAGCACACTTCTTCCAATGGCGCTTCTTTGTTCACTTTTGCCAGAGAAATTTCGGGCAGTACGGTGTACTCGGAGAAGGTTGAGCAACCCATGTAGTGATAGATCGGCTCGCCGTTTAACGAGAAACGAGTGGTGCCGTCTGGCATCAGGCCCTTGCCCTGGGTTTCACGAATCTTCCCGCACAGGTTGGTTTTACCAGAGGTGCAGAATTTACATTCGCCGCACTCAGGGGTGTACAGCGGAATAACGTGGTCACCCACTTTCAGGCTTGTAACGCCTTCGCCTACCGACTCAACAATACCGCCGCCTTCGTGGCCGAGAATGGTCGGGAAAATGCCTTCGGGATCTTCGCCAGACAAGGTAAACGCATCGGTATGACACACACCGCTAGCGATCACCCGGATACGTACTTCGCCAGCTTGAGGCGGCATCACATCCACTTCTTCAATGGACAGAGGTTGTTTCGGGCCCCAGGCGATAGCGGCTTTAGATTTGATGGTCTGAGTCATGTTGTGTGCTCCAGATTTTGTCGGGCTTCGGCAGGTTCTTCTGCCATGTTGATGGGATCATTGTATTATTATTCTTAAGATAGATAATCGGCCAATTAAGCAAATCACCTTTACTGTATAGTAACAATGAACCGTATTTTGTTTGCTGGCGGCATTTTGTATCTAAGCTCACCCAAGTCGTAACGCAAGGAACTGAACATGTTTATTTGGGAAGGGGTCAGTGAGTTTGTGGCGGTCGCGGAAGCCGAAAGTTTTACCGCTGCGGCGAAACGATTGGGCATTTCTACAGCTCAGGTGAGCCGGCAGGTCAGCGCACTGGAATCCCGGCTTTCGACCAAACTGCTGTATCGCACCACCCGCAAGGTTTCGGTGACGGAAGCCGGCCAAACCTACTACCAGTATTGCCGCCAGGTACTCGATGGTCTGGAAGAGGCCGAGCGGGCCATGACCAACCTGCAACTTATCCCCAAGGGAAAATTACGGCTGACCGCGCCGGTGACCTATGGCGAGAAGGTCATTGCCCCCTTGGTGAACGATTTTATCCTGCGCTACCCGGAGTTGGAGGTGCAGCTGAATCTGACGAACCAGAAACTGGATCTGGTCGGTGGCGGTTACGATTTGGCGATTCGGCTGGGAAAACTGGAAGATTCATCCATGATGGCCAAGCGGTTGTCGTCACGAACCTTATACGTGTGCGCCTCGCCGGAATACTTATCCACCTATGGTGTGCCGCATTCGCTTTCGGAACTGGACCGGCACAATTGTTTGCAAGGCAATCTGGATTACTGGCGCTTTCAGGACCGAGGTAAGCCCTACAACGTTCGCGTTAAAGGCAACATGAAGTGCGACAGCGGTTGGGCGTTGCTGGACGCGGCCCTGAAAGGCATCGGGATCGTGCAACTTCCCGATTATTACGTTCAGCCGTCATTGGCCTGTGGAAAACTTATGAACTTGCTGGAACATTATCAAGAAGCCGACGATGGAATCTGGGCGATTTATCCACATAACCGGCATTTATCCCCAAAAGTGCGGATGCTGCTGGATTTCCTGGACGAATCGTTAAGTTAAATTCTGTGGCCGTGGCGGGCAGTAGTTTTGTCAGTTTGTCCAAATGCGCCGTTTGGCCTGCGTCAGTTTCGCGGCGGTCTCCAGCCGTACATATACCAAACGCCTCTGGTCATCCGCCGCGTCGCAACTCCCTGACACCCCGGCCCAGCTTGCGGCGCAGCAGGGCTCGCAGGGTCGCCCCATCCGAATACCCGACCTGTGTGGCGACCTGGTCGACGCTGGCGTTTCCGGTGCGCAAGAGATGGACGGCATGCTCCACGCGCAGGTCCTGGAAATACGACAGCGGTGTCTTGCCCAAAACGCTTTGCAGCCGCCGCGCC
>JBFJJU010000104.1:0-7147 GCA_041612115.1 Perlucidibaca sp.
CGTCAGCTTTGCCGACATCCTCAGCCATTGGAACGGCCAGCGCGATGTCTTGCTACAGCGCCTGCTCGCACTCATCTCACTGGTATTTTTATTGGCCTATGCCAGTGCGCAACTCGTTGCCGGCAGTAAGGCACTGCATGTGCTGTTTGATTGGCCAATGGCCACTGGTGCTTTCCTCGGCGCTGGTCTGGTGCTGCTTTACTGCTTGGCTGGCGGCATTCGCGCCTCGATGTGGACCGACGCCGCACAATCATTCGTGATGATCGGCGCCATGAGCCTGATGCTGATTGTTGCTACGCTTAACCTTGGCGGCCTAGAAGCTGTTTGGCAGCAGCTACATAGCATCCCAGGCTATATGAATGCCTACCCGAAAGATCTCGCACTTCCAGGCTTAGCCGGCGGCGTGCTATTTGCCGTGAGCTGGTTTTTTGCTGGCCTCTCGGTGATCGGCCAGCCGCATGTCATGGTGCGTTTTATGGCGCTTAATGACGGTGCGCATATGAATCGCGCACGGCTGTGGTACTACCTCTGGTTCATCGCTTTCTACGCCATGGCCACTGGCGTTGGTCTGCTCTCGCGGCTATATCTGCCCGACACAGCCAACTTCGACGCTGAACTAGCCTTACCCACGATGGCACTAGAATTGCTGCACCCAGTCTTGGTCGGCCTAGTTTTAGCAGGCGTTTTCGCTGCCACGCTGTCCACCGCCGACTCGTTAATCTTGAGCTGCTCGGCCGCGCTCACCCATGATCTGGTGCCAGGCTCGCGCAAGTTATCGCGACTAAAATGGGGCACCGTGATCATCACCGCGCTTGCGCTAATTTGGGCTTTGAGCAACACCCAGAGCGTGTTCAACTTGGTCATCATGGCTTGGTCTGGCTTGGCCAGCGCCTTAGCACCGCTGCTGATCTGTCGCGTGATGGGCGCGCATACACCGCGCTGGGCACGCTTCGCCGCCGTCATTGTCGGCTTAAGTGTCGCCATTGCCTGGCGCTATTTAGGGTGGCAATCGGCGCTTTATGAAGGCATGGCCGGCATGACAGCCGGCGGTATAACCTTGCTGCTAGCGATTTACCTCAATGCACTTAAGCCTCGGCGCGCTTCACCTTAAACCACGCCGCATAAAGCGCAGGCACGAACAGCAGCGTAAGGCCGGTGGCGACCACTAAACCACCCATGATGGAAATCGACATCGGCCCCCAAAACACACTACCGGACAGCGGCACCATGGCTAAAATTGCCGCTGCCGCCGTCAGCACCACTGGCCGCGAACGGCGCACCGTGGCATCGACAATAGCCTGCCAAGGCTCATGGCCCTGCTTAATATCCTGCTCAATTTGATCGACCAAAATCACCGAGTTGCGCATGATCATGCCCGCCAAAGCAATGACGCCAAGCAGCGCAACAAAGCCAAACGGCACATTGAATATCAGCAACGCTGGCACCACGCCAATCAATCCTAATGGTGCGGTCAAAAACACCATAAACATGCGCGAGAAGCTTTGTAGCTGGAACATCAAAAATGCCAGCATGGCGATTAGCATGACCGGAAATACTGCCGACAACGCTTTGTTCGCCTTCAGACTTTCCTCAATCGCGCCACCTTGTTGGACCTCATAGCCTGGCGGTAGGCGATCAATAATAGGCTGCAAAGTCGGCATGATTTGCTGCGTAGCGTAGGGAGCTTGCACACCATCGGCTAAGTCGCTGCGTACGGTGAGCTGCAAATGGCGATTACGCCGCCACAGCACTGGCTCCTCAAATACCGGTTCGAGACTGGCCACTTGGCTCAATGGCACCACACCGCCGGTGCGAGAGAACAGCGACAGATCGCCAATGCTATCAATGCGCGAGCGCTCCTCTGGCGTGCCGCGAACCACAATATCGATAAGCTCTTCGCCACGACGAATTTGACTCACCGGCGCACCCGACAGCGCGGTTTGCACGAGGTCGGAAATATCAGCGCTACTAACACCGAGAAGACGTGCTTTATCTTGATCAATACGCAGCTTCATTGAGCGCACTTGATCATTCCAATCTAGCTGTGTGTCGCGCACTAACTTACTTTCGCGCACGGTGTCACGCACATCATAAGCAATGCGGCGCACTTCCATAGGGTCAGGTCCAACGATGCGAAACTGCACAGGGAATCCCACGGGTGGGCCAAACTCTAGACGCAACACTCGGCCACGCAAATTTGGGAATACTTGGTCTTGATCAAACAAGGTCATTAAACGAGTGCGCACCGCTTCACGCGCCTCTAAACCATCAGTTTGGATGACAAACTGGGCATAGCCGGGGTTGGGTAGCTCTGGCGCAAGCGAGATATAGAAACGCGGCGAACCTTGGCCTACATAGGCAGTGAAATACTCAATGTCTTTGTCTTTCGCCAAGATTTTTTCCAAACGCTCGACTTCATGCTGCGTAGCCTTAATTGAGGAGCCTTCTTTTAGACGCAACTCCACCAAAAGCTCAGGACGCGATGCGGTTGGGAAAAATTGTTGCTGCACCAATTTCATGCCGAAAATGGACAGCACAAACAAACTGGCAGTGGCTATTAGCACCGTTTTGCGATGCTGCACACAGTAATCAACCCAACGCCTTAAATGCCTATAAATCGGCTTGTCATAGGGATCGTGATGGGCTTTTTCAGCCAAATCTTTGGGTAGCATTAAGACCCCCAAATACGGCGTGAAAATCACTGCGACAAACCATGAAACGATCAGCGCTATGCCGACAATCCAGAAAATGCCGCCGGCGTATTCGCCCGATGTCGAACGCGCAAAACCTACTGGCATAAAGCCAGCAATGGTCACCAAGGTACCGGTGAGCATGGGAAATGCTGTCGATGTATAGGCAAACGTGGCTGCACGAACACGATCCCAGCCCTGCTCCATCTTCACCACCATCATTTCCACTGCGATGATGGCGTCATCGACCAACAGGCCCAATGCAATAATCAGTGCGCCTAAGGTGATGCGATCTAAATGCCAACCAAAGGCATACATGATGACGGCGACAATGCCCAGAACCAGTGGCACCGAAGCAGCCACGACTATGCCTGTGCGCCAACCAAGAAATAGAAACGACACCGCTAGCACGATGACTAGTGCTTCTAAAAACGCCTTCTCAAATTCCCATACCGATTGCTCGGCGACTTTTGACTGATCGGCGTACTGCTCGATTTCGATGCCAATGGGTAGATCAGCGCTAATCTTTTCCATCTCAGCGGCTAAGTCGCGGCCCAAGGTGAGAATATTGCCATCGGCCACCATGGTGACACCGATCGCTAAAACTGGATGGCCATTATGGCGAATGCGGAAGTCTGAGGGGTCTTCATAGCCACTATAGACCTTGGCAATATCGCCTAAGCGCAGCAAGTTACCGCCGGCCTCAATGCTGACACCGGCAACATCGGCGGCTGAGTGCAAACTACCATCAATGCGAGCAAAAACGCGGTCACTATTGGTGTCGATAGAGCCAGCAGGACGCACCTGATTTTGCTGTGCAATAGCGGCAAAAACGGCTTGCGGCGCTAATCCTAAAGAGGCTAAACGGCGAGTGGAAAGCTCAACATAGACTTTTTCATCTTGCTTACCGAGGATATTCACTTTGTTGGTATTTGGCACCGTCTGCAGGCGGCGCTTGACCAGCTCAGCGAACTCTTGCAGCTCGGCTTGAGTGATGCCATCGCCGCGTAGTGCGTATAGCGAGGTGTAGACATCGGTGTATTCGTCGTTATAAAACGGCCCGCGCACGCCGGCAGGAAATTCAGCGCTTATATCGCCAATTTTTTTGCGCGCCTGATACCACAACTCTTTCAGCTCAGCGCCTGAGTGTCGGCCATTGATGCTCAAGGTCATGCCACCATAGCCTTGACGCGAAAAGCTATGGACAAAATTCAAATGCGGCAGCTCTTGCACGGCACGTTCCATGCGATTGAGCACTTCATTTTGCAATTCTTCAGCACTGGCACCGGGCCAGGCAACCACGGCTGTCATCGCCGGCACGTTGAAGTTTGGATCCTCCAACCGACCGAGCTTAGTAAACGAAAAAATGCCCGCCAATAGCGAAGAGATCATTAAAAATAAGACGATGGTGCGATGGTTTACCGCCCATTCGGAGAGGTTAAAACCTTTCATGGACGCGCACCGGCGGCCGCAGGCAGATTCAAGCCGGCACCGCTGCGCTCAACGGCACGCACCTGCATCTTGGCATCAAGTTTTTGCACGCCCGCGATGACTACTTTCGCGCCATTCGGCACGCCTTTAACGGCTACTGTGTCGTTGTTATAGCTCAGTACTTGCACTGCCTGCTTTTGCAAAGTTGGCGCTTTATCATTGACTAGCCAAACTGAGACTTTATCGCGCGCCTTCACTAAGGCCGTCGCAGGCAAAATGACGGCTGTGGATGGTGCTTTGGCTGACTTCATTACAACTTGTGCTGTCATGCCCAAATGCAACTCGGCGAGTTGTGCTGGCGTGGCATTGTGTAGAGAAAAACGCGCACGATACGTGCGTAATGGTTGCGAGGCGGCTGGCGAAATCTCTCGTAAACGTAGATTAATACGCGGCGCTTCCGAACCCCAAATATCGGCCTCGGCCTCCTGCTTGGAGACAGTGGCCATTAAACCTTCAGGGATGTCAGCAGCAATTTCCATTTCACCAGGCTTGGCTATCGAGACCACCGGCATGCCCTCGCCAATCACCTGACCTGCTTCGGCACGAACAGCCGTCACCACGCCATCATAGGGAGCAACTAAGCTTGCATAACGCAAGCGATTTCGGGACAGATCAGCTTGGCGCTGGGCTTGCTGATACTGTGCTTTTGCTGCTTCAGCACGGGCCGTTTGGCGCTCGCTATCGGCCACGCTAATAGCGCCGGCCTTAACCAAGCTCACCATGCGTTTAGCATCAGCGTTAGCTTGATCAAACTGTGTTTTCGCCACGAGCACTTGGTCTTGTGCAGCAGCAGATGCGAGTTGATAGTCACTGCCATCAAGTTGCATCAGTACCTGGCCTTTACGCACGGTCTGCCCAAGCTCCACTGAACGCTTAGCAATACGTCCCGCGACTTGAAAGCCAAGATCACTGGCATAACGCGCAGTCACCACGCCCGGCACACTACGCTCTGAGTTCATGGCATTGCCGCTAGCCCCAACGGTCATCACCAATACTGGCCTCAGCTCAGCATCAACCTCTGCATTACCTGGTGAACAAGCACTCAACGTAAGCACAGTAGAAGCAAATACAAATGCACTAACGATATGCCGTGGACCTGAAAAGTAGCGTGGAAAACGTGCAATCATGATAACGAGCTCAACAAAGGTGGCGGATGTTCTTCTAATGCTCTTGATACAAAAAGAACAGACTTTGACCATTAACTAGACCATGCCGTATAGTAATAAAACCAATTAAATAGACTGTCAAGTACACCAATGAGCAAAGATCGGCCAACCATTGCCAAGCGCGGGCGCCCACGCGACCCCAAGCGCTTACAAAAAATTTTCGAAGCCGCCTCGCAGCAGTTTCTTGAGCATGGCTATGATCGAGTCAGCATGGATGCCGTAGCGAGTGCAGCCGGCGTTTCAAAAATGACGCTGTATAATAACTTCGCTAGCAAAGATGCGCTCTTTGAAGCCTGCGTGGCCTATCGCACGTCAGGTATATTTGCTGGCTTCAGCGACGATATGCTCGACCCAAAGCGTCCAGCCGAAGCACTCAGCCTCATTGCTCAGCAATTCGTATCACTCATGCGCGCTGATGATGTCATCCGCATTCACCGCGTTATGTTTGGTCTAGCCACAACACATCCCGATATTTGTGCACGCTTTTATAGCGCCGGCCCCGAACATGTAAACCTATATGTACAAGACTATTTAAAGTCTGCAGTGGCTGCCGGAAGTTTGGCAATTAGCCATGTCTCGCAAGCGGCTGATCAGTTTTTAGCGCTGAACTTAGGCCGTTCACACCTCAAGGCCACTATGGGGTTAGGCAAGCCAAGTATTGAAGCCGACGAGTTACTCATTCGTGAAAATATTGCGATGTTTATCGCACGCTATGGCGCGAAAATCCTGTTGTAGGCCTTAGCAAATAGCTATTTTTTTGACTCACGATATTCGCTTGGCGAGCAGTTCAACCAACGCCGAAAGGCACGTACGAATCCACCCGAATCCATAAAGCCCAAATGCGCCGCCAGCTCATCCATTTTCATCGATGAATTTTCCAGTAGCTGGATAGCAATTTGCTTGCGCTCTTCGTCAACAATGTCGCGAAAGCTAGCGCTTTCTTGCTCTAGCTTGCGCCTCAGTGTTCGTGGCGACATAGCAAGCGCGGCAGCCATGTCGTCCAGCGAGCTACTCAGACCTAAATCACCCAATAGTTTTTGTCGCACTCGCCCAGCCACGCCCGAAACGCTTATTCGCTGCATGCGCAAACGGCACTGCTCTTCTAACAGTAGCACTAGACCGGCATCGTAATTAGCAAAAGGTAAATCTGCCTCTGCTCGACGCACCGTAATGCTATTTTTCTGTGAATAAAAAATCGGTTGGATGCCACACAGTGTCTCGATGAGCTCGGCATCAACATTAGGCTGCCCAGTAAACTGTAGCTTTTTTATACCAAAGCCCGATAACGATAGCTCTTTTATTAAATTGATGGTGGTTGCCATATCGCGCTCTAGCAAAAACTGCCGAAGGTGTGGCGCTATGCCACTCGGATCAAGGCTGATGCCAAACTCATCGCCTTCGTCGATCAAGGCGACTTTGCAGTAAACCGTGCTTAGCGGCAGATAACGAATGCCTATCAGAACCGCATCGCGCAAAGTTTTACTGGTGCGCAAGGCAAAGCCCCAAACCCCAAAAGTAGCCAAGCTATAGTGCAGACCAAGCTCAAAACCCATGGAAAGGCCATCGGGCATGGCCAGCATCATATTTTCAATAAGTCGCATTTCCTGTTCGCGACTCACCATGCCTTCAGCGCTAGATAATGCCTCCTCGGATATGCCTGTGCCGAGTAAACAGCTAGCCCTATCCATGCCCCGATGCAGGGCAAAGTTGATCATGACCTGGCTCACAGCAGCGGGGTGCAGCTGTTCTTCATGCGTGGACATAGATGGTGGAGCCCTTTTTCCGTTACTGAATGTGGCC
>JBFJJU010000105.1:0-7140 GCA_041612115.1 Perlucidibaca sp.
CGTCGGCCTTATTCACTGCCAACATACTAGGCACATCAGCTACTGCTGAAGAGCCACCACAAGCTTGTAACAATGCCATTGTTGATGCCGCTAATACTCCAGCGGCAATTATTTTCATCCTCATCAGTCTGCTCCTATGGGCCGTGGTCGCGCGCCCGATGGCGCACTGAAATAACTCATAGATAATCACGACCAAAAATGACGCAGCCATGACGCACAGGTGACGCTTTTAATTTTCCGCTAGCAGCGCTACCTATTGCTCAGTAGAGCGCGCTCGCATTCCGGTGTATGGTGTAGTGCTTCGTTAAACCAACCCTATTGATAATCATGATTTCCGCCGCGCTACGTTCACAACTCAACGCTCTCGTCGCCACACCTAGCGTGAGCTCAACCGATGACTCGATTGATCAAGGTAATCGCGCAGTCATCGATCTAATTGCCGAATGGGCAACTGCGCTCGGCTTTCGCTGCGAAATCATGCCGGTGTCGCCGGGCAAGGCCAACTTGCTCGCCACCCTAGGTGAAGGCCCTGGCGGCCTAGTCTTCTCTGGCCATACCGACACCGTGCCGTTTGACCCCAGCGGCTGGCATAACGATCCATTCGAACTAACTGAACGCGATGGCCGTTTATATGGCCTCGGCAGTGCCGACATGAAAGGCTTCTTCCCACTTGCCTTAGCTGCCGCCGATGAAGCCGTGGCGCACATTCGCTCTGGAAAAACTTTGAGCGCGCCGCTGATTATTTTGGCCACCTGCGATGAAGAAACTAGCATGGCCGGCGCTCGCGCCTTGGTCGATGCCGGAAAACCAAAAGCACGTTATGCCGTCATCGGCGAGCCCACTAGCATGCGGCCTCTGCGCATGCATAAAGGCGCAATGATGGAACGTATTTTTATTGAAGGTCAAAGTGGCCATTCCAGTGATCCAAGCCTAGGTCGTAATGCGCTCGATGCCATGCATGCCGTCATCGGTGAGCTCATTGCCTATCGTGAACAACTCGCCAGCCGCTACCACAACGCACTCTTTACTGTGCCTACGCCAACGCTAAACCTAGGCTGTATTCACGGCGGCGATAACCCCAATCGCATCTGTGCTCGCTGTGAGTTGCAATACGATTTACGACCGCTTCCTGGCATGGACATGGCCGAGTTGCGCGCCGATATCAATATGCGCTTGCTGCCACTGGCCGAACGCTTCAACGTTAGCATTCGCAATGAGCCGCTGTTTGCTGGCACAGCTGCGCTAGAAACGCCTGCCGAATCACCACTGGTGCAAGCGCTGGAACAGCTCACGAACTACCCCGCCGGCGCTGCTGCTTTTGGCACCGAAGGCCCGTATTTGCAGGCTCTCGGCATGGATGCGCTGATTTTTGGCCCGGGAAATATCGACGTTGCGCATCAGCCCAATGAATATGTTGAGCTAGCCAACCTCAAGCCAACGATTAATATCTTACGCGGCCTAGTAAAACGCTTTTGCTTAGCGCACTAATCGGCTTATACAATCGCTTCTTAACTTAACATCACGGAAGGCCCTCCCTTGAGTAGCCAAGCTCCTTTTCAAGACACCATGTCGGACCAATATGTGCATTGGTTCCGCAACTCCGCGCCATATATTAATGCGCATCGCGGTAAAACTTTTGTGCTGCTATTTGGCGGAGAAGCCGTCAATCACGAGAATTTTCGCAATATCGTGCATGACATTGCACTCCTGCACTCGCTCGGCATCAACCTAGTTTTGGTGCATGGCGCGCGCCCACAGATCGACGAAAACCTTGTCGAATACGGCCTGCAAACGCCTTATCACAATGGCCTACGTGTCACCACGCGCGAAGCTTTGCGTTGCGTCATGGATGCCGTTGGCGCCATTCGCCTAGAAATCGAAGCCTTGCTGTCGATGGGCCTCGCCAACTCCCCCATGTTCGGCGCGAAAATCGATGCTGTTTCAGGCAACTTCATTACCGCCAAGCCCTATGGCGTGCGCGATGGTGTCGACTTCGGTTTAACTGGCGAAGTGCGCTCGGTCGATATTGAGGCCGTTAATAAAAACCTCGCCAACCACCACATCGTCATCCTCGGCCCAACCGGCTACTCCACCACTGGTGAAGTCTTCAATATTTTGGCTGAAGACGTTGCTGTATCGGTAGCAACCGCTTTACAGGCCGACAAACTCATTTGCTTAGGCGAGCGCGAAGGCATTTTAGGTGAAGATGACGAGCGCCTATTGCGTGAAATGATCCCCAACGAAGTCGATCAATATCTACGTAATCGCATCATCGACACCGAGTTGCTACGCCATATGAACGCCGCACGCGAAGCTTGCCGTGAAGGTGTGAAACGTGTGCATATCATCTCCTATGCTCGCGATGGCGCCATGCTTCAAGAGCTATTCACTCGCGATGGTTCCGGCACGCTGATCACGCACGACCCTTACGAAGAAATTCGTACCGCTGAAATTGAAGATGTCGGCGGTCTCATTGAAATGCTTGAGCCGCTCGAAGAACAAGGCATTTTGGTACGTCGCTCACGGCGCAAGTTGGAAAACGAAATTTCGCATTTTGCCGTAGTCGAGCGCGATGGCATGATCATCGGTTGCGCCGCGCTGTACCCGTTGCCAACCAGCCCCGGCGAAATTCCATCCGGTGAAATTGCCTGTGTTGCCATTCATCCGAACTATCGCAAGGGTGCACGCGGCTCTGAGTTGATGGCCTTCTTAGAAAATCGCGCCATGAGCAAAGGCTTGCGCCAGCTATTTGTGCTCACCACACGCACCGCATTATGGTTTCAAGAGCACGGTTTTGAGCCTGCCAGTGTCGATGACCTACCGAAACAACGACTCTCCCTCTACAACTTCCAGCGCAATTCGCTGGTCTTTAGCAAAAAGCTTTAAGGAAACCGGTCATGACAAAAATCACCGACAATATGCGCAAGTTCTCATCACAAGTAGTCGATGGTGTTGAAGCCGCACCCGGCCGCGCCATGCTGCGCGCAGTGGGCTTCACCGACGAAGATTTCAAAAAACCGCAAATCGGCATCGCCTCAACTTGGGCGAACGTGACGCCATGCAATATGCACATCGACAAGCTCGCCGAAGAAGCTGAAAAAGGCGCTAATGCTGCTGGTGGTAAAGGCGTTATTTTCAACACCATCACCATTTCCGATGGCATCGCCAACGGCACCGAGGGCATGAAGTATTCGCTAGTTTCACGCGAAGTCATCGCCGACTCGATCGAAACTGTGGTCGGTTGCGAAGGCTTTGATGGCCTCGTGGCCGTCGGTGGCTGCGATAAAAACATGCCCGGCTGTTTGATCGGTATGGCTCGCTTAAATCGCCCAGCAATCTTTGTCTATGGTGGCACCATCAAACCCGGCCACGGCCATACCGACATCATCTCGGTATTTGAAGCGGTTGGTCAGCACGCCAAAGGCGACATCGACCTCATTCAAGTCAAGCAAATTGAAGATACTGCCATTCCTGGCCCAGGCTCCTGTGGCGGCATGTACACTGCCAACACCATGGCATCAGCAATCGAAGCCTTGGGTATGTCACTACCCGGCTCTAGCGCACAAGATGCCACCGGCAGCGACAAGGCGCTCGACTGCTTCCGTGCCGGCGAGCAAGTGCTGGAGCTCTTGGCACAAGATATCAAGCCCAGCGACATCATGACGCGTAAGGCTTTCGAAAACGCCATTCGTGTGGTCATCGCCTTGGCTGGTTCAACCAACGCCGTGCTACATTTATTGGCCATGGCTCACGCCGTGAATGTGCCATTGACACTCGAAGACTTCACCGAGATTGGCAAAACCACACCGGTGCTGGCCGACCTACGCCCATCTGGCAAATACATGATGAGCGAGCTAGTCGCCATCGGCGGCATCCAGCCTTTGATGAAGCGCATGCTCAACGCCGGCCTACTGCATGGCGATGTGCTGACCGTGACCGGCAAAACGCTAGCAGATAACCTCGAGTACGTCGCAGACTATCCAGCAGATCAAGACATCATTCGTGACTTCGATCATCCAATCAAAAAGGACTCACACTTGGTCATCTTGCACGGCAATTTATCGCCAACAGGTGCTGTCGCCAAAATCACCGGCAAAGAAGGTTTACGCTTTGAAGGCCGCGCCCGTGTGTATCATGGAGAGGAAGCCGCACTCGCTGGCATTCTCAACGGTGAAGTGCTTGCTGGTGATGTCATCGTGATTCGTTATGAAGGCCCTAAAGGTGGCCCCGGCATGCGTGAAATGCTCTCACCAACATCTGCAGTGATGGGCAAAGGCCTCGGCAAAGAAGTTGCTCTCATCACGGATGGCCGCTTCTCTGGTGGCTCACACGGCTTCGTCGTTGGTCATATCACACCTGAGGCGCAAGATGGCGGTCCGATCGCGCTACTCGAAGATGGCGACGCCATTACCATCGATGCCGAAACTCGCGAAATCAGCGTTGCTGTATCCGATGCCACCTTGGCTGAGCGCCGCAGCCGCTGGGTCGCACCGGCACCAGTCTACACTCGCGGTGTGCTAGCCAAATACGCCAAGCTAGTGTCGAGCGCCTCAGAAGGCGCGGTCACCGACGCGTAAGCGATATGAGCCGTCTGCAGCGATTCCTCCAGCCGCGCATTAGCGCCACACTCACCAGCAATAAGCTGCGTGACCTGCGGCGCAGCGGCCTGGAAGCGTGGCGGCGACTCGGTCGCTACCCACACCAGGTCAGTGTGTGGTTGCGCGTAGATGACCCTTACGCGTATTTGTTGCTACAAGCATTGCCCACACTAGAAGCCGACTTTGGCTTGCGTATTAGCCTACACATGCTCGGCGTCGGCAGCCCTGATACCACGCCAGAGCCGGAGCGCTTAAAGCAGTTTTCTAGCCACGATGCTACTCGCCTCGCGCGCTGGCATGGTCTCGATGCACCGACATCATGGCAGGCAAATACGAAAGATCTGGCGCTCGCTGAGCGGCTGCTAATTTCACTTGAACTTGTCGATCAAGAAGCCTCCGTCATCGAGCGAGCGCGTGATATTTTGCGCGCACTGTGGCGTAAGGATCACGCTGCCCTGCAACTCTGTCACGACGAAATTGCCGCGAGCACTAACTCGAGTGAGCTCAATGCCGACGCCATTGCTAGTCATTTAAAACGCAATGCCGATAAGCAGCGTCAACTCGGCCACTACGCTAGCGCCATGCTGCATTATGCCGGCGAATGGTACTGGGGCATCGATCGCTTAGACTACTTGAGCCGCCGCCTAACTAACTTAAATCTAGGCACCGCCAGCGCGCATTGGAGCACGCATATCGATGGCCACTTTCTCGTCAACGACGCTGAGCGACTAGCCGACTTACGAGCGCTCGACGCCGAGCTCGATGTCTATTTTTCCTATCGCAGCCCTTACTCCTACTTAGCACTCAGCCGCATCCGCCTACTTGCCGAACATTACGGCATTGTCTTGCGGCTCAAGCCGGTATTGCCCATGGTCATGCGCGGCCTTCCTGTGCCAACCATTAAGCGCCTGTATATTTTGCTCGATAGCAAGCGCGAGGCCGACTTACTCGACCTAGCCTTTGGTCGTATTTGCGACCCTGTCGGAGCTGGCGTAGAACATTGCCTAGCGGTTACGCATGCAGCGCTGGCAGAATCGGAAAAATTAGCGCTAGATTTTGCCGAGTCTGCCTGTGCGGCGATTTGGCATGAAGGTCGTGACTTAAGCCATCTGCCTGAGGTTTACGCCTGTGCTTTGCGTGCTGGCGTGACTGCCGATATCGTCGATACCGCATTGGCGAGTAATGATTGGCGAGAGGCTGCAACGCGCCACCATGGCGAGCTATTAGCGCTAGGACTGTGGGGCGTGCCGAGTTTTAACTTACATCTCGATGGCCAGCCGCTATGCCAGACCTGGGGTCAGGATCGGCTCTGGGTTTTGGAAGATGCACTCAATGATGCATTGAAAATAAAGCATCCACTCAGTTCGCAACGCTAACTGATCAGCTAAGGAGTAAGCATATGGAAACGGTTGTGGTGTTAGGAGCCAGCCCAAAGCGAGAGCGCTATAGCCATCAAGCGATGGTGCTATTGCAAAAGCATGGCCATCGCGTAATTCCTGTGAACCCTGGCCATGATCAAATTGATGGCATTGCAGTTGCCCGCAGCCTAGATGCCATCAGCGAAGCTATCGACACCGTGACCATTTATGTCGCGCCAACCCATCTCGATAGCCAACTTGAGCTACTGCTCGCGCTAAAGCCTAAGCGTGTCATTTTCAACCCTGGCGCTGAACATCCGCAAGCCAGTGCAGCTCTCCAAGCTCAAGGCATTGCAGTAGAGAACGCTTGCACGCTAGTGCTACTTCGTACTGGCCAATACGACTAAAACAGCAGACTAAACCGGCAGCTCACTTCCGCGTGTGCGCATCCATCCGGCTATGCTACGGCGCATCTGCTGTGCCGGCAGTACTTCATGAACAATGGTATCGCTCCAAAATACGACAAGACTTCCGCCTTCGGGGCTAATTCTTCTTTCTGCCTGCTCAGGCGGATACAGCGCAAGCTCACCACCACTATCGCTAGGCCACGCATCATTTAAATACAACACCGTAGAAACAATACGCCGTCCTGCACCCAACACACTCACCTCAATATGTTGATCAGTGTGCGGGCGATAAAAGCTACCTGGGTCATATATCGCGTAATGCGCCTCAAAATCGGCTAAGCCCAAAAAGCCCATTTCATTTAAGTACGCTTGCAGCTGTGCCATTAGCGACAGATAAGCTGCTGCCGCTGGCCATTCTGGCTCCAACCACGCAATGCGATCTCCGCGCACTTGGCGCGTCACTTGATGCGTTGAGCCACGACCTATGCCTGCACGATATAGCTCTCCCTCGCTATCACGCTGCTGTAGCTCAAGCTGCAAGGCGCGCAATAAGTCAGGCGAAATAGCGTTGGCTATGACAGCCCAGCCATGCTCGAAAAGCTGCTCGCTCGCTAGCCGAATTAGATCTGGCCACACCACAATCGTCTCAACGCTGTCATTAGCGGGTATCATCTGCGGCTCACTACCTGATGTTGTTGCCATGAATTATCGTCACCACTTTCACGCCGGCAATTTTGCCGATGTTATGAAGCACAGTCTGCAAATGGGCCTAATGGC
>JBFJJU010000106.1:0-6983 GCA_041612115.1 Perlucidibaca sp.
CGCTCCGATCGCGTCGCGAAATACAACCAACTGTTGCGTATTGAGCAAGAGCTCGATTACAGCGCGCCATATCGCGGCAAAGCCGAGTTCAAGGGCTTAGCGTAAGTCATGACAGCTGCTCCCAGCCTGAGTCGAACGTTGCTATGGCTGGCGGCGGCTATCTTTGTTGTGCTGCAGCTGAGCCTGTGGTTCGGCGAGGGTGGCGTTCGCGATGTGCATCGGCTCAAAGGCGCGGTTGCGCTGCAGCAGGCCGAAAACCTCCGCCTGCGTCAGCGCAACAATGTTTTAGAGGCTGAGGTTAATGATCTAAAGACTGGCCATGCTGCAATCGAAGAGCGCGCACGGCTTGATCTTGGCATGATCAAAGACGATGAAACTTTTTATCTGGTGACAGGTAAAGCCTTATCAGGTTCGGCAACTTCACGTATGCCGGCGACACCAGCTGTAGTGCATGGGCCTAAAGCTGATGCGGCGGAGTCTGAGCGCCAGCCATGAGTGCATATTTTGCCGTCGTACCTGCCGCCGGAATAGGTACTCGCTTTGGCGGCAGCCAAGCCAAGCAGTACGCCATGCTTGATGGCCAAGCGGTGATGGCACACAGTCTTCAGCGCTTGCTAGGTCTCGGTGAGATCTCTCATATTGCTTTAGTACTGGCGGCTCATGATGAGCTAGCCACACTGATTTCGGCTGTGCAGAATGCACGAGTTAGTCGCGTAACTGGTGGCGCTGAGCGTATGGACTCAGTGCTGGCGGGCCTGCTGTCGTTGACGCAGGCGCGTGATGACGATTGGGTGTTGGTTCATGATGTTGCGCGGCCTTTGCTGCGTCCGCAAGATGTGCGTGAGTTGATTAACGCCTGTGCGCAAGATGATGTAGGTGGCCTACTGGCGCATGAAGTGCGCGATACCATGAAGCAGAGTGGGGCTAACCCTGTTGATCTTCGCGTTGAGGCAACGGTTCCGCGCGCTGGTCTGATGCATGCGCTCACACCTCAGTTATTCCGCTACGGCTTATTGCGCGATGCGCTGCTGGCCGCCCGCGCCGATGGCGTGTTGGTCACCGATGAGTCTGCCGCCATTGAGCGCCTAGGGCATCATCCACGCCTGGTGCTAGGTGCGCGCGACAATATAAAAATTACCTATGCCGACGATCTTGCTCTCGCGGCGTTTTATTTATCGGCGCAACGTGCGCAAGGAATCTGCTCATGACTAGCTCTGCAGCTTTGCGCCCACGCATCGGCCACGGCATCGATGTGCATCGTTTTGGCGACGGCGACTCGGTCACACTTGCCGGTGTTCGTATCGCCCACACGCACGGCTTAATGGCCCACTCCGATGGCGACGTGGCCTTGCACGCTTTATCGGATGCCTTACTTGGCGCACTGGCCTTGGGTGATATTGGCAAGCATTTTCCCGATACCGATGCTGCTTTTGCCGGTGCCGACAGCCGTGAGCTATTGCGTCAAGTAGTGGCACTAACTCAGGCCCGTGGCTATGTCGTAGGTAACGCCGACATCACCATCATGGCTGAGCAACCGCGCCTGCGACCACATATCGATGCTATGCGCGCTGTCGTTGCCGCAGATCTTCAGGTCGAGCTTGATGCCGTGAGCGTGAAGGCGACGACTACTGAGCAGCTTGGTTTTGTTGGTCGGCGTGAAGGCATTGAGGCGCATGCCGTGGTGATGTTGTGGCCGACATGAGTGGTGCTTCGGTTGGTGATGCTGGCGTAAGTCATGCACCAGCGCTGCGTGGTGATTGTCCTTCGCCATGGGGTGAGCCATTAGCTCGTGCACAATTGAAAGCCACGCCTGATGATTTTCAAGTGGTTGAGATTATGGGCTTTGAGCCCAGCGGCGAAGGCGAGCATCTGTGGTTGTGGGTAGAAAAATGTGGCCTGAATACCGATGCCGTTGCCGCTGATATTGCTCAGCGCCTTGGGCTTTCACGGCAAGTCGTGAGCTATTCCGGCATGAAAGATCGTCATGCGCGAACCCAGCAGTGGTTCAGTGTGCATTGGCCTGCTGGCGCGGGCACGGCAAATGCCGGCGTCTGGTCATTGGGCGATGAGTGGCTGCCGCAAGACAGTCCAGCTGCACAATATCGTGTGCTCAAGCAGGCTCGCAGCAATCGTAAGTTACGTCGTGGCGCACATGCTGCCAACCAGTTTGTCATTACTCTGCGTCAGCTAGATTTTATCGGCACAGCCACCCGCGAGCTGCTGGATCAGCGCCTCGCCACGATCACCGCGCAGGGCGTGCCGAATTATATTGGCGACCAACGCTTTGGTCATGGCGGTCGCAATATCGATCAAGGCTTGAGGCTGCTTGCGGAGCGCCGAGCTGGGCAGCGCCGTCGCCGTGATCAGCGCGAAAGCATCTGGTTATCGGCGCTGCGCTCAGCATTGTTTAATCGGGTTTTGGCCGCGCGCGTAAATAATCAAAGCTGGGCGTCATATCTCGCTGGCGATGTTTTACAACTCGATGGCCGCGGCAGCTTTTTTCAGCCTACCGATGATGACGCTAGCTGGCCTGAGCGCTTAAGCGCCGGCCTAATTCACCCTACCGGCCCGATGCCCGGTGCCGGTGAGTTGGCAGTGCATGGAACTGTGGCCGCATTAGAGGCGGAGACCTTAGCGCCATGGCAACCTATTATCGATGACCTTGCCGCGATAGGCCTGCCCAGTCAGCGCCGCGCCTTGCGCTTGTGCGCCCCTGATTTATCGGCGCAATGGTTAGCTGACGATTGCTTGCGCCTGAGTTTTAGCCTGCCCTGCGGTGCCTTTGCCACCGCATTATTGGCATCGAGTATCGATTTAGAGGAGAGTCCGCATGCGCTTTTTGCTGAGTAATGACGACGGCGTATTGGCACCTGGCCTGCAGGCAATGGCCGATGCTTTGGCCAGCTTGGGCGAGGTCACGGTGGTTGCCCCCGATAGTGAGCGCAGTGCTTTTTCCAGCGCGCTGACGCTGGATCGCCCACTGCGCCCGCAGCGTTTAGCCAATGGCTTTATTTCGCTCAATGGCACGCCGGCAGACTGCATTCATGTTGCGCTGAATGGCTTGCTCGACTTCGAGCCAGACTTGATTGTTTCAGGCATCAATGCAGGTCCCAACCTTGGCGATGATGTGCTGTATTCAGGCACGGTTGCGGCGGCATTGGAAGGGCGCTTCTTGGGCCATCCAGCCATGGCCGTGTCATTGGCTAAGCCGAAAATGGATATTCGCGGCATTGATGATTATCGCGCTGCTGCTGCGTATGCGGCGCAACTCATTAGCAAATGGCAGGATATTGGACTGCCGCCGCGCTCTTTGCTCAACGTCAATGTGCCGGGCGGCGAGCCCAGTGAGCACAAAGGTTTTGCTGTCACACGCTTAGGCCATCGCGCGCGCAGCCAAGATGTCCTGAAGCTGCAAGACCCGCGCGGCAACACGGTTTATTGGATTGGTGCTTTGGGCGACCCGCTCGATAATGCGCCTGGCACAGACTTCTATGCGGTCTCCGAAGGCTGCATCAGCGTGACGCCGCTTGACCCTGATATGACGCATCGTGGTGCCATGAGCACACTATCGGCATGGATTAAACAATTCTGATGGCTGAATTGTTCTTCCAGCTTGAGTGCTGCGTGCTACATTTGCCCTATCGCTTAGAGATAAAAACAACACCATGAGCACCGGCACGCCCTTCGATATTCACGGTTCAGGATTTACGTCTGCCCGCACCCGCGACCGCCTAATGACACGGCTTATTGCGCAAGGCATTAGCGATGCGCAGGTGCTTGATGTCATGCGCCAAACCCCGCGGCATGTATTTGTTGACGAAGCGCTTGCACACCGTGCCTACGAAGATACTGCGCTGCCTATTGGTCACAGCCAAACGCTGTCGCAGCCCTATATTGTGGCGCGTATGAGTGAAATTTTACTGGCCGCTGGGCCATGTCAGAAAGTCTTAGAGATTGGCACTGGCTCTGGCTATCAAACAGCGGTTTTGGCGCAATTGGTTGGCAGCGTGCACTCCATCGAGCGCATCAAGGCGCTGCAAGATAAAGCCCGTGATCGCCTAAAGGCGTTAGGCCTAAGTAATGTGCGCTTGCGCCATGCCGATGGCATGCAGGGATGGCCCGGAGAGGGTGAGTACGACGGCATTATTGGCACCGCCGCCGCGATTGGCATACCCCCTGCGCTAATTGACTTATTGGCGATGGGAGGGCGCATGGTTTTGCCCGTTGGCGCTGGCCAAGGGCAATCATTAGTGCTGGTTTGCAAGACCCCCGATGGCATTACTCAACAGACAATCGAGCCGGTGCATTTTGTGCCAATGCTCGGTGGTGTAGTGGGCTAAGCGCTAAACGGGCGAAATAGTGGTGCCCCAGAGACGATTCGAACGTCCGACCTGCCCCTTAGGAGGGGGCTGCTCTATCCAGCTGAGCTACTGAGGCATAGCGTAGTATTCTAGCGGATAGAGCGTGCAAATTCAGCCGTCTAGATCATTCAAACAGTCTTTATCTAAATGTTCTTCGTGCATCCATAAGCGCAGTTTTGCCAACGCTTCAAGCTGAATTTGTCGTACACGCTCACGCGTGACGCCAATTGCTGTAGCGATGCACTCCAACGTTTGCTCGCGATGATTATTAACGCCAAAGCGACAATTAATAATGTACTGCTCGCGTATGCTTAATCTAGCTATAAAGCGAAGCATCGCAGTTAGTAAGTTGCTTTGCAGCGACTGACGCTCTGGATTTTCATGCTCATTGCAACTGAGGTGCAATGGGTGCCCTTCATCCTCAAGAGCCGACATGCTTGTCGGCGACTCCCGCCATGGTAGTAGTTCGCGCACTTCATTTTCGCTACGGCCAATGGCCTCTGCCATATCGGCTGGTCGCGCATCGCGACCATAGCGCTGCTGCCATTCGCGGCAGACTTTTAGGCATTTATTCAGCCGTTTACCCATATGCACAGGTAGTCTAACAACGCGTGACTGGTCCATGATGCCGCGCTCGATATACTGACGTATCCAGTGCACGGCGTAGGTTGAGAAGCGAAAGCCAAGATTGGCGTTAAACTTGCCCACTGCATGCATGAGCCCGAGGTTTCCCTCTTCAATTAAGTCTTCAAATGCCATGCTGCAGCGCTGATATTGGCGTGCTATACGAAGTACCAAGCGCAAATTGCTGACAATCATGCGGTCGCGAGCACAACCGTCGCCTGCCTGTGAGGCGAGGCAGAGCGCGAGCTCCTCCTCGGCAGTGAGGAGTGGGTAATTTCGCACTTCGTTAAGATAATACTGTAGAGCACTACGATCGGGGAGTAATGGGCTTTGCATGGTGCATTCCTTGCCTGTTAGTGGCTATCCGAGCCGGCAAGGAAAATTAAGCAGAGCCACCTGCTGAGCGCTAGCGCGGCACAGGCTTTAGCCGACTAACGGTTGTTTAATAGGATGGCTAGCGAGATCAGACAAGTGCCATACAAAAGTTAGATTTTTAATCAATAATTAGTTGGTCAATAAGCGCTGCAAAATGCCCTCATATAGATCGGTCAGTGTGTCTAGATCGGTTGCCTTCACACACTCATTGATTTGATGAATCGTGCGATTCACCGGCCCCAGCTCCAATACTTGCGCGCCCGTGGGTGCAATAAAACGACCATCCGATGTGCCGCCAGTGGTGAGTAGAGCAGGTGTGCGGCCCGTATGGTGCTGAATGCTGCCAACGGCGGCATCAACCAATGCGCCAGCGGCGGTCAAAAAGGGCTGGCCGCTTAAACGCCACGCCAGCTCATAGCGTAGGCCATGTTTATCTAAGATAGCCTCGGTGCGCTCGCGTAAAACAGCCTCAGTTAGTTCAGTCGAGAAGCGAAAGTTAAACACCACTTCGACATTGCCCGGAATGACGTTATTGGCGCCAGTACCGGCGTTGATATTGGATATTTGGAAGCTGGTGGCGGGGAAAAAATTGTTGCCCTCATCCCATACTTCAGTTGCCAGTTCGGCAAGCGCGGGCGCGGCGCGATGAATCGGGTTGTCGGCCAAATGCGGGTAGGCGACATGGCCTTGCTTGCCATGCACATTGAGGATGCCACCGAGTGAGCCGCGGCGGCCATTTTTAATGACATCGCCAACGAGGTCGGTACTAGAGGGCTCGCCGACTAAGCACCAAGTAATTTTTTCGCCGCGCGCTTCCAAGGTTTCCACGACGCGCACGGTGCCATCGATAGCGATGCCTTCTTCGTCGCTGGTGATCAAAAACGCGATACTGCCATTATGCTTTGGATGCGCGGCAACAAAACGCTCGCAGGCAACAATCATGGCGGCGAGCGACCCTTTCATGTCGGCCGCGCCACGGCCCATCAACATGCCGTCTTCAATGCGCGGCTCAAACGGTGGCACTGCCCATTGCTCACTAGGGCCTGGCGGCACCACATCGGTGTGGCCGGCAAAAGCAAACAGCGGACCTTCTGTTCCACGTCGTGCCCAGAAATTATCGACCTCGCCGAAGCGCAGGCGCTCAATTACAAAACCGATGGCTTCTAAGCGACGGATCATTAGCTCTTGGCAGTCGGCATCGAAAGGTGTCACCGAAGGTTCGCGGATGAGGGCGAGGGTGAGTTCTAGTGTGGGCGATAAGGGCGTGGCTGCTTTCATCAGATTCTCGTCGGCATGGTTTGGTTTTGTGGCCATTTCGCGGCACACTGTGGGCACAAAAATACATCAATAAGCGCCGCAGTTTAGCGATCTTGTGTCAGCGCGTCTTGCCAGCAATGTAATAACAAATGGCAGGTGATCTGTTCAGCAAGGCCTAACGCGGCAATAATCACGCCCTTGGCCACATGGCCTGTGCAACGAGCCGACATATCATGATGAAAAAATCCTCGCGCATTGCTGCCGCCGTCATTGCTGCCGCTACCGTTTTGGTCGCTTGTAGCCCAAAGCCACATACGCCATCGATGACAGAAGACGGCAAACGCATCGTGGTCATTGGCCACGCCG
>JBFJJU010000107.1:0-6976 GCA_041612115.1 Perlucidibaca sp.
GGCCACACAGACTCACGCGGCACCGCTTCGTATAACGATGCCCTGAGCCAACGTCGTGCTGACGCCATTGCTAACGTCCTGACCAAGACCTACGGCCTGTCCGCAGATCGCATCAGCTCGAAAGGCTACGGCGCTGCACAACCAGTTGCCGACAACAAAACTGCTGAAGGCCGCGCTAAAAACCGTCGCTCAGTAGCTGTTGCTCAAGGCGAAGTAAAAGTTACCGTTAAGAAGTAATTCCTAACGTGTGATGCAAAAAAGCCACCTTCGGGTGGCTTTTTTATGCTCGAACTTTCACGCTTTTAATCGACACAAGAATTATAGCGATAATTCAGGTATACTTTGCGCCCAATTTTTGACCGCTTCGCGAGACCTATCTTGTCCATCAAGCAAATTCGTAATATCGCTATTATCGCCCACGTTGACCATGGCAAAACCACACTTGTCGACAAGCTGCTACAGCAGTCGGGCACTTTTGGCGATCGCGGCGGTGAAGGTGAGCGCGTCATGGACTCCAATGACTTGGAGAAAGAGCGCGGCATCACCATTTTGGCGAAAAATACCGCCATTAAATGGACTGACTCACGCAATGGCCAAGAATACGCCATCAACATCGTTGACACCCCAGGTCACGCCGACTTCGGCGGCGAAGTTGAGCGCGTCTTGTCGATGGTCGACTCTGTCTGCCTTCTGGTCGACTCCGTTGATGGCCCAATGCCACAAACGCGTTTTGTGACCATGAAGGCCTTTGCTCGCGGCCTCAAGCCCATTGTTGTACTGAATAAAGTTGACCGCCCAAGCGCACGCCCACATTGGGTTATGGACCAAGTATTCGAACTCTTCGACAACTTGGGCGCTACCGATGAACAGCTAGACTTTCCTGTCGTCTATGCATCTGGCCTCAATGGCATTTCAGGCTACGAAGCAGACAATCTCGGCACCGATATGACCGCGCTGTTCCAAACCATCATCGACCGTGTTGACCCTCCGGTTGTCGATGTCGATGGTCCATTCCAAATGCAAATCTCATCGCTAGACTACAACAGCTATGTTGGTGTTATTGGTGTTGGCCGTATCACTCGCGGCAAAGTCAAAACCAATACTCAAGTCACTATTATTGATGCTGAAGGCAAAAAGCGTAATGGCCGTATTTTGCAAATCATGGGCTATCACGGCTTAAACCGCGTTGAAGTTGAAGAAGCCGATGCTGGCGACATCATCTGCGTCACTGGCATGGAAGGCTTAGGCATTTCTGACACACTGTGCGATCCACAATGCGTTGAAGCGCTACCGCTTTTGAGCGTCGATGAGCCAACCGTGAGCATGACCTTCCAAGTCAACAACTCACCGTTTGCTGGCCGCGAAGGCAAATTTGTCACCTCGCGCAACATCAAAGATCGTCTCGACAAAGAGCTAATCCACAACGTAGCGTTACGCGTTGAGCCTACCGATAGCCCAGACCGCTTCAAAGTCTCCGGTCGTGGCGAACTGCATTTGTCAGTCCTGATCGAAAACATGCGCCGCGAAGGCTTTGAAATGGGCGTGTCGCGCCCTGAAGTTATTTTCAAAGAAGTCGATGGCGTTAAGTGCGAACCATTTGAAAACGTGATTTTCGATGTCGAAGAACAGCATCAAGGCGGCATCATGGAACAGATGGGCAACCGTCGCGGCGACATGACCAATATGGTGCTCGACAGCAAAGGCCGCATTCGTATCGAAGCTACCGTGCCGTCACGTGGCCTCATCGGCTTCCGTTCCGAGTTCATGACGCTGACTTCCGGCACCGGCATCATGACATCAAGCTTCTCGCACTACGGTGCCTTGAAGTCTGGCGACGTTGCTAAGCGTCAAAACGGCGTGCTGATTTCGATGGTCCAAGGCGTGGCTCTTGGCTACGCACTGTGGAACCTGCAAGAACGTGGCCGCCTCTACATTGGCCCACAAGCTGAAGTCTATGAAGGCATGGTCATTGGTCTCTGCGCACGTGGCGATGACATGGTAGTTAACCCTACGAAAGCCAAGCAGCTGACCAACGTTCGTGCTTCTGGCACCGACGAAAACATCGTGCTGACACCGCCAATTCGCTTCACATTGGAGCAGGCGCTGGAGTTCATCGAAGATGACGAACTGGTTGAGGTAACACCGAAGTCCATTCGGATTCGTAAGCGCCACCTGACCGAAACTGATCGTAAGCGCGCAAGCCGTAGCTAAGGCCAGCCGCTTTACGCTCCAACAAAAATGCCGCAACTAAGCGGCATTTTTGTTTGTGTCATAAGTGCATTGAAGCAAAAGCCTAGGCCAGTGTCAGCAGTGCCGTTTTAAACCATTCTGGCATAAGCATTTTGCGCCCCGTTTCCGGATTCACGCAGACTTGAACTGTCTCGGCTTCAGCTGCGACTCGCTGCATTTGCTCACTAAATAGCGCGTAGTGAAAAACAATTTTGTCCTCACTCGCAAGCTCAGCGCGCACGCCAATATGTAACGTATCTGGATACACCACCGGTGCTTTATAACGGCAACGTGCATCGGCAATAACCAAGCCTGTGCCTTCTTCAAATAGTCTTGGAAAGATATCCATCTGTTCCATCAGCGTCAGTCGCGTATTTTCTAAATACTTAAAGTACACCACATTATTGACGTGACTCAGCGCATCCATGTCGCCCCAGTGCACCTTGGTCGAAAGCACTATGGGATAGGCCTTTTGTAGAGCATCTAGCGATGCAGGGCCTCGGGTGGCTGGCGCAGAACTCATGCCGGCTTCTCTGGAGTCCAGCCGCTGGGGCGCTCATAGTCATCGCCACTTAAGTACTTCTCTAGCTGCTCATCCAAAAATGCTTTCGCTTGCGGATCAAGCACGCTTAAACGGTTCTCGTTAATCAGCATGGTTTGATGGCGCAGCCATTGCATCCAAGCTTCTTTAGACACGGTGTTGAATAGCGCTTGGCCGCGCTCACCGGGGAATGGCGCAAACGCCATGCCCTCTAGTTCTTGTTTGAGTTTTCGGCAATAAACCATGCGCGTCATGAACTCGCCTCCTGGCGCGCGCCTAAGCGCTGCAATAGTGAATAAATCGGCGCGGGAAAGCCTAGCGCCGGCAGATTAGAGAGTGTAACCCAGCGACCGACAGCTTCGGAAACCAGCGCACTCGAAGGCGCTTGAATAATCACAGGTTTAATATTTAAGCGAAAATGCGAAAATACATGAATAAACTCAGGCAGCCTTTCTGTCTGAGCAGGGAGGGCTATATCGCTTGGCCACTCCGGAAAGCTCCAGAGACCGCCCCAAATGCCCGGGCTTGGCCTTAGGCTCATCCAAGCCTGATCTCCATGTACATGGATCGCTAGCGTGACCTCACGCAGTGGCACGGCCTGTTTACGTTGCTTTTCAGGGTAGCGCGTAGGCTCGCCTTCCGCGTAGGCAATGCAGCCGCTCTGCACGGGGCAGCGCTCGCACGCCGGCTTGCTGCGTGTGCACAGCGTGGCGCCCAAATCCATCATGGCTTGTGTGTAGTCAGCGCAACGCTGACTTGGCGTTAAGGCATCCGCTAAAGCCCAAAATTGCGCGGCTACTGCTGCCTTCGCTGGATCGCCTGCAAGTGCGTGGTAACGCGCCAAGACTCGCTTCACATTGCCATCGAGAATAACTGCACGTTGGCCAAAGCCTAGTGACAAAATTGCGCCGGCAGTGGAGCGACCGATACCAGGCAAGGCCACTAATTCATCTAGGCTCGCCGGCAGCTGACCACCGTGATGCTCGCAAGCCAGCAGTGCCGACTTGTGCAAGTTTCTTCCTCGTGCGTAATAGCCGAGACCAGTCCAGTGATGCAAAACCTCATCAATAGAAGCTTTAGCAAGGTCGGCAAGGGTTGGGAAACTAGCCATAAAGCGCTGAAAGTAGGGCAGCGCTGTGCTGACTTGGGTTTGCTGCAGCATGATTTCCGACACCCACACTCGGTAGGGCGTGACATCCTGCTGCCAAGGCAAATGCTTGCGGCCGGCATGGTCGAACCATGCCAAGACCGCATCGGAAAAATTAACGTTTGAAGAGGTCAAAGATTTGCTTCACAGCCTCTTTTTGCGCGGGATCAAGCTTCTCGGTAAGCTTTTCCTCTAGCTTATCTTTTTGCTTTTCAACCTCTTCGCCTAAGCGTGCTTTCGCAATTTGGCCGGCCAAACCCTCCATGCCCGCTTTATCTAAACCGCAAAGGCTGACTAGGCTGCCTTTTAAGTTGCCATTACAGCGAACCGGAATAGGGTAGTCAGCCATTTTGGCGCCTTTCTCGCCCCAATATTTTTTGTCGAGTTTCAGTTGGAAGCGATAGTCAATATCGCTGGTTTGCAAGTTATAAGTCCCCGAACCGCCGACTTGAATATCTTTCAAATCGGCCTTCATCGACTGATTGCGCACAACGCCTTCATCTAGGGTGATTTCACCCAGCAGGCTAACAATATCGGTGTTATTGATTTTTGACTTGAGCGAAGCGGAATCATGGCCAGTTAACAGCGGCAGTAAGGCCTGATATTGGCCGAGCGCATTGAATAGCGCATCGCGGATATTGACGCCTTTGATCACGCCATCATTTAAGCGCAATGTGTTGGGACCTTTTGCCGAAGCAATCCAGCTATCGACCGTATTGCCACGCACTGTGACATCGCCATTGAAGTTCATTCGACCAGCAAAGACATCTTGCTTCAAGGCTTGCTTGGCGATTGGGCCTAGGTCGATTTTATTCAGCGTTGGCTTTAGGGTAATCACGGGTTGCTTGCCGCGTACGTCGATGGTGGCCGGCACACTAAAGCTGCCATCGGCCACTAAGCCGCGAAACTCGCTAACATTAACCACGCCATCACGCGCTGTTGCCGCTAGGCTAAGCTGCTTGATTGGGTAGGTCATGATGGTCAAAGCACCAGCCTTTAGGCCTATATCCAGGTTTTGCTCACGCAGCAGCTCGATGGGCAATATCGCTTCAACAGCCTGCTTAGCATCACCCTTGGCAACGGAAGCCTTACTCGCAGCCGCTTGCTCCGGCGGAAGATAATTATCGGCATTGAGCGCATCTAAATTTAACCGTGCGTAGATACGTGCCTTTGGCAGCTCTCGAACGCCAGCTTCACCAGATATTTTGCTGCTATCTAGGGCAATACGCAGATCTTTGGCTAAGAAACTATGCTCATCGCCAGTCAATTGAGCGCTAACGCTCGCACTGCTCAACGCTTTCGGGTCCTTCGTGACAGGCGCGGTAATGCCCAAGCCCGCCATTAGCTCGCGAGGATTAAAGGTGTTGGTGCTTAGCTGGCCATTAACGCGCATGCCAGCGGTCATGTTTGCAGCTCCCGACGGTAAAGCTGGCAGCTTCGCCGATACATCAGCGGCGATACGCACTTTGCCCAGCTTTGCAACTAGCTTAGACAACGTAATCTCACCACGACTCCAGTCAGCGCCCAACTGCGCACTCAAGCTCGCGCTGCTTAATGCCTTTGCATCGCCTGCTAGCGGTGATTTCACACCTAAGCTGGCCATCACTTCGTTGGCATTAAACACATTGGTTTTAATGTGTGAGCTGACACGCATGCCGTCAGTAATATTCGCGCCGCCAGCAACTAGCGCTGGTAACTTCACCGAGGCGTCTGCCTCTAAACGAATTTTTTCAAGTGTCGCCACTAACTTAGGAATAGCGATTTCGCCTAGCTTCCAGTTTGCGGTCACCGCAGTGTCCACAGCTATCGCCAAGGGTTTAGCAAACGCTTTATCTGACACGGTTGTGCTCAGCTTTAGCGGGCTAATGATTACCTCACCTTTAGCTACATCGGCCTTGATATCGCCACTCATGCTGGCATTAATCGGCGCTGGGCGCGTGGGGTCGGCGTAGACAACATCCAATACCATGCCGCCAACTGCGTGTTGCTGCGCTTCAATATCGACATCGATGACCGCTGCTTTTAAGGTAATCGTTATCGGTGCCGGCAGCATATTGCCCGACAAGGCGCTATTTAGTGTGAGGTCTTCGATATGCGGCTTTTTCGCATCAAGATTGAGAGTAACAACCGCACTCACACTATTTTCAGCATTGATTTTCTTACCGGCGTCATCCGCCTGTGCAACATTAAAACTGGCAGAAAGCGGGAACGCTTTTTCAGGATCGATATCTGTTGCATGCACAGTAACTTTATCAATAGTGCGCGTTACACCCGCCTTTTTATCAATCAGTGTTAGCTGCGTATTGGTGACATCTAAGCTCTCAATGTTGAACTTCACTTCTTTTGAGCTGTCGTCCTCATCTGGGCTTTTCAGCTTAGCCAGCAAGGTATCCCAGCTAGTTTTGCCATCGGCATACTGCACGAAGCGCACATTGGCACCATCTAGCGATACCGCATCAACAGAGGCTTGGCCATTTAGCAAGGGCATTAGCTCAACCGATACGCTGGCTTGCTGTACGGCAACCAGTGTCTCGCCTAGAGCAGGGTCTTTTAAGCTAGTTTCGCCAAGCGAAATACCAATGCTCGGATATAGCTTCCAGGCTAAATCTCCTGTTAGCTGAAGATCCATATCGGTCTTTTTCTTCACTACGTCGGTGAGCGCTTGCTTGTAATCGTTGGGGTCGAGGACAAATAACACATAGCCTGCCAGCGCGGACACGCTGAGCAGCACCAGGGCCACGATCCCAGCAATCCATTTTAATAAGCGCTTCATATACTCTCCTAGCAAAAGACGACCTGCTGATGGTTAACGACTCTACCGTGCTGCGGATGACCTCGCCAGTCCTACATCTTATGGCCGAGCGCAGAAAATAGGGTTTGACAGTCGCGATGCTAAATCTCACAATTCTAAGAATCATTCTCATTTATAACGTTGAGTTGCCGTGCGTCTCTCTGAACTTTCGCGTTTTCAAACCGCTGTGGTCGAGCAAGTAGAGGCTATCGGCCCTGCTGACAATATTGCCCAGCGCCTTGGCGTTATTGGCTTTGTGCCCGGCGAA
>JBFJJU010000108.1:0-6890 GCA_041612115.1 Perlucidibaca sp.
AGCGCTTGTTACGCAGTAGTGGCGGCGAACCACGAACGATAGTCACTGATAAATTAGCAAGTTATAGGGTGGCTCAGCGCGAGTTAATGCCGACTGCTCATCACAATACAGCTAAATACGCTAACAACAGAGCTGAGCAATCGCACGAGTCTACGCGGTTCAGGGAGCGGGGAATGCGACGGTTCAAGTCTCCGAACCAGGCCCAACTATTTCTAACGAATCATGCTGCAGTTTCCAACTTATTTAATCTAGGCCGACATCTAACTTCAGCTAGTAATTATCGACGCAGTAGGACAGCTGCGTTTGCAGCGTGGAGATCAGTGGTTGCTTAGAGGCGCAAGGGGCAATTTTGCTGTGCCTGGAAGTTAACTTGTCAGTACCATCTTTGGTGCTGAGGTGAGTGATGAGGATCAACTGCAATTCCTCACCGGCATCGCCCAGCGTATCAGCCGCCAAGACGATGTGATGGCTCAGGTGAATAACCACTCGGTAGAGCAGGTGATGCACGGGTTGTTTCCGAAGCGCGTGCTGGACACGGTTTTGGATGCCATGACGGATCATGAGAAGTTGTCGTTGGAAGTGCTTGATAACGAGATGAAGAGCCGAGCGTTTGCATTGGCTATTTTGAAGATGTTGAAGGTTGGGGCAGGTAGTGGACTAGGTAGCTAATAGGCTTTATGTGTGACGGTCACAATAAGAAGTCAGAGCCAAAATATAGAACTTATAAAAGCAAGGGTGCTAAGCAATAATGGATAGATTTAAGTCAATATTTTGTGGTTTATCATATATTTATGGCTACATTAGTTCAGCATCCATGAAAAACAATATGTCTTCTCTAGTGCATAGCCTAACTAGCAGAATTAATACCATCGTGCTTTTCCTGAAAAGCAAATACCGCCCCACAGAGAAAAAATCAAGATTTGTCGATCTTGCCCCAACTGATGAAGCAGACAAGACTGGCGTATATTATGAAGCAATGACTTTTGCCACTAATAATGCAAGAGTCTGCAACATTGCCCTGACAGGTCCCTATGGGTCAGGAAAGAGCAGTATTATTCAAACCTTTCTGAAGCGGTATCGACGACGTGCTCTTCATATATCACTAGCTTCGTTTATTTCCGGTGCCGACTCAGGCAGCGAGAAGGTGAGCCGTCAAGAGATAGAGAGAAGCATCCTTCAGCAGATGCTATATGGTGCTGATGCTAATAAGCTTCCTCTATCACGATTCAAAAGAATTCAATCTCCTGGTCCTTGGGCAGTCTTTAAGTCTCTTTACATAATGCTTGGAGCTCTCTCGCTTTGGTACGTGTTCCGTCAGCGAGAAGATATTTTCAGTGGCACCTTTTTTATTCCGCACGCGCTCAACAATTGGGTTAATTATGGAGTCATAACGCTCGCAGCATTTTTCCTCTGGGGGGTGCTGCATTACTTTTATGTTGCTAGCTTCGGTCTGTCGCTCAAGAGCATTTCACTGAAGGACGTTGAGATAAAGCCTGCATCTGATGATCAGGCGTCCATACTTAATCGTCATCTAGATGAAATCATCTACTTCTTCCAATCTACTGATTACGATCTTGTAATCATTGAGGATTTAGATCGATTTAATGACCCGGAAATTTTCGTCACATTGCGAGAAATTAATAGTCTGGTTAATGAGAACGTAGGCGTAAAGCGCACTATCAGATTTCTTTATGCTCTGCGCGACGATATGTTTGTTAGCACTGAACGAACCAAGTTTTTCGAATTCATCATTCCCGTAATACCGATTATCAACACATCAAATTCGATCGACATGGTATTGGAGCAGGGAAGGAGACTTGAACTCGATAAGCACTTTGATAGGCAGTTTCTTAGAGAGGTTTCACGATACCTGAACGACCTCAGGCTGATTCAAAGTATCTTTAATGAATACGCTATTTATGTGGCTAACTTGGAGAGTGACGGAGAAAGTTTGCTCGACCCCAACAAGCTCTTGGCGATACTTATATATAAAAACGCCTATCCAAGGGATTTTGAGCGACTACACTGCGGCACAGGTGTGCTCGCCGAAATACTAAACCACAAAGACGAGCTCATTGGACAGAGCGAGGCCGCGTATAAGATCGAAATTACGGAGTCAGAAAGGCAGCTTGAAGTCGCAGAGCGACAGACACCCTTAGACTTGAGAGAATTGCGACAAATCTATGCTATGGCACTGATTGAGATGCTTCCTGAGAGTGTTATCAGCATAGGTCTTGATCAGAATAGTTTGGTACCACTTCCTCAGATTTCAAGCCACGAAAAGTTCGAGCAACTGATGGTAGCTTCGCACTTAATCTATCGCAGAACCAATAACCAAACACAGCAATTCGACGTATCTAAACTGCAAAGCGGGATGGGCTCTCAGAAATCCTACCACCAACGAAAAAAGGAGATCGATAATAGGGCTGCTGATAATAAGAGCAAGGCCTTGCACCAAATACGCGACCTAAAATCAAATATGGCAGCGTTACGTGTTACGAAACTTAATGAGCTGTTGCGCTTAAGCACCAGTCGCGTGCAGGAGCTTTTCGAAAGTTATGAGGAAAATGGAGAGCTTGCTCGTTTTCTGATTCTGGAAGGTTATCTTGACGATACCTACTACCAATACACTTCACTCTTCCACTCAGGCCGTTTGTCACCTAATGACAACAAGTTTCTAATCCAGATACGTGCATTCGTCACACCAGAGCCGGGTTTTCAGATCGACAATCCAAAAGAGGTAATCGCAGCAATGCGCGATGAGGACTTTCGACAAAGTTATGTGTTGAACGTCAAGCTCGTCGATAACCTTCTTAGTGATCGGCACCGTTATTTCAATCAGTCACAGAAGCTTTTTGCGTTTCTCTCGTCTGAGTTTGAGAGCTGCGCGGTTTTTTTAGATGCTTATTACACAAGTGGTCATTGTATTGCAGAGTTACTTACGGGACTTGTCACTGCTTGGAAGGATCTTGTCCCTGCTGCCATTTCCAGCCCCAAAAGTATTTCTCACATCTCACAACTGGTAGCCAGCCTACCTGAAGAATTACTTAGGATGCTTTCAAGTGATTTCGATGAGCTGCCGAAGTTTGTGTCGGATAACCTTCCCGAGATTTTGACGAATGTGCCCGAATTAGCACCGGAACGCCTTAAATATCTCAATTTCGAGGTCCGAGATATGGCTGCTATCAAAGGGAGTTCTAGCGCTGTACGCTTTATGTTCAAAGAAGGGCTTTTCGAACTTACAATCCCGAATCTGAAATTTGCCTACCAAGAGATTTTGGAACAGAACGATTTGGAGGGACTATGTGAAAGGAACTTCACAGTCATACGTACAACGAACAGCGTAAGCTTAATAAAGCGGATCGAGCGCGATTTCGAACGTTACATAAGACATGTCCTTTTGGAGCTTCCAGGAAACTCAAAGGAAGATGTGCCTGCTATTCTTGCCATAATTAGCCACGAGAACCTTGATCAGGATAATCTTCGGGAGTTTCTTAAGCGACAAACGACCTTGCTGCCATCTCTAGAAAATGTACCTAATAGATTGCATGCAATGCTGTTTGAGCTAAATGTGATCGAACCAACTTGGGTGAACTGCCTAAGTTTTATGAAAAGTGATGAGTTCGAGGCGGGCAGCCTAGTTGAGTATCTTGATAGAGATGATGTTCGTTTGGCTATCCTTGAGCACTCGTTGCCGAGCGACTCGGACTCAGTGCCATTGCGTCATTTCCTCATTGGAGCGAACTTACTGTCTGATGTCGCCTACCAAGATTATGCTCGCTCCCTGCCGAAGTCGTTCGAGGAATTCCCTGATGGACTCGAGCCATCCAAGCTTCGAATCCTAATTGATGAAAGAAAAGTCATACTTACTAATGAGAGCCTAGGCTCACTCGTCGACTATAGGGATTTACAGGTACTTTTTGTCGCGAAAAATATCGACACATATCTTGCTGATTCAGATGGTTTTGCACTTGACGATGGTTTCCGAGAGGGGCTTCTTCGATCTGAAGTTGGTTTTGTAGCCAAGCGTGGGATAGTCAAAATGATGGACTTGAGCGCTCTCGTGGACTTGCCTGAGCGCGCAGCACTTATTGGCCCGATAATCAATAGCATCGACGTCAACATACCTAGCCTTGATAAGAATGTTGCGCTGTCTTTGATAAAGTATTCTAGGCCCGTTGCCATACAAATCTCACTCTTTAACAAATACCATTCTTCTATGACAGATGATGAGGTGCGCCAAGTCTTGGCCAGTTTACCGGAACCATTTTCAGAAATAAAAGTTGGATATAAAAAGCCGAGACTGAAAAATAATTCCGAGAATCAAGACTTGGTCAGATGGCTTAATTCAAGAAATATAATCTCGTCTTGGAGTGAGGGGAAGTTTCTCACCGATGATTTAAAAGTGAATCTCTGTAGGAGCTGATCAGCCACGAAACAGGCTTCCTTCGCAGTAACGTAACCCTAATTTCCTCGGCTTCGCAAGCTCGTCATACCTTCACGTCTTCTGTGCTGGGCTTGCTAACATAGGCTTGTACATTGGCTGTGTTTACTCCTAGCGCAGATGTTTCAGTTCATCGATCTCATGATGCCGGGCGAACCGCTTGGTGGCTTTTGATTGCACTGATTCCATTGATCGGAGCGATCGTGTTGCTAGTGTTTATGCTGCTAGACAGCAAGTATGAGTCAAATTGGTACGAAGCAAACCCGAAAGATACCTTTGCATAAATAGAGATCAGTTTTATATAAACATGAGCCGGTGACTTGCGCCGGCTTTTTTATGGGCGCTGACTTATAGCTTGATTAGGGGAGGGTGGCTTTTACTGCATCGTCAAACGCCTCATCATTGCTTGGCAACTGCTCAGGCAATCGCCGAATAAACTGCTCCAGCTTCTGCTTTTGAGCACGCCCAGCTGAAGCTTGATCAGCGAAACGAATCAGCTCTTCCTCTTGCAGTGGGCAACGAATGTTAGCCGGCGAAGCAAGGCGGCTCAGCAAATGAATCATGACCAAACCCTCAATTTTGGCGACAGCTTTCAACGAGTTGATATGCGGTGCCAACAAATGAATGGTCTGGTGTTCGTGCTTAAACAGCCCTGGATTCATAGGTCGTGGATTTGCCTCACCCACGGTATCTATCTTGCCTAAGTCATGAAGTAGGGCGCCGACCTGAGTGACAGCAATCGATAGTTCAGAATGGCCTGACATACGCGCCCATTCGCCAGCGAGCTTTGCAACCTCAACCGAGTGGACCAAGAGGCCACCCGGATAGGCGCTGTGATAATTGCCACTGGCGCGGGATCGAATGAATCTAGCGCCTAGTTCTGGATCAAGTAAAATCCCTGTCAGAAACGTACGCAGTGGCTCATTGCTCAGCGTGTCGATGAAATCCATTAGCCAGCCCATCGCAGCTCTAGCTCTGACCGGAACCAATGGCAGTGGCAACATGGCAGCGCCATTGTAAATATGACTTGGCGACACGACATACACGTCGCTGAGCCTCATAAAGTAACGCGAGTTGAGCAGCTGAATTTTGCCATGAAGCTCAATCAGATGTTGTTCGCCGACATCAATAGTCTCAACATGGCTGTATAAAGCTGAGTCTTCCCATGCATAGGCCCATGCCTCACCAAATCCATCGACGATCTTCAGTCGAATAAATCGATGGCTATTTTTGCCGATTCTTGGCTCAAGGCCTACCAGGCGGCCTTGAATTGAGATGTACTGATTAGTGTGCTGCTTCAGCATCGAAGTATTAATCATCATGATCAAAACCCTCCCTGCAGGTGCGAAGGGATGCGCGACAGCCGGAGCTGAAAGCGATCAAACATGACATTGAGCATGGCGGCAGCCAAAGGCTCGTCGATAAGCTGCAACTGCTCCTCGACAAAGCGCACGGCAGACTCCTCGTTCGTCATGGTGGGCTTGTAGCCTAGGTGCAATGCTAGATTGCAAAGTGGACTCACCACATGATTGCCTAGCAAAGCATTAGCGATGCGCTGAATTTCACGTTGGCTCAGCTCGAGTTGATGCTGATGTCGGGCAGCATCGAGATTCACTACATTGTGCAAATAGATCACATTCATGATGTGCTCCTTAAAGGACAGAAATTGAAGTTGTGTTGATCAGAATCAGGCTCATACCGCGACCTCGCTGTTTTCATCTAAGTAGCCATTTGTCTCGAGCATGGCTTCGAATGCGCTGCCATCTCGACGTGTGAGGTTTGGTACCCAGCGCGAGTAGGTGGTGAACAGCATCTGAGTCGAGCTGTGGCCCATCTGACGAGCAATCCATTCAGGGTTCTCACCAGAAGACAGCCACAGAGTGGCTGCCGTGTGGCGGGTCTGGTAGGGGCGCCTAATCGTTAAGCCGAGGCTTTCAAGCATCGGATTCCAAATACGACACTGAAAGTTCTTGGTGTCGATGGGGCCGCCAGTGCTATTGCAGAAGACATACTTGCTGACTCGACCAAAGCGCTGCTTTTGGCTTTGCAGAGCAGTAAACACGAGTGGGCTCATTTCAATGATGCGATCACTGCCTTCGTTCTTGGTGTCGTCCTCTTCCATATCAATGGAGCTGAGCGTCACATTCACCACAATCTCTCGCCGATCAAAATCAATCTTGTCCCAGGTCAGGCCATGCAGCTCAGAAGGGCGCATGCCTGTGAAGAAGCGGGTAGTGATGTAGTCCCTGTAGTCAGGATGGATAGCCTCTTGGATCTGAAAAATCTCTTTCAGCGTAAAAGGCTGCACCTTGGTTTTACCGATACGAAGCTTTTGAATTCGCTCAGTGACCTTGGTAATCTGAAAACGGTAGGCGGCTTCATCCATGATCGTTTTTAAAATGGTCATGACGGAGTTAACCGTGCGATTTGATAATGTACTGGTCCC
>JBFJJU010000109.1:0-6863 GCA_041612115.1 Perlucidibaca sp.
AGTGCGATTACGGGATGGTCAGACCCTAGTGCTTGGCGGTATCTTTCGCCAACAAGCAGTAAAAGCTACCAGTGCAGTGCCTTTTTTGGGCAAAATACCCTTGCTTGGTGCCTTGTTTAGGCGCGATACCATGCGCCAAGACGAACAAGAGCTGTTTATTTTTGTCACCCCTAGACTGATAAGCGACGCGGTTTATCCAACGAAAGAAACAGGAACACACGATGCGCCAGGCGAGGGTGAAGAATATTTTTCTAGTCGGACCGATGGGAGCGGGTAAAACCACTATTGGCCGCCAGATAGCTGAGCTTTTGCGCTGGGATTTTATCGACTCAGATCACGAGATCGAGGCGCGAACAGGTGCAAATATCCCGTGGATCTTTGATATTGAAGGCGAAACGGGCTTTCGCCAGCGTGAAGCGATGGTTATTGACGCGCTAACACAGCGACAGCACATCGTTTTAGCGACAGGTGGTGGTGCTATCATGCGTGCTGAAAATCGCGCAGCTTTGCATGCTCGTGGCACCGTTATTTATTTAGAAACTCCGGTAGAGCGCCAGCTTGAGCGCACGGCGCGTGACCAAAATCGGCCATTGCTGCAAACGCCAGACCCACGCGCTAAACTCACTGCTTTGCTAATTGAGCGTGACCCACTGTATCGCGAAGTTGCGCACTACATCATGCCCACCGAGCGCAGCAGCGCGCGCGATGTCGCATTCCATATTTTACAAGTTTTGGGCTTACGCTAAGTCCGCACTTTAGTCAGGTCGAGAACCCATGCCCGTGTTAACCGTGGCCTTAGGTCAGCGCAGTTACCCCATTCATATCGATGAGCAGGTATTTGCCCAAGCCGATTTGCTCTTACCGCATATTGTCGGTCGCCAAGTCATGTTGGTCAGCAACACCACGGTCGCTCCGCTATATCTGGCTCCTGTGCGCGAGGTTCTGCAGAACGCTGGCCTGACGGTAGCTGAGGTTATTTTGCCTGATGGCGAGCAGTACAAAGATTGGCAGCATTTACAACTTATTTTTGATGCACTCCTGCAGGCGCGCTTTGGCCGTAAAGCCACACTAATAGCGCTTGGTGGCGGCGTTATTGGCGATATGACCGGTTTTGCGGCAGCCACATATCAGCGTGGCATTAACTTTATTCAGATTCCCACAACCTTGCTCGCACAAGTCGACTCCTCGGTGGGTGGCAAAACTGGCATTAATCATCCGTTGGGGAAAAATATGATTGGTGCCTTTATGCAGCCGCAGCTGGTCTTGGCCGATACCGCTGTGTTGCGCACACTGCCTGATCGTGAGCTGTCGGCAGGTTTGGCCGAGATCATCAAGTATGGCTTGATTCGCGATACGCAGTTTCTGCAATGGCTGCGCGAGCATATGTCGGCATTAATAGCGCGTGAACCGGCAGTGTTAGCTGAGGCGGTAGCACGCTCTTGTCAGCATAAGGCTGAAGTAGTCGCCGCTGATGAGCTAGAGCAGCACGATGTCCGCGCATTACTTAATTTAGGTCATACTTTTGGTCATGCCATCGAAACCAAGATGGGCTATGGCAGTTGGTTGCACGGCGAGGCGGTCGCAGTTGGCATGCTGATGGCGGCAGACTTGTCGCAGCGCATGGGCTGGATTAGCGCCTTCGAAGTGCAGGAGTTGCGCTTATTGCTACTCGCTGCTGGTTTGCCTGTGCAGGCGCCAGAGAGCATTTCACAGGCAGATTTTCTTGCCGCGATGGCGGTAGATAAGAAAAATATTGATGGCCAGCTGCGCTTGGTTTTGCTGAAGCGAGTGGGTGAGGCCGTGGTAGTTGATATGACGGAGTTAGCGCTAGTTCGTGAAACTTTGCGTACTGCGGGAGTTAGAGCATGAGCGCCCCACGCTTTCAGTTACGCATTGGTTTTGCATTAATCGTAGTGTTTATTGTCGGCTTGGTTGTGCTAAATGCTCGCGTGCCTGAGCGTGTCGATATGAATGAAAAAGAGTTAGGCAATATCGTTCGCGATGGCGTAGCTGAGTTCAAAGAGGGCTTCGGTGCCTTCCCTGAAATAGTGCCAGATAATGGTGGTGATCAGCCTGTACCGTTTGATGGCTTGGCTCCACAGCGCTTTCCGCAGTATCGCTCGGGGCAATGGTTGGCTGCGCAAGACAAAGCCGGATACACGATACAGCTGGCCGTATTTTCATCTGAGCGCGCCGCAACTGAATTTTTAACTATTAATGGCAACGGCGCTGATTTACGCTACTTCGAGTTGCCGGAGATGCCAGACCCTGCGCTAGGCCTGGTAACCACTGCTAAGTCGCGATTTGTTGTGACTTATGGCGAGTTTTATAGTGCAGACCAAGCAGTTGCGGTAGCTGGAAGCCTAAGCGGGTTTGGTGAGCAGTTTTTAGTGCGCTCATGGGATAGCTATCAAATATCATTAGCAACGGTGCAGGCTGTGTTGGAGAGAAATCACTTGGCGCAGCAAGAGGCGCTGGCTAATGCTAGGGCAGCAGCTAGAGCGGATGACGTGTTATCGGCCCAGCCGTTTCAAGGAGTTGATCCGGTCGATGTATTACAAAAAAAACAAGGGCAAACCCCTTAGTTTTTTATTGGCAAGCGTGTGAGAGCACTGCTAGCTAATTGAGTAAAACGAGGTTTTCCAGTAATATGCGCATCCATTTTTTGTGGTATGCGATTTTGCTGTGTCCACAAAAAAACCATAAACCTTTGTTTCATAAGGTGACTTATTGATGGAAGAACCAACGGTCGTCAACGCAGGCTTATATCATCCAGACGAATTTCGCGATAACTGCGGATTCGGCCTCATAGCACATATGACAGGCGATGCGAGTCATCATCTAGTTCAAACAGCTATTGAGTCACTTAGCTGCATGACGCACCGAGGCGCTATTGCCGCTGATGGCAAGACCGGAGACGGTTGCGGTCTGTTATTGGCCATGCCTCGAGAGTTCTTCAAGTCTGTTGCTCAAGCCGAGTTAGGCATTAGCCTAAATGAGCGCTTCGCGGCAGGCCTAGTCTTTCTTAATACCGATCCAGTCAAAGCACAGCACGCTCGCGACACCTTGGGTGCTGAGCTGGCAGCTGAGGGCTTAAGTGTTGCCGGCTGGCGTAAAGTGCCTACCGATAACCGTATTCTTGGTGAGATTGCCTTACGCTCTTTACCAGTATTTGAGCAAGTCTTCGTACAGGCCGATGGCTTCGATGACGAGACTGCCAATCGTAAGCTGTTTTTAGCGCGTCGCCGTGCAGAGCAAAAGCTGCGTGACGACACTTTGTACTACGTCACGACACTATCGACACAAGTCATATCGTATAAAGGCCTGGTGATGCCGGCCGACTTGCCGAGCTTCTTCACCGATCTCAGCGACCCGCGCATGGCTACGCATATTTGCGTATTTCACCAACGCTTCTCTACCAATACCTTGCCTCGCTGGCCTTTGGCGCAGCCGTTCCGTTATTTGGCGCATAACGGTGAAATCAATACTGTCAGTGGTAATCGCCAGTGGGCATTGGCGCGTACGCCGAAGTTTACTCACCCAGATTTGCCTGGCCTGACTGAGCTGACACCGCTCATCAACCTGACCGGATCTGACTCATCCAGCCTCGATAATATGCTGGAAATTCTACTTGCTGGCGGCATGAGCTTATTCCGTGCGCTGCGTACGCTAGTGCCACCGGCATGGCAAAACGTCGACTCCATGGACACCGATCTTCGCGCGTTTTACGAATACAACGCCAAGCACATGGAAGCTTGGGATGGCCCGGCAGGTTTAGTCATCACCGATGGCCGCTATGCTGTTTGTATGCTCGATCGTAATGGCTTACGCCCTGCGCGCTATGTCATCACTAAAAATGGCTATATCACGCTGGCCTCTGAGATTGGTGTGTGGAATTACGCGCCGGAAGATGTCATTTCCAAAGGTCGTGTTGGTCCAGGCAAGTTAATTGCTGTCGATACACAGACCGGCGCTTTACTCGATACTAAAGCCATCGATAATGTCTTGAAAAATGCGCAGCCCTATAAAAAATGGCTGCGTGCAGAGGCTCGTCGCATCGAAAGCGACAGCGCTTTAGAGAAGCAGCTACTTGGTCAGGTATCTCGTGAGCGCTTAAATGTTTACCAAAAAATGTTCTTGGTAACCTACGAAGAGCGCGATCAAATTATTCGCCCACTAGCAGAGGCTGGCCAAGAGGCTGTCGGCTCAATGGGTGATGACACGCCAATGGCAGTTCTCTCTGGCCGTGTGCGGCACTTGGCTGACTATTTCCGCCAGCAATTTGCCCAGGTCACTAACCCGCCAATTGACCCTCTGCGCGAATCCATTGTGATGTCTTTGGAGACAGCATTTGGTCCAGAGCTGAATATTTTTGAGGAAACTCCAGAGCACGCACGCCGCGCTATTGTGTCTAGCCCTGTGCTTTCGCATAGTAAGTTTCAGCAGCTGCAAAGTGTTGATCTAACGGGTTTTGAGTCGGAAACTATCGACTTAAACTTTGCCGAAAGTGAAGGTTTGGAAGCAGCGATTTTGCGTGTTTGCAAACAAGCTGAAGCTGCCGTCAGTGCCGGTCGTTCACAGCTAGTCTTAAGTGACCGAAATATTCGCGAAAACTACTTGCCAATCAATGCCTTGATGGCAACCGGCGCTATTCACCATTACTTAATAAAAGTAGGTTTACGCTGTGATTGCAATCTCATTATAGAGACGGCAGTCGCTCGCGATGCGCACCATTTCGCCGTTTTGTTAGGCTTTGGTGCTACAGCTATTTACTCTTATTTAGCCTATGACATCATTGCCGATATGGCTCGCAGCGGCGAAATTCTTGGCGACCCGCTAGAGGCGCAAGCGTATTTCCGCAAAGGCATCGATAAGGGGCTTCTGAAAATCCTATCGAAAATGGGCATTTCCACGGTGGCATCGTATCGTGGCGCTCAGCTTTTCGAGGCCGTTGGTCTTAATCGTGAAGTGGTCGATCTTTGCTTCAAGGGCGTACCTAGCCGTATTCAGGGCGCTGGCTTTGCTGAGTTGGAAGTAGACCAGCGCTTACTTGGTGCCGATGCATGGCGTGCGCGTAAGCAAATTGATCAAGGCGGCTTGCTCAAGTTCGTTTATGGCAAGGAATACCACGCCTTTAACCCAGACGTGATCAATAGCCTACACACAGCTGTACGCTCAGGTGCTTACAGCGACTATCAGGCTTATGCCGACTTGGTGAACTTGCGTCCAGTGGCGACACTGCGTGATTTATTGCAGCTGAAAAAGGCTGTGGCACCATTGTCGATTGATGCGATTGAGCCGCTGGAAGCGATTCTGCAACGCTTCGACTCCGCAGGCATGTCATTGGGCGCGCTTTCGCCTGAAGCACACGAGTCGATTGCTATTGCCATGAACACCCTGGGCGGGCGCTCCAACTCCGGTGAGGGCGGCGAAGATCCAGTGCGTTATGGCACGCTGAAAAACTCGAAAATTAAGCAAGTTGCCTCGGGCCGTTTTGGTGTCACGCCAGCTTACCTAGCAAGTGCAGAAGTGCTGCAGATTAAAGTTGCTCAGGGCGCTAAGCCGGGCGAGGGTGGCCAGTTGCCCGGCGGTAAGGTCAATGCTCTGATTGCTCGCTTGCGTCACTCGGTGCCAGGCGTAACGCTGATTTCACCACCGCCACATCACGATATTTACTCAATCGAGGACTTGTCGCAGCTGATTTTTGACTTGAAGCAAGTCAATCCAAGAGCGTTGGTATCGGTCAAGCTAGTATCTGAGCCTGGTGTTGGCACCATCGCTGCCGGTGTCGCTAAGGCCTATGCCGATCTCATCACCATTTCTGGTTATGACGGTGGTACTGCAGCCTCACCTCTGAGCTCAATTCATCATGCGGGCTCGCCATGGGAATTAGGCTTATCAGAAGCACAACAAGCACTGCGTGCCAATGATCTGCGCGGCAAGGTGCGTGTGCAAACTGATGGCGGCTTAAAAACCGGTCTCGACGTGGTGAAGGCGGCTATTTTGGGCGCTGAGAGCTTTGGTTTCGGCTCAACACCGATGATCGCTTTAGGCTGTAAATACCTGCGTATTTGCCATTTGAATAACTGCGCTACCGGCGTTGCAACTCAGCAAGATAAATTGCGCCAAGACCATTTCATTGGTGAGCCAGAAATGCTGATGAACTTTTTCAAGTTCATTGCAGAAGAGACTCGTCAATGGTTGGCGGTGCTCGGCGTGGCTTCATTGAGCGAGCTTATTGGTCGTACCGATTTGCTCGAATGTCTGCCCGGCACGACAGAAAAGCATAAGCGCTTAGATCTGATGCCATTGTTGAAAAACGATCATATCCCTGCGGATAAACCGCAGTTCTGCCAAGACAAGCGCAACGAGCCATTCGATAAAGGTGTGCTGGCTGAGCAAATTGTGGCTGAGATTTTGCCTGCGATTGAAGGCAAAAAGGGCGGCGAATTTAGCTACTCCATCGGCAATTGTGACCGCTCTATTGGCGCCCGTGTGTCGGGCGAAATCGCTCAGCGTCATGGCGATCAAGGCATGAGCGATGCTCCGATTACCTTGAAGTTCATCGGTACTGCAGGTCAGAGCTTCGGTGTTTGGAATGCCGGCGGCTTGAACCTACACCTCGAAGGCGATGCCAACGATTACGTCGGTAAAGGCATGGCCGGCGGTCAGCTAGTGATTCGTCCACCGAAAGGTGCGACCTTCCAGTCGCAAATGACAGCGATCATTGGGAACACCTGCTTGTATGGCGCAACGGGCGGCACACTTTATGCTGCCGGTACTGCTGGCGAGCGATTCGCGGTACGTAACTCGGGGTGTCATGCAGTCATTGAAGGCGCTGGCGATCATTGCTGCGAATACAT
>JBFJJU010000110.1:0-6785 GCA_041612115.1 Perlucidibaca sp.
GGCCAGCTCCACGCCGGAGTTATCCGCTTTCACGCGAACTTTGACGTTGTAATCGACAACGCGTTTGACAGCGACAAGAACCTTCATGGAATCCTCAGCTATTTAACGATTTAAACGAATGATGAACATGACGAGAAAAGGTACGCGGCGCGCACAGACGGCTCTCGAAAGGCTCGGTATCTTGCAGTGTGATGCTTTAACGGTCAACCTACCGACCGACGAAATACTCTCAAATCGCAAGCAAAGTGATTAAAAATCAATGCTTTGGGGATTTACCCAAAACGTGCTTATTACCCATACGAACAGCCACATTGAGTAAAAAGTCTAGAAACGGCTCTTTTTCACCAATAAATTGCGTGTAAAAGCCCGACTTGGTTAATGCCGATGCGCCATGAGCCAAGGCCCATGCTGCAGCGATATGCCATGCCGGTGGTACATCAGCAAGCTTACCCGCCTTAATTTGCCCTTCCACCATGGCATACAGCGTGTCCACGTTGGACGACCGAATAGCATGCAACTTCTCTAGCATGGCAGGCACGGCGCCATCGGCCACAAGCTGGCTTTCTAGACGCTCAAACAATAAGTATTTGTCGGCATCCTTCACGCGAAAGCTGAAGTACTCACGTACCAAGGTTTGTTTATCTTCGGTCATGTCAATGCGAGCGAACATGTCCGCCAACTCATCCTCATAGCGGATCATCAACAGCACATAGATTTCGTTTTTCGTCTCGAAATGCTTATAGATAGTACCTTTGCCAATGCCCACCTTGTCAGCAATCATTTCTACCGTGACTTTATCTTCGCCATGCTCAATGAACAGCGCTTGTGCGCAATCGAGAATGTCTTGCTCGCGCTGACGAAATTCGCGCGCCTTTTGTGTGGCTTTGGCTAAGTCACTCATGCCATCTCCTTGTCTCAACGAAAGATCAAAATCCACTCGTGATCGGCAAATAATCTATGAAGACAAGAGTTTAGTCTTCCATAGACCTTGGTGCTAGTACCAATGGTGATAGTGACTTCAGACCAAATAAACGCTTAAAGTTCTCAGTGGTCGCCTCTGCTAACGCCTCAATCGACAACCCACGCAGTTCAGCAATATGGGCGGCAGTGTCGGGTAGGTACGCCGGCTCATTTGGCTTGCCACGATTAGGTGTAGGAGCCAAATATGGCGCATCGGTCTCTATCAATAAACGATCGAGTGGAATGCGCTTAGCAACGTCTTTCAATTCCAGCGCTTTATTAAAGGTCACAATGCCCGAAATTGAAATGTAATAGCCTAAATCCAACGCAGCCTCGGCAGTCGCCCAGTCTTCGGTAAAGCAATGCATCACCGCACGCTCGGCACCTTCTCGACGCATCTGTGCAAGCACATCATCACGCGATGATCGGGTGTGAATAATCAATGGCTTAGCTGCCTCACGAGCCACTTGAATATGCGTGGAAAATAAAGCCTGCTGCTGCTCACGCGTACTGGCATCGTGAAAATAGTCTAAACCGGTCTCACCAATAGCCACTACCCGTGGATGCTGCGCGAGTTTTAGCAGCTCAGCCACGCTGGGCGCATGTGCATCGGTATGGCAAGGATGCACTCCTATACTGAGCGAGACATCTGGGTGCTGCTCGGCAATAGCACACAAGTCACTAAACTTCTCAGTCTCCACACTCACGCAGAGAAAATGCTCAACACCACGAGCACGTGCAGCATCGAGTGCACGCGCCAACGAGCCATCGTGGCGGTCAAGCTTGAGCATGTCTAAGTGGCAATGGCTATCAACGAACATGATGGCCTCCTTGGCGAGTCGCACGAGCCCAGTGCAACCAGAGATTATCGAGGATGGTGGCGGCAGCAACGTTGGTATCATCGAGCAAGCGACGAGCCTCCACGGCCTGCCACAATGTTTCCAGCAAGCATTGCGCGTTGATTTCAGCGAGCTTTTGCAGCAATGGCAGATCACTATGGCGCACCGGAGATTCTGGTGCCAAGCCCTGCTGAACGGCGTCATCGAGCAGGCTTTGCCAAGCGGTGATTTGCTCAATAGCGTTCATTTTAGTGAACTGCTGAGCCGCAGTTAATGGCTGCTCAGTGCCACTGCCCACCGCCAGCAAGGCATCGAGAATAGGCTGGCGCTGCACAAACCATGGTGACTCACTCAAGGCCAAGGCCGCCAATGGCGCACCGCGCGCTAAACCCAATAATGTCTCGGCCATCGCCGGCACGCTCAGCTGCGGACGCAACCACGCTAGTGCATCTTCTTCATCTGGCAAGCTCAAGGGCAGTAGCTGGCAGCGACTACGGATGGTCGCCAATAAAGCCGTGGGCTGATCCGTCAGCAGCAAAAATACGCAACGCTGGCCGGGTTCCTCCAGCGTCTTGAGCATGGCATTGGCCGACGAAGTGTTCAGCGCATCGGCAGGGTCAATGATGATGACGCGATAACCTTGCATTTGCGCCGTTTGCGAAGCAAAGCTGACAACAGCGCGCGCCTGATCAATCTTGATGACTTTACTAACTTTATCGCCATCGACCTCGGGGCTGAGCACGTAATAATCTGGATGCGTGCCAGCGGCCAATAGCTGGCAGCCTCGGCATTGCCCGCACGCCGCATCATGCGATGGCGACTGGCATAGCATGCGTGCAGCAAAAGCGTCAGCCAAGCGGCGCTTACCTGTGCCTGCTGGCGCGGCAAAGAGCATGGCATGTGGCAGGCGCTCAGCATTCAATAAGCGATTGAGCGAAGCCCAAATACCCTGCTGCCAGGGATATACATCAGTCAACATGGTGAATCTCACAATGGGCAATATGGGCCGATAGGACACTGGCAACATCGCGCTGGACAGCGGCCAATGACTGCCCCGCATTGATGCGCTTCATGCGCTCAGGTTCGGCCTCAGCACGTGCCAAATAGCTAGCTCGCACGCGCTCAAAAAAGCTCAGCTGCTCTTGTTCAAAACGATCAAGCGCTGCACGCTCAACAGCACGGCTCATGCCGGTGGCAACATCAACATCGAGCAGCAAAGTAAGCGCTGGGCCTTGAGCTTTCAGCACGAGCTCGGCGAGGCTATCAATCAGCGTGACATCAAGGCCACGACCGCCGCCTTGGTAGGCATAGGTTGCATCTAAAAAGCGATCGCAGAGCACCCAAGCGCCGCGCTGTAATGCTGGCAAAATAACTTGCTGCCAATGCTGTGCGCGACCGGCAAAGAGCAAAAGTAGCTCGGCGTCGGTCGCGACTTCTTCATCGCGGGGTGCTAGCAGTAATTCGCGAATAGTTTCCGCCAATGGCGTACCGCCAGGCTCGCGCGTGACTACCAGCTCACGGCCGGTAGCGCGCAACAATTCAGCCATAGCGGCGAGATTAGTACTTTTGCCGACGCCCTCACCGCCTTCTAAGGTGATGAAACGTGGCCATAACTGATGTTTGCTCATCGGCGCTGATACTTGTTCACTGCGTTGTTATGCTCTTTCAGCGTCGCGGAAAAAATATGACGGCCCTTGCCATCGGCAACAAAGAAAATCGCATCGCCCTCGGCTGGATGTAGCGCGGCATGAATCGATGCGCGGCTCGGCAAGGCAATCGGGCTCGGTGGTAAGCCATCGATACGATAGGTGTTGTAGTCAGTGGCTGCACGTAAGTCTTTACGTGAAATATTGCCGCGAAACGCCTCACCCATGCCGTAGATCACCGTGGGATCGGTTTGCAAGCGCATACCAATTTTCATACGTCGCACAAACACACCGGCGACTCGCTGACGCTCATCATTGCGCGAGGTTTCTTTCTCAATAATCGACGCCATGATTAGCGCTTCGTAAGGCGTTTTATAAGGTAGTCCAGGTGCACGGGCGGCCCATTCCGCCGCTAATATACGTTTTTGGCGCAAGTAGAGTCGGCGCAAAATATCAATATCGCGGGTGTCGTCGTCCATCACATAAGTATCTGGTGCGAACAGGCCTTCGGGATGCGATTCCTCAGCACCTATTGCCGCCAACACCTGCTCATCAGTCATCTCGGCAACGCTATGACGCACGTCATCACGGGCGGCAATGGTCGCCAGTAAGTCGCTGTAGCGCGTGCCCTCAATCACCAGCATTGCTGGGGTGCCATCGGGAGCTTGTGATAGCCGCGCCACCAGCTGCTCAAGCGTCATTGGTGGACGAAAATTAAACACGCCAGGTAGCAAAACTTCTTCGCCGGGACGCAAAAATAGATAGGCGCGCAACGACCATTGGCTATGAATAATGCCTTGATCACTGAGTTGAGCAGCGACTTGTTGCCAGTGACTGCCTCTTGCTACGCGCAGCTTCACTCCTTCAGTGGGCAAGGTGACCGATTGCAGAAAAATACGATAGGCAATAACGGCCAGCACGACCACACTGGCGATTAACAACCAGCGGCGTTTACGTATCGGCTTTTGAGGGGCAGCGTGTGTACTCATGCGTTAGCAAACCACGGGGCAATGATGTTTTGGCATTGTCGGGTGATTGCATCGATTCGCCAAGCCTTATCGTGACTAGTGGCACTTTCATTACGCGAACTCACGGAAATAGCCGAGGACTCGAGCGGTTCTGCGGCTGATAACCAGCGCCGTACCGGCCACAAGCCATTGACGCTATTAACGAAGAAAATGGCGTCGGCGCTGAGTAAGTCGGTGCGCGTAAAGTCGCCAACAACCACCGTGATTCCGCGCTCAGCGCAGGCATTAAGCAAGGCATCGCGAAGTACTCCACGCACGCCGCAGCGGCCCAGTGCCGGCGTGTGCAGCTGGTCATCGCGAACAAAAAAGAGGTTACTAAACACACCCTCAATAACGCGCCCAGATTGGTCATACACCACGGCTTCTTGGCACTCAGGCCTAGCGCCAAGCTCTTGCCGCAGCAACACTTGCTCAAGTCGATTGCTATGCTTAATGCCCGCCAGCGCCGGCTGTTCGGCTAGTCGCAGACTTGTATCAGTCATGCAAATGCCTTGCTGCGACCAAGTGCATGGTGGCATCGGCTCATCAAACCAATGCAATATCAATACTGGCTGGCAGATGCTAGGCCGCGCATAGCCACGGCCACCCGAGCCAGCACTTACTTGCAGGCGCATAATGCCGTTTTGGCGACCCACTAAGAATGAACTTGCATGGCTGCGCCAAACAGCCTCGTCTGGCAGGCCTAAACGCTCACAGCCAACGCTTAGGCGCGCCCAATGCTGCTCCATGAGTACGGGTTTACCCGCCAAAACACGGATGGTCTCAAATAGACCATCGCCATAGCGCAGACTACGATCATCGCTGGCGATAGTATCTAGCTGCTCAGCGCCACGCCAGACTGTCACCGTTTCCTGCGTCACAGGCGTCGAAACACCAACGAGGCATTGGTGCCGCCAAATCCGAAGGAGTTCGACACCACGACATCCACGCGCTGCTCCCGCGCGGTGTTCGGCACGTAATCAAGACGGCATTGTGGGTCGGCATTATCGAGATTGATGGTTGGTGGCAGGATCTGGTCACGTATCGCCAAAACACTGAAAATGGCCTCTACGCCACCAGCGGCGCCAAGCAAATGGCCGGTCATCGACTTTGTCGAACTCACCGCCAGTTTTGTCGCGTGGTCGCCAAACACTTGTTCAATGGCAAGCGACTCAGCCACATCGCCGGCCGAGGTCGAAGTACCATGCGCGTTGATATAGTCCACTTGCTCAGGATTAAGCCCAGCATCTTTTAAGGCATTACGCATGGCCGCTGCTGCACCGGCACCATTTTCGACGGGTGAAGTCATGTGAAAAGCATCTTCGCTCATGCCAAAGCCAACAAGCTCAGCGTAAATTCTGGCCCCTCGTGCTTGCGCATGCTCTAGTAGCTCGAGCATCACCACGCCCGCGCCGTCGCCCATCACAAAACCATCACGATCTTGATCAAATGGGCGACTGGCTGCAGCCGGGTCATCATTGCGTGTAGACAGCGCGCGCGCCGCACCGAAGCCTGCCAAGCCCAATAAACTAACAGCCTTTTCAGCACCACCAGCCAACATGGCATCAGCATCGCCATAGGCAATCATACGTGCTGCCATGCCTATGCTGTGTGTACCTGTCGTGCAGGCGGTGGCAATGGCAATGTTTGGCCCTTTTAGGCCAAAGCGAATAGCTAACATGCCTGCCGCCATATTAACGATGGAGCCAGGAACAAAGAATGGCGACACCTTGCGTGGGCCACCCTCAAGTAAACTTGTATGGGTAGATGTAATGGTATTTAAACCGCCAATACCCGAACCCAATGCAACCCCAACGCGGTCGCTATTAGCTTCAGTAATTTCGAAGCCAGAGTCTTTCATGGCCTGGCAGCCAGCCGCGAGGCCATATTGAATGAAGCCATCGATGCGCCGCGCTTCTTTCGCAGGCATATAATCATCGACAATAAAATCAGGCACTTGACTGGCAAAATGAGTAGTCAACGTGCTGCAATCAAAATCCGTGACTGTGCGTATGCCGCTTTGGCCGGCTTTAATGCCCTGCCAGGTCGACTCTACACTGGCGCCAAGGCCGGTAAGCATGCCCAGACCTGTGACTACTACGCGACGCTTTGTCATGTATTTCTCCACTCACTGACACGAAAAAGCCGCAGGAGCGCAAACGCTACTGCGGCTTTTTACACAAACTACTTACTGCTTGCTGTGTGCAGTAACATAGTCAATGGCCGTTTGCACGGTGCTGATTTTCTCAGCATCTTCATCAGGGATTTCAGTTTCAAATTCTTCTTCCAACGCCATCACCAATTCAACAGTGTCCAGCGAGTCGGCGCCCAAA
>JBFJJU010000111.1:0-6728 GCA_041612115.1 Perlucidibaca sp.
CACCCAGTTGTTCGGCAACGATTTTTTTGACGCGTTCTTCGATTGTGCTCACGTTTATCTCCTGTGATGTCGGTTAGGCCGACAAGTCGCGACTAAGTCTAGTGAAGCGACTTGTGACTGGCAAGAACAGCCTGCCGTCAAACCGTAAGTAGTTGTTTCAGTCAACTTATGTAGGAATTTCATAGCCTTATGTTAGGCCATGTACATGCCGCCGTTGACGTGCAGCGTGGTTCCAGTGATGTAAGACGCCGCATCTGAGGCCAAAAACGCGACCGTGGAGGCGATATCTTCCGGTTGCCCTAAACGACCTGCCGGCACCTGCTTGAGTAACAACTCACGCTGCGCCTCCGGCAAAGCCTGAGTCATATCTGTTTCAATAAAGCCTGGCGCAATAGCATTGACTGTGATGTTGCGCGAGGCAATCTCGGCAGCCAAAGCACGGCTAAAGCCTTCAAGCCCAGCTTTTGCAGCAGCGTAATTGGCTTGCCCAGGATTACCCATGGAGCCAACCACTGAACTAATGCTAATGATGCGACCCCAACGCGCCTTGGTCATGCCTTTCAGGCAAGCCTTGGTGACGCGAAAAATCGCTGATAAATTGGTATTGATCACGTCATCCCACTCATCGGCCTTCATGCGCAGCATAAGATTATCGCGAGTAATACCGGCGTTATTGACCACGATTTGCGGAGCGCCAAACTCGGCGTTAATTTCGGCAATGGTCTGATCGATAGATTCAGCATTGGCAACATTGAGCACGATGCCTCTGCCTTTGATTCCAGCCTCAGCAAAGGCAGCACTAATGCGCTCAGCGCCTTCGGCAGTGGTCGCAGTACCAACAACAGCATGACCTTGCTGGCCTAAGGCCAAAGCAATTGCTCGGCCTATCCCGCGCGTAGCGCCTGTGACTAGCGCTACTTTTCCTGACTCACTCATATTTAATCCTCTGGCTCAAAAACAAATTCAAGCCGATCGTCTTAGCTTAGCAAAGTGATTCTAACGCAGCTCTCATACCTTCGGTTGAATCTAATGACCAGTGAGTCACATTTTTCGCAATACGCTTGTTCAAACCCGTGAGTATTTTGCCTGGGCCACTTTCAACTATTTGTGTCACACCCAATGCACTTAAATGCTCAACACACTCAACCCAGCGCACGGGGCTATAGAGCTGCTCAACCAATGCTGCTTGCAAAGTCGCTGTATCGCTAGCCACTTTTGCCGACACATTCTGCACGACTGGGATGACTGGTGTATTAAAGGTCAGTGCGTAGAAGCACTTTGCCAGCTCTTCTGCCGCTGGACGCATCAAGGCGCAATGCGAAGGAGCACTCACAGATAGTGGCAATGCACGCTTAGCGCCAGCAGCCTTGCACTCAATAATGGCGCGATCAACCGCTGCGGCACTGCCAGCAATGACGACTTGGCCAGGCGCATTAAAATTAACTGCTGCAACGACATCGCCATCAGCGGCGGCCTTACAAGCTGCCATGACCTGCTCATTATCTAAACCCAAGATGGCCGCCATTGCACCCTCACCAGCAGGCACAGCATCTTGCATTAAGCGGCCACGCTCAGCGACTAGGCGCACACCATCGGCAAGTGATAACACCTCAGCGGCAACTAGAGCGGTGTATTCGCCTAAAGAATGGCCCGCTAAATAGTCTGGTGTAGGGCCACCCACTTGCTGCCATGCGCGCCAAACGGCAATGCCCGCGGTTAGCAATAAGGGCTGTGTGTTTTCAGTGGCGTTCATCTCGGCTTCAGGGCCGGCCTGTGCCAATGCCCACAGATCTTTACCCAAGGCAGTTGAAGCTTCAGCAAAAGTAGCTTCAATAATAGGATAACTAGCAGCTAAATCGGCAAGCATGCCAACACTTTGCGAACCTTGACCTGGGAATACCCATGCAGTCGTCGTCATAGTTGGTCCTTTATATATAGGTAGATGGGTTTTTATTATTCGCTAGCGGCGCTACTCTCGGCTTCGCTAAAGCGTCGCGAGATGAGGCCGGGAATATCTTTGCGCACTTCTAACATAGCGACTTCAAGCGCATGCGCAAAGGAAGAGATGTCGGCGCTACCATGGCTTTTGATGACAATGCCATTGAGGCCAACGAGACTCGCGCCATTGTAGCGACCAGGGTCCATTTGTGCTTTCAGACCACGCCAAATGGGGTAAGCCAAGGCACCTAAGAGCTTGGTCAACCAATTGCGGTTGATCTGCACTTTGATCATGGCGGCGATCATTTTCGCCACACCTTCGGAGCTTTTCAGCGCGATATTGCCAACGAAACCATCACAGACAACCACTTCTGCTTCGCCACGGAAAATGCCATCGCCTTCGATATAGCCGATGTAATTTAGGCCGGAGTTACGCAGCAGCTCGTGAGTCTGCTTAATGAGATCGTTGCCTTTGATTTCTTCTTCGCCAATATTGAGCAGCGCCACGCGTGGACTAGCATGGCCGTCTAGCGCACCCGCCACAAGTGATCCCATACGAGCAAACTGAAGCAAATGAACAGGCTCAGAGTCGATATTGGCGCCGAGATCAAGCATATGGACGTGACCGCGCTGCGTTGGCAGAGCCGTCATGATGGCGGGGCGATCTATAGCAGGATGGGTTTTTAGCACGAAGCGACTAACCGCCATGAGCGCGCCGGTATTGCCGGCAGAGATACAAGCTTGAGCTTGGCCATCGCGAACGGCTTCAGCAGCTAAGCGCATGGATGAGCGCTTTTTCTGACGCAGCGCCACCGAAACTTTATCGTCCATAGTGACAAATTCGCTGGTGTGCACAATGCTCATGCGCTTGCGCACAGCCGCTGGAGATTTTTCCAGAAATGGCAAAATAGCCGCTTCATCACCCACCAACAGAAAACTCACGTCGGCGGCAATGGCGGCTATTTTTAACGCCGCTGGCACAGTAACGGAGGCACCGAAGTCACCTCCCATTACATCAACTGCCAGCGTGATCGACATGGATCAGTGCGTCTTATGCTTCGTCTTTTGCACCAAAGAGTTGATGACCGCGATAGAAGCCATCTTTAGTGACGTGATGACGACGGTGTAATTCACCAGTGGTCTGATCGACGCTCAGGGTTGGGCCAGTCAAGGCATCATGCGAACGACGCATATCACGACGTGAACGGCTTTTACGGTTCTGTTGAACGGCCATGGTTTACTCCGGCACTTTACTCACGACTGTTGCTTAACTGCAGCAGTCTCACTTTGGTGTCATCTCGCGTCTTAGTGCTTTTTCAAGCTCGCTAAGACATGAAATGGGTTCTCTCTCAACGTTTCGGGCTCGGCCACGCTGTCGTCAACTAACGGCACCGCTGGCTCACAGACCTCATGGTTTGCCACTAATGGCAAAGCCAAGATCAGCTCATCTTCTAGCAGCTCTGGGAAATCTAACTCACCATTGTCTGCTAGAACAAAATCTTCAGCTTCCGATAGACGCTCAACTTCTTCGTCATCGTTCAGCATAAACACATTTACTTGTGCCGACAGCGGCACATTAACGGCTTGCAAACAGCGCTGGCACTCTAACGAAAGCGTGGTCTCTAAGCGACCCGCTAACACCGGAAAATGCCGCGCATCGCGAGCAAACGCGACATGCACTGTCACTTCACCATCTTTACTTAAAGCGCCATCTAGCAAACGAGTAAAACGTGCTAATGGCAAGGCGACATCGAGCACTGCTGCGCGATCGGCCCATTTGCCTGGTTCGATGATGTGTGGAATTGTGCTGTCTGACATAGGGGCGGGATAATACGGACTCACCCCGCCCCTGTCAAAGGACTATTGCTGCATTTGCGGCTTATTTCAGCGTCACGCGACTTGCCTCTAAACCGAGGGTTTGACGCAGACTCGTAGCGAACTCGTGGCCGACTACAGCACCCAAACGGCGCAACATAGAGTCGACAGGATTCGGCATTAATGTGTAGTCCACTAAAGTCTCAGCCTTCACCACATCACGCGCCACCGTATGCAGGGAACCGATGTCATCTGCCAGGCCTAGCGTGATGGCTTGATCACCACTCCAAAAGTAGCCCGAGAAAGTGTCATCGTTAACCTTTAAGCGCTCACCACGACCGGCCTTCACGGCAGCGATGAATTGCCGATGCACGGCATCCAATACGCCCTGCACATGCGCCTGCTCAATCTCATTGACGGGCTTGCTGGGACTGAGCAGATTTTTGTGCGCACCTGCAGCCAAGGTACGATCCTCAACTCCAAGCTTCTGAAGCAGCTCAGGCACACCAAAGCCAGGCATGATGACACCGATCGACCCCACCAAGCTGGATGGATTGACGTAGATCTTATCGGCCGCCACCGCGATGTAATAAGCACCCGACGCACCCATATCGCTAATCACGGCGTACAGCGGCTTATCGGGATGCATTAAGCGCTGGCGACGAATCTCGCGATAGACCTCATCGGCCTGCACAGGGCTGCCGCCGGGACTATTGATGCGCAAGATCACAGCCTTGGCCTCGCTTGCACTAAAAGCCGCATCAAGTGCGTCGATCAAGCTATCGGCATTGGCCGGCATATCTGCCGCAATCGCGCCATCAATCGTAATGACGGCGGTATGTGCGCCAAAGCTTTCGGTGCCCATAGAGCCAACCGTGCGATAGACAAATAGCGCCACCAAGACAATAAATAAGCCGCGGCGAATCCATTGCCAACGCTTAGCACGCTGCCGGTCTTTCAAATCTTCTAAAAGAAAGCGCTCAACCAATGCCCAGTCGCGCGGACCGCGACCATTGCCCCATTCCGCCATGACACACCCTCACTGATTAATCGTTTGCTGCAAATAAGTCGCCAACTCAGCTAGCGAGTGACACAGTGCCAAAGGCTTGTGCGCTAATAACCGCTCAGCGCTGTGCACGCCATAAGTGACGCCTATCGAGCTCATGCCAATCGACTCAGCCATAGCCAAGTCATATGTTGTATCGCCCACCATGATAGCGCGCTGCACCGGCACATTAAGCTCGCTCAACAGCTCGTTGAGCATGCGTGGGTCAGGCTTAGACAGCGTTTCATCGGCACAGCGTGTCGCTTTAAAATAATGTGCCCAACCAGTATCAGACATTACGCGATCCAAGCCTTTACGGCTTTTACCCGTCGCTACAGCAAGCGTGAGCTCCTGTGCTCGTAAGCCTTGCAGCATTATTTCAGCGCCCGCAAATGGCTTAGTTTGCTTATTACTGCTGGCAATAAAATGCGTGGCGTATTGCTGACGTAGTGCTTCACGCGCTGCCTCTGTCACGGACGGGAACAGCACACGCATGGCCTCAGGCAAGCCTAAGCCAATAATATCTTTAGCCGCCGCCTCGCTAGGCTCATCAACACCTAGATCACGAGCCGCTGATTGAATGCTGCTGACGATCTGCGCCACGGAATCCATCACCGTGCCATCCCAGTCGAAAATCACTAGGTCAAACTTAGGCACGGCGCAACACCGCCAAACCTTTTTCAAAGTCGTCATCGGGCTCGGCCGATAGCGCCAAACGCTTACCTGAAGGCAGAGTCAGTTTCAGATCGCGGGCATGTAAGAACAGCCGCGACAAGCCTTTTGCCTTAAAACGTTCATTATCAATATCGCGGCCGTACTTGGTGTCGCCAACGAGCGCATGACCCAAATGCTGAGCATGAACACGGATTTGGTGAGTACGACCGGTAAGCAGGTGCGCTTCGACCAGTGTCGCGTCCTTATAACGCTCAAGCACCGTAAATACGGTAATTGCCGCCTTACCTTCTCGCGACACGCGCACAATAGCCTCGCCACCGGGACGCTCAACCTTTAATAGCGGTGCTTCCACGCGATGCGTAGTGCCCTGCAGACGACCACTGAGCAGTGCCACGTATCGCTTGTCCATTTGGCCATCGCGTAGCTGAGCATGCAGTGCGCGTAATAAAGGCCGATGACCAGTAACCATGATCAGGCCAGAGGTGTCGCGATCAAGCCTATGCACCAGCTCAAGACTGCCGGCCTGCTCAGGGCGCATGGTGCGCAAAGTCTCAATTAAGCCTACAGAAATACCGCTGCCGCCATGCACGGCTAGGCCCGCCGGCTTATTAATCACCATTAAGTGGTCTTCATCAAAAACCAAGCGCTGCTCTAGTAGCTTTTGCAAGCCAGTAGATGGCCGGTGCGCTGGCGCTTCTTCACTTACGCGAATCGGCGGCACGCGAATGATATCGCCAGCCTCGATACGGTAGTCAGGCTTGATGCGGCCTTTATTAACACGTACCTCGCCTTTACGCACGATGCGATAAATAAGTGTGCGTGGCGTGCCTTTTAGCGCCGTCATCAAGAAGTTGTCGAGGCGTTGGCCGGCATAAGCGGCATCCACTGTGATGTAACTAACGGCGGGAGTATCGGGGGTATCGGGTGCGTGCATGAACAAGCCTGTGGATAATTTGGTGTGCTTATCTAGCAGCACACGGGGATGACTGCTATATTAGCGAGTCGCTTAGCAATTTAAGACCCTCATTTTGCCAGTTTATGCCCAAAAGCATCGGGTTTAGCAAAGTGGTGGTGGAAGTATAAAGCATAAGCGACGCTGTCCGGCGGGAATCGCACACGAGCTTGGTCTGCTGAGAGGTATTCGCCCCAGTGTTGACCACCGACCCATGCACCTCCTCCGGCTAGCCGTAACACCAAAGTACCGGTAAGCGTTGACGATACGCGCTTACCAACAACACAGCCTAGTGCCGTCATA
>JBFJJU010000112.1:0-6631 GCA_041612115.1 Perlucidibaca sp.
CTCAACCCAACGCAACACACCTTGTGGCGCATGCGCACGTTTCCACTCACCAGCGGCGTATTTATTTGCCTCAGCCCACGTTGGGTAGGTATGAATTGTGCCCAAAATCTTATTTAGCCCAAGACCATGCTTCATCGCCAACACATACTCGGCTAGCAAGTCACCGGCGTGCTCGCCAACAATGGTTGCGCCCAAGATAGTGTCCTTGCCTGGCACCGTGAGCACCTTCACGAAGCCATGCGCGGCACTGTCAGCAATGGCGCGATCGAGATCATCAATGCCATAGCGCGTCACTTCGACTGCGATACCTTGTTCTTTAGCTTCTTGCTCGCTCAAGCCCACACGCGCGACTTCTGGGTCGATAAACGTGGTCCATGGAATGACGCGGTAATCGACCTTAAAGCGCTTAAATTGGCCAAACAGTGCGTTGACGGCGGCATACCAGGCTTGGTGCGCGGCAACATGGGTGAATTGATAGGGCCCAGAAACATCACCGGCGGCAAAAATATTGGGGTAGAGCGTTTCTAAGTAGTCGTTAGTAGTGACCGTGCGTGCGGTGGCAATGCCTAAGTCTTCAAGACCATAGCCAGTTAGGCGCGGTGAGCGGCCAACGGCGCAAATGATTTCATCGAAGCTAATGCGTTGCTCATGGCCATCATGCTCAACGACTAAGGTGTTGCCATCTTCCACACGCAAGGCTTTGTGTTGAGTCAAAATCTTCACGCCATCGTTCGCTAGGCTTTCTAAAGCGTAGGCCGACACGTCAACATCTTCGCGAGCGAGTAAGCGTTCGCCCATTTCCACTTGCGTCACGCTGGCGCCGAGGCGAGCAAAACTTTGCGCTAATTCGCAGCCAATTGGTCCGCCGCCAAGCACCACTAAACGTGCTGGCACTTGCTCGAGTTCGGCAAACTTGGCCCACAGGGTATCGCTGGTAACGCAGACCTCGGCCAAGCCCGGCAGTGGTGGTACAAACGGGGCAGCACCGGCGGCAATAATGATGCTGCGCGCGGTCAGGCGTTCGCGTTGGTCATCGGGTTTAGTGATTTCAACTGTCCATGGGTCGATGAGTTTGGCATAGCCTTGACGGACATCGACGCCTAGCTTGGTGTAGCGCTCGATACTGTCATGTGGCTCGACGGCCGCGATGACAGCATGGATGCGTGCCATCACTGCACGAAAGCTAAAGCGCGCTGTCTGTGACTCTAATCCATAGTCTTCGCTATGACGCATTTGCTTGGCGAGCTTGGCGCTGCGAATCAAGGCTTTGCTCGGTACGCAGCCATAGTTCAGGCAGTCACCGCCCATTTTGTGCGACTCGACCAAGGTCACTTTTGCCTTTACGGCGGCGGCAATATAAGCGCTGACCAATCCAGCGGCACCGGCACCGATAACGATGAGGTTGCGATCGAATGTCTTAGGTTTTTGCCAGTGGGCATAGACTTTACGGCGTTGCAGCCAGCGGGTGATGGCTTTGGCGATAAATGGAAAAATGGCGAGTAGGGCAAATGAGAGCAGCATCTCGGGCGAAATAATGCCTTTCAAGGAATCGAGTTGTGCCAGCTGAGTGCCAGCATTTACATAGACCACCGTGCCGGCAAACATGCCGACCTGGCTAACCCAGGCATAGGTCCAGACGCGAATGGGCGTGAGGCCCATGAGTAAGTTGACGAGGAAGAATGGGAACACGGGTGCTAGTCGTAGCGTGAATAAGTACAGCGCGCCATCGCGGGCGATGCCATCGTTGATGGGTTTGAGACGGGCACTGAATTTTTCTTGCACGCTGTCGCGAAATAAATAGCGCGATAGTAGGAAGGCTAGTGTGGCGCCAAGCGTTGAGGCAAAAGAGACCAAAATGGTACCTTGCACAAGGCCGAATAAAGCACCGGCGGCAAGCGTTAGAATCGCGGCACCTGGCAATGATAGTGCTGTGGCGATCACGTAGATTGCGAAAAAGCCCCCTGCAAATAGCAACGGTTGCTCAGCTTGCCATTGTAACCACTGGGTTTGGCCAGCGCGTAGGCCATCTAGGCTAAGGACGTTAAGCACGCCAGAGTACTGCAGGGTAGCTATGGCCGTGATGATGACGGCGGCGATTAGCCATTTTTTCATGAGTAGATACTCGAAGCGGGCGAAGTGTTGAGGGTGATCCGATAAAGCGAATTCGTGACCTTACTCATGCAGTGCACCACCGCAGCTGCTGCCTTGGCCAGCGGTACAGCCATAGCAATGATCGGCGATATGAATCGGATTATTGTCGTATCTGGTGCTGAGCAGGTCGCGCAAATTTGGCGCAACATTTTCGGTATCAGGCAGGCGTAAACCTAGCTGCTGATTAAAGTCACAGTCATACAGTGAGCCTTCGTAATCCACGCTAATGGTGCTTCGGCACATCAGCTCAGCAAGGTTGCCAGCAGCATAATTGGCTTTGAGCAAATCCATGTAGTCGTGAAATTGGCCTTTGGAGATCAGCATGCTGCCGAAGCGCTGAATTGGCATGTTGGCGAGCGTAAACAGTTGATTAAAGCGAATGCCAAAATGTGTCATGAGCTCGCGCTTGTAGTCAGCCTCCAGCGCTTGCTGGTTCGGCGGCAGGCTAGGCCCTTGCGGGTTATAGACCAAGTTCATCGTGAGCTTTGGATCGCTGCCGTAGCCCAGTGCATTGAGCTGTTGCAGGCCTTTAATGCTCTTGTCGAAGACGCCATCACCACGCTGTTTATCGACATTTTCCGCGCTATAACAGGGCATCGAGGCTACGACGGTGACGTTATGCTCAGCTAGAAAAGCAGCAGTATCTTCATGGCCAGGCTCAAACAAAATCGTCAGATTGCAGCGATCTATCACCTGCACACCCAAGGCATGGGCCGCTCGCACAACATCACGAAAGCGGTGGTGCATTTCTGGCGCGCCACCAGTTAAGTCGAGCTGGCGAATATTATGACGTGTGAGAATCTCAGGAATGAGGTCGATCATCTCATCGCTCATCATTTCAGTGCGAGTTGGACCGGCGTTAACGTGGCAATGCAAACAGCGCTGGTTACACATATAGCCAAGGTTGATTTGCAGCGTCTCAATGGCACGACGGCGAATCGCGGGGAAGTCGGTGGCTTCAAGCAGCGGCAGCGTGGCTAGCATATGGATCCCTAGTCTTAATATGTGTTGATAATGAATAGACGCATGCTGCGGCCTGTTCGTTACAGGTGCAATTGCGCAGAATGTAATTACTTATAAATCTGCTAAACGGTAGCGTGCCACAAAGCGTGTATCGATCCAGTGTTTTAGCCACCAAAGCCAGCGCCCACTGAGGACTAGTGGGCCCCACGATAAAATCGCATGCTTAGGGCCGGTAGCTAGTAAAAATAGAGATATGGGCTTTGGCCGGTAGGGAAGCAGTTGCCAGCGTGCTTGACTGCGATGGTGCAGAGCGTGTCTTAGATTTTTTGCTAATACAGGGCCTGCCATTACTGCATGAACCCCTGCTCGTGTAATAGCAGGGTGCTCGGGCGCGCTGATATCGCCTATGGCAAAAACTGTGGGGTGTGATTGGCTTTGCAGAGTGTCATTGACAGCGATAAAGCCATTTTTGCTGCGGCGCAAATCGCTGTTTGCAGCCCATTCAGGGGCACTAGCTCCGGTGGCAACAATGACTAGATTGGCGGCTAACTCATGACCAGAGTCTAAGATTACTCCGGTAGGGCATAGCCGCGCTCGACCACTGCGTATTTTTATGCCACGTTTTTTCAACCAATAGGCTGTAGTTCTTGCTACTCGGCGATGATGGTCAGGAAGCAATGTAGTACCACTGACTAAGCTGACTTCTGCACCACTATGAGCATAGGCAAACGCTAGCTCAATGCCGCCAGCGCCAGCGCCTACGACGACCGTCCCAGAGAGTTTAGCGGTTGTTAGCAGGCCATCTAATGGACGTACTGGAAGCACTTTGGTTGCAGCGCCAGCACTGCCTAAAAGCTTTGCGGTAACACTGCCGGTGTCTAGTGAAAGCAAGTCATAGTGCAAGGTTTTTCCGCTGCCGAGCTGACAGTATTGTCGGTCGGCATTGAGGCTGACGAGGGTATCTAGCAGCACTGTCGCGCCGGCTGCTTTTGCGTAGTCAGCCACGGCAATCTGGCATTGTGCCAAACTCACATGGCCGGCGAGATAGGCTGGCAGTAAGCCCGAATAAGTCAGCATGGGATCAGGCGTTACCAGGGTTACGCGTGCCGAGAAAGGATGCTTGCGCATAGCTTCAAGCACTGCCAAATGGCCATGACCGCCGCCGATCAAGAGTAAGTGTTTGGGCTTGGGTGTGCTGTCTATAGTCAACGCTAAGTGACCTCACTGAGTTGTGTTAATGCAGATGTAGTGCCTTGACCTTAGCATGTCAGGGCATGGTACAAGTCTTGCTCGAATTCATTTGTGAAAAGGTAGGGCAAGATGTCAAAGCCACGAATTGGTGTAATTGGCGGTAGTGGGCTCTACCAAATGGCAGCCATCACGAATGTGCAAGAGCAGGTTGTGGAGACCCCTTTTGGTACGCCGTCGGATGTGATTGTCACGGGTGAGCTGAGTGGTGTGTCGGTAGCGTTTTTAACGCGCCATGGCCGCGGCCACCGCTTTCTGCCTAGTGAAGTGCCGTATCGCGCCAATATCTATGCGCTGAAATCATTGGGCGTGGATTATGTCATCGCGGTGTCGGCAGTGGGCTCGTTGCAAGAGCATATGAAGCCACTGGATATGGTGCTTCCGAGTCAATTTATCGATCTTACCAAACAGCGCGTGCAGAGCTTTTTCGGCCAAGGCGCCATTGCTCATGTTTCGCTCGCAGAGCCAGTGTGTTTAGCGCTGCAATCGATATTGGCTGAGGCTGTGCGCGCGGTAAAGCCGGCCGATGTTGAGTTACATGTTGGCGCGACCTATGTCTGTATTGAAGGCCCGCAGTTCTCCACACAGGCCGAGTCGCATTGGTATCGCTCCATGCCCGCCGATATTATCGGCATGACAAATATGCCGGAGGCACGCTTGGCGCGTGAGGCCGAAATAGCTTATTCCACGTTGGCGCTGGTGACGGATTATGACTGTTGGCATCCAAACGAGGCGCATGTGACCGCTGATATGGCGATCATGAATTTAATGCGTAATGCCGAGCAGGCGCAGGCTGTGGTGGCAAAAGCGATTGAGCTGTTGGCGGCGAGCTGGCCAGCATCGATTGCTCATACTGCCCTCGATGCTGGTCTTATTACATCGCCTGCCGATATGGCGCCCGATGTGCGCGAGCGTCTAGCTGCGTTAATTGCGCGTCGGCTTTAAGTTGGCTTTGAGTGCCTCAATGCGGCTATCACGGCCGCAAGACAGCCGGTAGTAGTGGTAGCGCACGGGATTGGTTTTGTAATAGTTCTGGTGATAATCCTCAGCGGCATAAAACGTGCTCGCGGGGATGATCTTGGTGGCTATTTTGCCTTTAACGTGCTGTTGAAACGCAGCTAAGTTGCGCTTGGCGATGCTTAGCTGCTCTGCATTTTTGGGGAAAATAGCGGGCGCATATTGCGAGCCACGATCACAAAACTGACCGCCGCCATCGAGGTAATCGTGATGCGACCAGAAGTAGCTCACTAATGCGTCGTAACTGACCACGGATGGGTCGTAGAAAACCTCTACGGCCTCATAATGTCCGGTGCCGCCACCTGACACTTGCAAGTAACTAGGGTTTTTCGATTTGCCCCCGATATAACCCGAGACAACCTCTTTCACGCCTTTCAGTTTTTCGTAGTCGGACTCACTGCACCAAAAGCAGCCGCCGGCAAAAATCGCGCTAGCCGTCGTGGTGCTTGTGCTAACAGTTGTTGAGCTAGTAGTGGTTGCTGCCAATACGATTGCGGCGCTGCAAGCTAATGCCGCGCTTACTAAGCCGGCTTTTATCCAAGATAATTTCATCTTCAACCTCGCAGCGTAGGTAGTTCGTTGCCTTCATCAATAAAGGCGAGTGCCAAGCCATTATTGCAATAGCGCAGGCCAGTTGGCGCGGGACCATCCTTAAAAATATGACCTTGATGGCCTCCGCAACGTGCGCAGTGATATTCAGTGCGCAACATAAAGAAGCTGCGATCATCTTTGGTCCCAATCGCCTTTGGGATGACGTCGAAAAAGCTTGGCCAGCCAGTGCCGCTTTCAAACTTATGCTTACTACTAAACAAAGGCTGATAGCAGGCCGCGCAGACAAAAGTGCCAGGCTTTTTATTTGCATTTAAGAGGCTGGAGTTTGGTCGTTCAGTGTTTTCTTCAAACAACACTGCCCAAGCTTTATCGCTGACTTTATCGCGCCAAAAGCTTGCTGGCTTCGCCAGTGTGCCCAATGCCTTGTTGTCATTGTGAAAAAGGCCGCTGGCATGCGCCAATGGTTTCGATACCCAAGCGCCTGCAGTGACAAGGGCTGCGCCTAAAAAGGTACTTTTTAATGCAGTGCGGCGATTCATAAGGTGCTCCTAGAACAGTCGAGTGTGGTGTCTGTGTTTTAGACACGAGCAAGGCCTTCAGCGTTACACTGTGGCCCTAAATTGAGAGGTTGCCAATGTCACAAGCAGGTTCAAAGGCCGCGTCGAGTGCAAAAAAATCAGCTGAGCAGAGCGTGAAGGCC
>JBFJJU010000113.1:0-6421 GCA_041612115.1 Perlucidibaca sp.
TACTCTCTGTTGCACTTTCCGTCGGCTCGCGCCGCCCAGGCGTTACCTGGCACTCTGCCCTATGAAGCCCGGACTTTCCTCCCCCCTGCATGCAGGGCAGCGATCGTCTGGCCAACTCCGGCGCGCAGCATACGGCGGCAGAGACTCTAACTCAAGGCGCATATTTCAGCTTTTACATCAACTAGCTACTACACTGCCTCGCGCAACTGCTGAGCCAGCTCATAAAGGGCATTTTTGCGCAGACCTAAAACTTCTGCAGCAATACTTGCAGCCTGCTTCACAGGCATCTCCCTCACTAGCACTGCTAGCAAAGCCTCGGCCGTGATGCTGTGCTGAGCGCTCACCGCCAGTGCCGGTGCGCCGCCCACAACAATGACCATCTCACCCCGCTGCTGATTACTGTCAGCCTCAACCCATGCCAATAATTCGGCTAATGGCGCACGCTTTATGGTTTCAAATGTTTTCGTCAGCTCGCGCGCCAAAGTTGCCAAGCGCTGCTCGCCAAAGACCCTCGTCATTGCCGTTAAGGTATCGACGATACGATGGGGCGCCTCATAAAAAATCAGGCTATGCGGCGTCTGCGCCAAAGCCTGCAGCCGCGATTCGCGAGGCCCAGCTTTCGCAGACAAAAAACCCTCGAAATGAAATCGATCTGATGCCAAGCCAGCAGCACTTAAAGCCGCAATCGCAGCACAAGAGCCTGGCACTGGCGACACTCGTATGCCTGCCTCATGCGCAGCTGCTACCACTCGATACCCCGGATCGCTAATCAGCGGCGTGCCTGCATCAGAAATTAGTGCCAACGACTCACCAGCGAGCATGCGTTCTATCAGCATGGGCACGCGCTCAGCTTCATTGTGATCATGCACAGCCGTGGTTGGCGTAGTGATGCCAAGCTCTCGCAATAAGCGGCCAGCGTCGCGTGTGTCTTCGGCGGCTATCATCGACACTGCTTCTAACGTGGCTTTCGCACGCGGCGATAAGTCGTCGTTATCACCAATGGCTGTTGCCACCACATACAGTACGCCAGCATCCAGTTTACTCATCGCAGCATCCACTTTTCATTGATTGCTAAGCTTACGTGCCGGCACAGGCATGCGCCATGGTCTTAACTAGTGATTAAGCCAAGGAGTTAACAATGCCATCAGCCCACAACACATTAAAAGCAGGCTCACCAACACAGTTGCAAGGCCGCATAGCTGAAGCTGATGCATGTGATCTGCTGATTCATGCCGGCCATCGCATCATCGCGCAAAACTATCTCTGCCGAGTCGGTGAGATTGATATCATCAGCGTCAACCATTATGGCAAGCTAGTGTTTACTGAAGTACGTTGGCGGCTTAGCACACAGTTTGGCGGAGCCACCGCCACGATAAACGCGCAAAAACAACGCAAACTGAGCAAAACCGCTGCTTTCTTTTTGCGCCAAAACCCACACTACGCTACCTTCAGCAGTCGCTTTGATGTCATTGCGTTTAATGGCAAACCGCCGCACTGGCAACGCCTCTGGCTACGAGGCGCATTTAGTGCGTTTTAACTTTACGGATGAATCATGCAAGCACGCATTGCCCAACTCGGCCACGACGCCATGAGCACACTGGCCAAGCTCGTTGAAGAGGCAAGCCCTGCCATTGAGCAAGCAGCGATGGTAATGGTTGATGCTTTAGTGAATGGCCATAAGATCATCAGCTGTGGCAACGGTGCCTCTGGTGCCAACGCACAAGTTTTTGTCAGCAAACTGCTCAACCGTTTCGATCCTGAACGCCCTGCTCTGCCGGCATTAGCATTGGCTCCTGATAGCATTACGCTCAGCGCTTTAGCGCAGGATAACCGCCTCACAGAATCATTTTCACGGCCATTCCTCGCCATCGCTCAAACAAGCGATGTTTTAGTGGTGCTCTCTGCCAGTGCTACCGCCCCCAATATCATTGCCGCCGTGCATGCTGCTCAAGAACGAAACTGCCCAGTAATCGCACTCACTGGCGCTAGTGGCGGCGAAATTGCGCGCCTACTTGGTGAGCGTGATGTATTGATTCCAATCCCAGACCACCGCAGCTACCGAGTACATGAAGCGCAACTCTTTACTTTGCACTGCTGCTGCGCCTTAATCGATACAGCCTTATTTGGAGATCCAGACCTTGCTTATTAAACCTATGAAAATCGCACTAACGGCAGCCATTGTTAGCACTGCCCTGCTTTCAGGCTGTACCACGCTGGCCAAAATGGGCGTTGCCCCTGGCATCGCAGACCCTGGCACGCGCACCACGGCGCTCTCACTAACTGACTTAAGTCTCTCGCAAGCGGTACTTCGCGATATTTTCCGTGATATTCCAGCTGCACGTGACGGTCGTATTGAGGTCGAGTCGTTTTATCAGGTCATCCTGATCGTTGGTGAAGTGCCCAGCGCTGAAATTAAAAACCGCATTACGCAAATAGCCAAAAGCTATAAAGACGTACGTTCAGTGCACAACGAGCTAGAGGTAGCAGTAAATCGTGGCCTGCTTGATCGAGCGGCTGATGACATGCTGGAAAGAAAAGCCGGCTTTACGCTAACCACTGCCGATAATGTACCGAGCTCACAAACCAATGTCGTCGCTAAAAATGGCACGGTGTATTTGATGGGCGCATTGACACAGCGCCAAGCCGACCGCGCCATCTTGCGTCTGCAGGCACTAGATGGTGTGGCACGAATTGTGAAAGTACTAGAAATCGTTGCTGAACCAAACGCTCAGTAAGCTATTTCACCACACTGAGAAAAGGCCGCGGTTTCGCGGCTTTTTCTATTGTAGGCCCAACTTCAGCAATGGGCGGCGGCTCGGGTGAGTATTCCGTCGCATCGAAAAATAAACCCTCGCCATTTTCCTTTGCGTACACGCCCAACACCGCACCCACTGGCACTTGTATAGCCATCGGCATACCGCCAAAGCGCGCTGAAAATAGCACTGCTTCATTGCCCAAAACTAAGTCACGCACAGCTGACGGCTTAACACTAAGCACAATGCGGCCGTCTTCAACAAACTGCTGCGGCAACTCGCAGCCTGGCCAATGCGCATCGACCAATAAATATGGCGTAAAGTCAGCATCGACTAACCACTCATAGATGGCACGAATAAAGTAAGGTCGGGTTCCTTTCAGCTGCATAACTTATTTCAGCCTCGGCGCATATCGCGTTCAACATCGGTCAAGCTGGCTAAAAAGCCATCACGATGGAATATCTGCCCCATATAACGCACCATGCCTTTGCATGAGCGCTCTGGCAGCTCAATGCCCATTGCCGGCAAACGCCACAAGATTGGTGCCAACATGCAATCGAGCAAGGAAAACTCTTCGCTCATGAAGAAGGGCATTTCATTGAAAATCGGAGCAACCGTAATCAAGCTATCGCGTAGTGATTTTTGCGCTTTCTGCAAAGCAGCGTCTTTCAGCTTGCCTGACAAAATGGCGTCGACTTGCGAGCACCAGTCTTTCTCGATGCGATAAGCCAATAACCTAGCTTGCGCACGTGCAACCGGGTAAATCGGCAGCAATGGCGGGTGAGGAAAGCGCTCGTCGAGATATTCCATCATGACTTTGGTTTCATAAAGCGATAAGTCACGATCGACCAATACCGGCAGCTCGTTATACGGGTTCAAATCTGCTAAGTCGGCTGGACGATTGCCTGCAGTAACACTCACTACATCGACCGAAACACCCTTTTCAGCCAATACAAAGCGTACGCGGTGGCTGTAATGATCGGCCGCTTCCGAATAAAAAGTCATTGACGCGCGTCGTGTAACCGTTGCCATCTTAAATTCCCCTAGCAAGCGCTCAACTCAGAAGCGCAAAAGCAAAAGGGCGGCACTGTGAAGCGCGCGCCCTTCTGCTCAAGACCACAATCGGCACATGCCGACGTGGGATTATTTAACGTCTTTCCAGAACTCTTTGTTCAGGAAATACACAGGAATAAAGAGTATCGCTAAGAACAGCAACACCCAGAAACCCATGGCTTCACGCGTAGTGCGTGAAGGTTCGGCCATATACGTCATGAAGTTTACCAGGTCACCCATGGCCTCTTCATAACCTTCGGGGCCTAGCTCTTTTTCCAGTGGTTGCAATACATGAGGCATACCAACATCTTTAAAGACGTGGTTGTTTACACCCCATGGACGCTTATCGTCTGGATAGAAGTTCAGCAAGTAGCTATAGACCCAGTCTGGTGAGCGAAAACGCGTCTCCAAGGACAGATCAGGAGGCGCATTACCAAACCACTTGGCTTGATCTTTCGGGTTCACGTGCGAGTTGATCGGGTCACCGATTTTATCGCTAGTAAACATCATGTACTTTTCCACCAACTCAGGTGCGATGTCTAAATCTTGTGACATGCGCTCGTAGCGTAGGTATTTCGCACTATGGCAACCTGAGCAATAGCTCAGAAAGAGCTGAGCACCTTTCTGCAACGACGCTTTATCGTGCAGGTTGATCGGAGCTACTTCACACTCGTGTAGCTCACCACAGGCGCCGCCAGCTGCTGCGTAAGCCCAGACTGGCGCCATCGACAAAACAAGAGCCATGATCAACTTTTTCATTAGTGTGCCCCCCCAGTAACGCGATCAGGCACGGGCTTCACTTTCTCCATCGACGTATAAAACGGCATGAGCAAGAAAAACAAGAAGTAGGTAATCGTCAGAATTTGCGACAACACAGTCTTAACTGGATCTGAAGGTACCGCACCTAGGTAGCCCAAGCCTAAGAAGCTGACTACAAATATGCCTAGCCAGATTTTGCTCTGTGTACCCTTGTAGCGCATTGATTTCACCGGACTCTTATCTAGCCAAGGCAGGACAAAGAGAATGGCAATCGCTGCGCCCATGGCAATCACACCACCAATTTTTGACGGCACTGCACGTAAAATCGCGTAGTACGGGGTGTAATACCATACAGGAGCAATGTGATCAGGCGTCTTCAGCGGGTTAGCAGGCTCGAAGTTAGGGCGCTCCAAGAAGTAACCACCACCGTCTGGGAAGAAGAACAACACCGCCGAGAATGCCGCCAAGAACACCACAATACCGACCAGGTCATGCACTGTGTAGTAAGGATGAAAGGCAATGCCATCGAGTGGAATACCGTCTTCACCTTTAACTTTCTTGATGTCTACGCCATCTGGATTGTTCGAGCCCACGTGGTGCAAGGCAACTAAGTGCATAAACACTAAAGCCACAAGCACCAACGGAATCGCCACGACATGTAGTGCGAAGAAACGATTCAACGTAATGCCAGAAATTAGGTAGTCACCGCGAACCCAAGTCACTAGCTGCTCGCCAACAACAGGCACAGCACCAGCCAAGTTCAAAATAACTTGCGCACCCCAATAGGACATATTGCCCCATGGCAGCAGGTAGCCAAAGAAGCCTTCTGCCATTAACGCTAAGTAGATGGCCATGCCGAACAGCCAAACTAGCTCACGTGGCTTTTTGTATGAGCCGTAGAGCAAGCCGCGGAACATATGCAGATAAACCACAACGAAGAACGCAGACGCGCCTGTGGAGTGCATATAGCGCAATAGCCAGCCGTACTCAACGTCACGCATGATGTATTCGATTGAGTCGAACGCACCCTCACCCGACGGGTTGTAAGACATCGTCAACCAAATGCCGGTTACCAGTTGGTTAACCAAGACAATCATTGACAGCACGCCGAAGAAATACCAGAAGTTGAAGTTCTTCGGGGCATAATATTTCGACATGTGATATTCGTAGGTTTCAGTCGCAGGGAAGCGCGCATCTACCCAGCCCATAAGGCTTTTACCTAGATTTGCCATCAGACGGTATCCTCACCAATCACAACCACAGAGTCTGTTACGTAGCGGTAAGGCGGCACCACTAAGTTGGTCGGCGCAGGCACACCACTGAAGACACGACCAGCTAAGTCAAAGCGCGAGCCGTGGCATGGGCAAAAGAAGCCACCGACCCAGTCAGCGCCTAAATCAGCAGCAGCAACTTCTGGGCGGAACAATGGCGAGCAGCCCAAGTGGGTGCAAATACCGGTCAAAACCAAAAACTCAGGCTTAATTGAGCGCGTTGGGTTTTTAGCGTAGGCAGGCTGCTGAGTTTCAACCTCAGAATTTGGATCGTTGAGCTTGCTATCGTGCGTAGACAGCGTTCTCAACATTTCAGGCGTGCGACGCACCACCCAAACAGGTTTACCACGCCACTCAAACACAGCGCGCTGGCCAGGCTCGATCTGACTAATGTCAGCGGTGACGGGTGCGCCAGCGGCTTTCGCCTTGGCACTTGGGTTCCAGGATTTTACAAAGGGAACTGCTACCCCTGCGACGCCCACAGCACCTACAGCAGCTGTGGCACCAATCAGCAGGCGGCGGCGATCAACATTTACGCCGTCAGTACTCATTAGACGCACTCTCCGAATCAGCTTAAGGCCGCCA
>JBFJJU010000114.1:0-6277 GCA_041612115.1 Perlucidibaca sp.
GAGAGAGATGGCAGGGGCGGCTGGATTCGAACCAACGCATGGCGGGATCAAAACCCGCTGCCTTACCGCTTGGCGACGCCCCTATATTCGATGCATCCGAAGCCAATGATCGAGCGCTGTATGCGCCGACGATCGATTTTGACCTCGACAGATAAAGCCGTTGACTGGACTGGCGCTGAGTATATCAGCAGCCTGACCTTGACTGGAACAGGATAGGAAAACGCAAGCACCAGTGCCTGTCATTTTTGCCACACCATGCTGAGTCAGCCAATGTAACGCCTCATCTACAGCAGGAGCCAAGGTTCTGACGACTTTTTCGAAGTCGTTTCGAGTGACCCCTGCGTTGAGGTCGCGCAGTTTAATGGCCTCGCTATGTCGAGTCAACAGGGGATGACGAAAAGCTTCTGCTGTTGATACATGCGCCTCGGGCGTGAGCACGACATACCATGGCTCATTTGGCTCGATGGGTGTGAGCAGCTCGCCAACGCCTTCTGCCCAGGCCGCATGGCCATGCACGAAAACTGGCACGTCAGCGCCTAGTTTTAGGCCTAAAGCCGCTAATTCATTGAGATTAAGCTGAGTTTCCCACAGCGTGTTTAGCGCCAATAGCGTGGTCGCGGCGTCGGACGAGCCACCACCTAAGCCGCCACCCATGGGCAGGCGTTTATCTAGCGTTATATTGGCTCCAAGGGAGCAATGAGTGGCTTCGCGCAGAGCATTAGCAGCACGAATGATCAAATTATCAGCACTTAAAACGCCATCGATATTTGGCGATAGTGTTAATTGGCCATCGTGGCGCAGCGAAAAGTGCAATGTGTCGGCGGTGTCAATGAATTGAAATGCTGTTTGCAGCGTGTGATAACCGTCGTCGCGCCGGCCGGTAATGTGTAAAAAAAGATTCAGTTTAGCCGGTGCTGGCAAGGTGATTTCATGTGCGCTCATGCTGAGGCTTTCGTCTGCCAACGTTGAATGATCAGCAAAATACGATTATTGCCCTGAGTCAGCAGTAGTCGTTGCGGAATGCGGTAGCCATCCTGCACTTGCTCGCTGAGTACACGAATATTCCAGCCATGCTCTTGAAATTCGCGCACACCAGCTTCGCCGCTGAGTGTGGTGATGGTAATTAAGGGGTCTTGCGGCCAACCACTGAGCCAATCATTGAGGCGGTCTATTGGCAGCGGTACGCCGGTAATCGCCTGTGTCAGCAAGTCGGGCCGATCAGATTCGTGGCGACCTAGCCAACCATTGTCTAAAACTAGGTGACCATCGCGGCCGGTGAGCGTGGTGTAGCCTTGGTTGAGCGGTCCGGCGGCACTGGCATCAAAGTCCGTGCCGTTGCGCTTCCAGTTATAAGTCGCGGTGATGCTATTGCCCAAAAAAGTTACACCAGCTTTGCCTTCTGCCTGCCATTGCGTTAGGCCGCGAGCGCTAGTGGCCGCATCTATTACCTCCGGTGCAACCACCACTGGGCCGCGAGTGACGCAAGCTGAGAGCATGGCAGCAGTGATGAGCGTAAACAGTGCGGAGCGGGAAAAGCTTAAAGCTGTCATCTGCGTCAGGCCTCTAAGGCTTTGGGTAGGCAACGATGGTAGCAAAAAGGCTTTGTGCAGTGGGAGCCCGTAACATTTGTCTTTAAACGCGCTATCCCTCACAATTTGTGGCTATTTTCCGGAGTATCCGGCTCAGGGTTCGGCATGGCGCTGTTGGCATTTGGCATTAATCACAAGACGGCATCGGTCGCCCTACGTGAGCGCGCGGCGTTTGCTCCAGAGGCGTTGGGTCAAGCCTTGCGTGAGGCTCGCCAATTTGCCGGTCTCGATGAAGTCGCGATTTTATCGACGTGTAACCGCACTGAATTCTATGGCGCAGCTGATCCTGAGCGCATGCAAGCCGTGCGGCAGTGGCTAGCCGAGTCGCGTGGCATTAGCGCTACTGAGTTAGATGCAGTTTGGTATGCCCATGAAGGCGAAGCTGCTATGCGCCACGCCATGCGTGTGGCCTCTGGGTTGGACTCGATGGTGCTCGGCGAGCCACAAATTTTCGGTCAAATGAAAACAGCTTGGAGCGAAGCAGTGGCCGCTGGTACTGCTGGTGGTGCCCTAGACAAGTTATTTCAAGGCACATTCGCTGCCGCCAAAGCGGTGCGAAGTAAGACCGCGCTTGGTGCCAGTCCCGTATCTATCGGCTTTGCCGCTGTCACGCTGGCGCGTCAAGTATTTGAATCATTGGCACAAACGCCCACGCTATTGGTTGGTGCTGGCGAAATGAACGCTTTAGTCGCTAAGCATTTGCGCGAGCAGGGCGTGGCGGAGTTGATGATTGTGAATCGCACCTTGGCAAACGCCGAAGTTGTGGCGCAAAACGTTGATGCCGAAGCCATACCCTGGTCATGCCTGCAGGATGCTTTAGCCCGTGCCGGAGTAGTCATTAGCTGCACCGGCAGCAGCGAAGCCGTGATTACTCGCGCCATGGTCAAGCAGGCATTGAAGGAGCGTCGCCAGCAGCCAATGCTGCTGATAGACATCGCAGTGCCGCGAGATATCGAGCCATCGGTGGCCGAGCTAGACGACGTGTTTTTATATACCGTGGATGATCTGCAGTCGGTTATTGACACTGGTTGGCGTAACCGACAAGCCGCCGCCGTCGATGCTGAGCGCTTAATCGACCAACATGTGCAGCAGTTTGCTGAGCAGCAACGTGTTGCTGCAGCTGCCGTGGCGTTGATTCGTCAAGTGCGCGGGCGCGCCGCTGATGTGGCCGATAGTGAGCGCCAAAAAGCCTTAGAGCAGTTGCGCCGAGGTGCTGACCCTGAGGTGGTTTTGGCGCGTTTACAGCACAACCTAATGAATAAGTGGCTGCATGCGCCGACCGTTAGTTTACGGCAGCTTGCCGCCAGCAATAACGCCGAGGGTTTGCTGCTGGTAGCGCAGGCCATGGGCGTGAAGCCTGAAGATACACCTGTTAATTCGCCAGAGACTTCATCTAACTCATGAAAGCAGCACTACTTTCTCGTCTTGATCAGCTTGCTGAGCGTTTTGAAGAGCTGAATGCGCTTCTGTCCGATGCCGGCGTTATTGCTGATCAAAACCAATTTCGTAAACTCTCGCGCGAGCATGCCGAGCTTGAGCCCGTGGTGGCTGCGCTAGCTGCTTATCGTCGGGCCGAGCAGCAGCGTGCCGACGCCAAAGCATTGCTATCGGATCCGGATTTTCGTGAGTTAGCGGAAATGGATATTGCCGATATGGACGCCGAACTGGTCCGTATCAGCGAAGATCTGCAACGCCTGATGGTGCCGCGCGACCCTAATGACAATGGCAATGTGTGGCTTGAAGTTCGTGCTGGCACCGGCGGTGATGAAGCTGCGATTTTTGCCGGCGATCTTTTCCGCATGTATAGCCGTTTTGCCGAACGCCAAGGCTGGAGAATAGAGGTTGTCTCCAGTAACGAGGGTGAGCATGGTGGCTATAAAGAGGTGATTTCGCGCGTTTCTGGCGAGTCGGTCTATGCTGCCTTGAAATTTGAGTCTGGGGCGCATCGTGTGCAGCGCGTGCCGGCAACTGAGTCGCAAGGTCGCGTGCATACCTCGGCCTGTACTGTGGCGGTGATGCCTGAGGCGCCAGAGTTGGAGGCTATCGAGATTAATGCTGGCGACTTGCGCATTGATACTTATCGCGCCAGTGGTGCTGGCGGGCAGCACATCAACAAAACTGATTCGGCGGTGCGCGTCACGCACATCCCGACCGGCGTGGTAGTTGAGTGCCAAGATGAGCGTTCGCAGCACAAGAATAAGGCGCGAGCCTTGTCGTTATTGTCGGCTAAGCTGCATGCGGCGCAACAGGCTGAGGCACAACTGGCCTCGTCAACCATGCGCCGCGACCTTGTCGGTAGCGGGGATCGCTCTGAGCGCATCCGCACCTATAATTTTCCGCAAGGTCGTATGAGTGATCACCGTATTAACCTTACGCTCTATCGCCTCGATGAAATCATGAATGGCGACTTGACAGAGTTGCTGAATGCGCTGGCGACTGAGCATCAGGCCGATCAGTTGGCCGCGATGGCAGAGACGCTGTGACCTGGGCATTTCGCAAAGCAGAGCGGCCAGATATCAATGCCTAGTAATAGCGTAGCAATCATCACTCTTGAGCAATGGCTTAACGTTGCGGCGTCTATATTGACGAAAAGTCAGGCGTGGCAGCCTATCAGTGGTGATGCCGTAAGCGCACGCCGTGAAGCCGGCTCGGTGTTGCTGGCCGCCATTGGCAAAACTCACGCATGGCTTTTGGCCTGGCCCGATGCGGCATTAAGTCCTGATGAGCTAACGCGAGCGGATGCGTGGTTAGCGCGCCGCGCAGCTGGCGAACCCTTGGCCTATTTGCGTGGCGAGCAAGAGTTTTGGTCGTTATCACTAGCGGTGGCGCCAGGCATTTTAGTCCCGCGTGCCGATACCGAGTGCCTAGTTGAGCAGGCCTTATTGCGTATTGCTACTACCGGCGCTGTACGAGTTTTAGACTTAGGTACTGGTTCTGGCGCTATTGCCTTAGCAATTGCCCATGAGCGCCGGCAAGCGCAGGTGTTTGCGGCAGATCGCAGCGCGTTGGCAGTGACTGTCGCACAGGCAAATGCTGAAAGGCTGGGCTTGCTGTTGAGTTGTCGAGAAAGCGACTGGTTTACGGCGTTTTCTGGTGAGCACTTCGATGTCATTGTTAGTAACCCGCCGTATATTGCCGAGGATGATCCGCATTTGGCGGCGTTGCGGTTTGAGCCATTGCAGGCTTTGGCCGCGGCTGACGCTGGCCTTGCTGACTTGCGCGACATCATTGCGCAAGCGCCCAAGTATTTGAGCGTGAATGGCCATCTATTATGTGAGCATGGCCATGAACAAGCCGCAGCTGTGCGTGAGCTATTGCAACAAGCAGGCTTTGTCGATGTCAGCTCGACACGTGACCTTGGCGGCAATGAGCGAGTGACTGGTGGGCGTTGGGCCGGAGCACTAGATAATGCATGAGTTAAGCGATGCCGAGCTGCTGCGCTATCATCGGCAAATCTTATTGCCGAGCTGGGATGTCGCCGCTCAAGAAAAGCTGCGAGCTGCCACCGTATTAGTGTTGGGGCTTGGCGGTCTCGGTTGCCCAGTGGCGCAATACCTTGCTGCTGCAGGCGTTGGTCGCTTAATTTTGCTCGATGATGATCATGTCGATATCAGTAACCTTCAGCGCCAGCCTTTGCATGGCGAGGCAGATGTTGGCCGCCTAAAGGTCGAGTCGGCTGCTGCGGCGCTCAAGGCCTTGAACCCCTTGGTCGACATAGTGACCGTAGCCGCTCGAGCCGATGTCAACTTACTCACACGATGGCTGCCAGAGGTCGCGGTGGTGGCCGATTGCTGCGATAATTTCGCCACGCGCGACCTGATCAACGCAAGTGCATGGGCGTTGCGAGTGCCGGTAGTGTCGGCGGCGGCTATTGCTTGGCAAGGTCAGCTCAGTGTTTTTGATGCTCGCGATGCCCAGTCGCCATGCTATCGCTGCCTATACCCAGACAGTCTCGATGCCGAGCAAACCTGCAACGATGTCGGCGTCATGGCCAGCACCGTAGCGGTGATGGGTAGCTTGCAAGCCAATGAAATTTTGAAGCTAGTCGCAGGGGTTGGCAGCAATCTTTGCGGTCAGTTGCTGTTGTGGGATGGCCATCAGGCGAGCATGCGCAGGCTGCGCATCCCGCGTGATCTCGCTTGTCCCGTGTGTTCTTCTAAGTAGTTTAGCTTTCGGAGAGATGTTTCATGAACCCTTATGCGCGCTGGCGTCATGCATTAAAAGGCGTATTTCGAATTGGTCAGACGACCTCGATTATTGCCGCAACGGGATTTGCTTGGGCGACCGGTGATCGACTACCTACGCCGCGCGTGCTGCGCCTGACCTTTGAGCGACTGGGCGCAACTTATGTGAAGCTCGGGCAATTTATTGCCAGCTCGCCGTCATTGTTTCCGGCCGAATACGTCACTGAGTTTCAGCATTGCTTAGATAAAACGGAGCCGTTGTCGTTTGAGATTATGCGTCGTGTGTTAGAGCGTGAACTTAAGCGACCAATGCACGAAGTCTTCAGTGAGGTTGATGAGATTCCGCTCGCCTCAGCATCGATTGCCCAAGTTCATGCCGCGAAACTGATTACCGGTGAGTCGGTGGTGATCAAGATTCAGAAGCCCGGTGTTGAACAGGTTCTGCTCACCGACCTGAACTTTTTATACGTCACCGCGCTGCTATTAGAGCGCGTGCTACCAAAA
>JBFJJU010000115.1:0-6010 GCA_041612115.1 Perlucidibaca sp.
GGGCAGCACAGACTCAGTCGTAAATGGATGCCAGGGCTGAATCATCATGCCATCGATAATACGGCTACGGCTTTCATCAACTGCACGGAAAGAAGCGCTTAACAAGCCATTGCTTAATGGCCGAGATTTACCCGTTACTGGATCATAATCAGAAATACGCACCGACACGCTTGTTTCTTGCGCGCTAGTCTTCATCCATACATTGGCTTGAATCGGACCATTGATATACAGGTCATCCGCCAAGGCAGGTGTAGAGAACACGACCGATGATTTTTGGTTAATGCTGTCGTCATCGAAGCATGGCAACGGCAGCAGCCCCGCTAAACCAGCCGTCCATTGCGACAAGCTTTGTGAACACAGACCAAAGATCGGTGCTTGCAAGGCGATTGATTGAGATGCCTCTTTGCTAGGCTGATCTTTCAGCAATGATTTATCGGCCTGAAAAAAGTATTGCTGCGGCTTCATTTGTGCGTGCGGCCAGTCGCTGCTGGTAACGTAGCGCTCCTCGCCCAACACGTATTGCGTGACATTCGGTATGCGGTCGGCGCCAACGGGCAGGCCTTTCACATATTGGTCAAACCAACGCAGCTGAATTTTATTCAGCTCGGGCACACCATCGCGTGGCAAGCCGTTGCTTGGGATACCAGCTGTTTGAATGTGCGTCCACGGACCAATAAGTAACTTGGTTGGCACCAAGCCTTTCAAGCGTTCAAACCACAATGGCTCACTGCGCTGAAAAAGATCAAACAAACCACCGACAACGAAGGTTGGCACTTTGATTTTTTCGGCATTTTCTAACGGTGAACGCTTGGCCCAGAAGTCGCCATCGGCAGCTGTACTTTGTTCGCCGAGCAATGCTTTCAAAATTGTCGGCACCTGGAATTTGGTCACAGCTCCCGTGATGTGACTTAGCAGCGCAGTAATACCCGCAGCCGGATCAGCAGCAATACCTTCCAAGGGTAATGCGCCCAAGCCTGTAACAAGCACCATCCAGAGTGGAATAAACGTGGGGTTAACTTGGCCACCGGTAAATACGATATCGCGATAGCCATCACCAATTGGAACGATGGGGAAAGCCGCTTTAATTGCCGGATGTTGCTGTTGCGCGGTGAGCACGGTGGTAATGCCTAAGTAAGACACACCAAATAGGCCAATTCGACCGTTTGACCAGGGCTGTGTAGCAGCCCACTCCACCACTTGTGAGTAGTCTTTTTGCTCACGCTCACCAAAGGCCTCCCACTCGCCCTGAGAGTTGCCCGTGCCACGCACATCGACCGATACAGTAGCATAGCCATGAGAGGTCATGAATGGGTCTGTACCACCAAGCGCAGGCACAAAACCGCCCACTGAAGTGTTATATGACGTTTGAATCAAAATAACCGGAAATGGACCTTCATCTACATTTGCAGCATTGCTTGGTAGGGTAACTTTTGCTGCGAGCTTAACGCCATCATCCATGGTAATGAACTGTAGAGGGATCTCCTTCGATGCGCTGAACGTTGGCGCTGGATCATAGTCTGACCATTCGTTATCAGCTGCTGGAGCTGCGCTGCCGTAAGCGTCACTCTCAGTGCTGCGAGTCCCCAGCTTCATTACAGAGACTTGACGCTCTGTGCTAGGCGATGTGCCATCACCTGATGAACTTGAACCGCCACAGGCACTGAGCATTAAGCTCGTGAAAAATATGGCTAAAATGGAACGAATGATCATACAAATGTCCTTATATTTTTGTATTTTTATATTTTTATATTTTTATATTTTTATATTAGGCGCATATTTAACAACATCCACTGTCAGACTAGCAAGCATTACAAAGTAAGCGACGGATTTTTGGCGGAGCGTAAGATTAGACCCTAGTAAGGTCGGTTATCTTCACTGAAATCAGCACATACCAAAGCCCATTTTCTTGCCATTGCTGGCACTCTCCCGCCAGCTCAATGGCGCGCTGGCGTAAATTTTCAGAGCCATTACCCGCTGTCATCGCGCGCCCAGCATCAACTCCATCGTTTACTATTTCAATGCGCAACTCCTCGTCGGCGCAGAGCTTTATGGTAATGGCGCTAGGATCAGCATGCTTGATGGCATTGGTCAGGCTCTCACGCAGCATGCGACTCAAGTGTCCATATTCGTCGGGTGTGAGGAGCGCATCCTTTTCAACGCAATGCCAGTGCAGCTCAACCCCACGCTCGGCACAGCGCAAAGCTGCTTCGTCATGCCATTGATGGCAGGCATCTTTTAAGCCAATACCTGCGGCTACTTGCTTCGATAAAATTGTCCGCAAATCGGCAATCGCTTCCTTCACAACCGGGCGTGTTTGCTCGTCGCTACGATGCAATAAAGTCAGTAATTTAGCGCCTAAATCATCGTGTAAATCTTGGCGAATACGCTGCCGCTCCTGCTGTGCGCCGGCGGCTTTTGCCACGACCGACTCATGCAAGATCTCATTGAGGTCTATGACAAGTTTGGCGATCTTTAGGTCTTTACGGCTAAACAAACGCCGCCCCTGATCAGCATTACTCAAGCGTAAGACATATTGGCTATCTGGTAATGGCACGAGCAAGGACTCACCATTTTCTTTAATGGCCATCTCAGTCGCAGCTGCCGCTTCTAAGCCACTAGCCAGTGGCGAAAAAATCGAACCTAGCGCCAATTGGATGGCTTGATCGCCATCGCCGACTCGGTGTGCCGCCAACATGACCGGCAGCGACTGCGCCATCCACTCTTCCAAACCAGAGCTACGTCTATCGAAAAAATAACGCCAAATAAGCTGCCGCACTGGAAAATAAAGCCAACCTACTAAGGCCAATGCGGTCGTTAAGGCCGCAGGGTCGGAGAAAGACAATGCCGAGGCCAAAATCATATCCATGACTAAGACCGCCAAGCCACCCAAAACCCATGCCCAAATACTGAAAGACCAGAGTTCAAGATCAAATAAGCGATAGCGCACAATAGCCAGCATCATGCCGGCGTACATCATCAAAAAGGTGGCTAGAATGACGCCTTGTGGTGCTGGATCAGCGAACTTAAACACAATCGGTAAGATGATGGCGCCGGCAAAGACAAAGGTGCCGAATATCACTGAGAGTAGAATCCAGCGCAGTGCCAAGCGGTCTGCTGGCGCATGACTGGTGCGGCGCCACTGCACATAGAGGCCAGTGAGTGAGAGCAGCAGCATGACCAAAATAAGCGCGTAAAAGCTCAAAGCGATACTTTCATCTAGCTGCAATAAGTCACAACTCAAGCCAACAGGCAAAGTTAGTAAAATAAGCCAATTCCAGCCCCTGCTAGCGTTTTTAACGGGGTAGTTCCAGAGAAATAAAGCCAGCGAAGTAGCAAACATCATGGTGCCGATATGGTTAATCGTCGATAACGCTTGAAATAGATCGCCATCGATAAATAACTCGCGCGTGCTGTAGATAGCAGCCGACACTGAAGCTAAAAAATAACCAACACCCGTACCGGTAAACGCTAAAATTGCTATCGAGTTTTTTGCTGGCACCCAGGCCAGTAAGCACACCACCATGCCCGCCAAGCCGCAAATAATCTGTAGCCAAAACAAGCCTGGCAAATCCGCAATATGCCTTTGCTTAGGCGCTAACTGAATGAGCTCGCCCGACACGGACTCCATGCTTAATTGCTTATTTTTTAATGCTTGACTAAGCCTAGTTGACTGCTGAAATAGCCGATTCATATCGTCATAGGTAGGCAATGTATCGGGCTCTTCAATAACGAAATAATTGCTTGCTGCAATGCTATCTGTGCCGATTAAGAAGCGACTTAGCACGTAGCTTTTGCCATCGTAGTGCGCAGTTAGCGCACCCTCATGACTAGTAAAGGTGGCACTAGTAGCCGGCAGACCTCGCGCAGCTACAATGCTGAGCATGACTAAGGCAATGGAAATTAGCAGGCCAAAAGCGAGCTTTACTTTTATAGGGATCATGGTGTGATCTTATCGCGTATCATTTCCATGGCCTAGGTCATATGTAAGACTAAAGTAGCAAGTCATCGTTATTGCGATCAATCAGGAAGGAAGCGTGCTATCACAACCCCGCGTCATGCTTATTGAAGACCATCCGGTCGTGGCCGAATGGCTGATTCCACTAGTTGAGGCGGCACTAAACACACGCTCACTGACTCATCACGCCTGCTTTGTCGATGCCAAGGCTGGCATATGCGCTGAAACATTTGATGTTTTTCTAGTTGATCTTGGCCTACCCGATGGTGACGGCACAGACCTCATCACGCTAATTAAACAAACTCAGCCCAACGCTTCATGCATAGTCACGACGATTTTCGATGACGCCGAGCATCTCTTTCCCGCCCTACACGCCGGTGCCGATGGCTATTTGCTCAAAGATGATAGTCGTGAAGAGTTCACCGCTAGCATAGTTGGCATTTTAGCTGGAAAGCCTCCACTTTCAGCCTCTATCGCACACATGATGTTGCAACAATTTAGGCCGCAAAAGTCGCCAGAAGACCAAACGTTAACTGCGCGCGAAACCGATATGCTTTGCGCGATTGCTAAAGGCTTGAGCGTAAAAGAGGCCGCTGAGGTGCTATCAATCTCACCTCACACGGCCTCTGGTTACATCAAAACGCTGTATCAAAAGCTGCACATCAACAGCCGTGCCGAGGCCACTGCGAAAGCTATTCGCATGGGCGTTATTCGGCACAGCCAATAGTTCAGCCCTACGCCATATCGAAGCGATCAGCGTTCATCACCTTGGTCCAGGCCGCGACAAAATCGGCAATAAACTTCTGCTGATTATCATCTTGAGCATAGACTTCGGCATAGGCGCGTAACACCGAGTTTGAGCCAAACACCAAGTCCACGCGCGAGGCCGTCCATTGTGTTTTACCGGTTGCACGCGTCACGATGTCATAGCTATTGCGGCCAGTTGGCTTCCATTGGTAAGCCATGTCGGTGAGTGTGACGAAAAAGTCATTACTCAATACGCCAACACGATCAGTGAACACACCTTTCTGACTGCCACCATAGTTGCAACCGAGTACGCGCAAGCCGCCAACTAAAACCGTCATTTCATGCGCTGTTAAACCCAAGAGCTGACTGCGATCGAGCAAAAGCTCTTCGGCACTGACTGAAAAGTCTTGCTTCAGCCAATTGCGGAAACCATCGTGGACAGGTTCTAGCGGCTCAAACGACTCTGCATCTGTCTGCTCTGCTGTTGCGTCACCACGGCCTGGCGCGAATGGTACGGTGACATCCGCACCGCCCGCCTTCGCCGCTTGTTCAATGCCAACATTGCCTGCCAGCACAATCACATCGGCAACGCTCGCGCTACTTTCAGCAGCGATACGCTCCAGCACGGCTAAAACTTTTGCCAAGCGCTCAGGTTCATTGCCCGCCCAATTCTTCTGTGGGCTCAAGCGAATGCGCGCGCCATTAGCACCACCGCGCTTGTCTGAGTCACGATACGTGCGGGCGCTATCCCAAGCTGTGCTCACCAGCTCACTCACAGACAAACCACTGACAGTAATTTTTGCCTTAATTGCGGCAACATCGATATCGCGGTTACCAACTGGCACTGGGTCCTGCCAAATCAACTCTTCAGATGGCGCATCAGGGCCAATGTAGCGTGCTTTCGGGCCTAAATCGCGGTGGGTCAGCTTGAACCAAGCGCGTGCGAAGACATCAGAGAAATACGCCGGATCTTTGTAGAAGCGCTCAGAAATTTTGCGATACGCCGGGTCCATTTTCAGTGCCATGTCGGCATCAGTCATGATCGGGTTGTGACGAATCGAGGCATCTTCCACATCGACCGGTTTGTCTTCCACTTTGATATTAATTGGTTCCCATTGCCATGCGCCGGCCGGGCTCTTTTTTAGCTCCCAGTCATAGGTGAAGAGTAAATAGAAGTAGCCGTTATCCCATTTCGTTGGATTGGTAGTCCAAGCGCCTTCCAAGCCGCTAGAGACCGTATCGCGACCAATGGCACGCGTGCTGTGATTCATCCAACCCAAGCCCTGCTCTTGCAACTCCGCACCTTCA
>JBFJJU010000116.1:0-5738 GCA_041612115.1 Perlucidibaca sp.
CACCATATTGCGCAGGGCGGGTAAAACTTCAGGCCATTGCCGCGTTTTCAAACCACAGTCAGGGTTCACCCACAGGCGTTCGGCCGGGATGCGCTCAGCAGCTTTCTGCATTAGTTGCACCATATGAGCTTCGGTCGGGATATTTGGCGAGTGAATATCGTAGACGCCAGGGCCTATTTGGTTTGGATAGTTGAAGTGGTCAAACACATCTAGCAGCTCCATATCCGAGCGTGAAGTTTCGATAGTGATGACATCGGCATCCATTTCAGCGATAGCAGTGATGATGTCATTGAACTCCGAGTAGCACATGTGGGTATGAATCTGCGTCGCATCCTTAACGCCATTGGCGCTGATGCGAAACGATTCCACTGCCCAATCCAAGTACGCCTGCCATTGTGCCTGCCGTAATGGCAGGCCTTCGCGCAATGCGGCTTCATCGATCTGAATGACCTGCACGCCGGCCTTTTCGAGATCTAAAACCTCTGCACGAATAGCCAAGGCTAGTTGGTAGCACGACACGGAACGAGGCTGATCATCGCGCACAAACGACCAATTCAAAATGGTCACAGGGCCGGTCAACATGCCCTTCATGGGCTTGGCTGTGAGTGATTGTGCAAACGTCGTCCATGCCACGGTCATCGCCTTGGGGCGGCTGATATCGCCAAATAAAATTGGTGGTTTTACGCAGCGCGAACCATACGATTGCACCCAACCAAAGCGACTGAAGACATAGCCATCGAGCTGCTCGCCAAAATACTCCACCATGTCATTGCGCTCGGCTTCGCCATGCACCAAGACATCTAGGCCTAATGCTTCTTGTTCGCGCACGCTGCGTTCGATTTCGGTTTTCATGGTCGCTGTGTAGGCACTGCCATCGATCTGGCCAGCCTTAAACTGGCTGCGCGCTAGGCGAATTTCGGCCGTTTGTGGAAACGAACCAATGGTCGTTGTTGGGTATTTGGGTAGTTGCAGTAGCGCGGCCTGTTGGTCGGCGCGAACGGTGTATACGCTTTGGCGTTGGCCTAAGGCTGGTGTGATCTTGGCCAATGCCGATTTTACGGTGGGATTATTAACGCGGGGAGATAGGCGGCGAGCCTCAATGGCTTCACGGTTGGCATAGAGCTCGGCGCTGACGCTATCGCGACCGTGATTAAGCGCGCTGGCGACGACCGCGAGTTCGTCGAGCTTTTGCAGCGCGAATGCTAGCCAAGGCTTTACCTCGGCATCGAAACTAAGTTCGCTGTTTAAATCCACAGGCACGTGCAAAAGCGAGCAAGAAGGCGCAATCCACAGGCGCTCACCGAGCTGCTTAGCTACTGGCTCTAGCCAATCGAGCAGGGTGTTTAAGTCAGTTTTCCAGATATTGCGGCCATTGATCACGCCTAGTGATAGCACACAATCTTGGGGTAGTTGTGCTTGCAGTGTAGCCACTTCTGCTTGGGCATTAATGGTGTCGAGATGAATACCATGCACTGGAAGCTCGCAGACCAATGCTATGTTTTCTTGCAGTTGGCCGAAGTAGGTGGCCAACAATAGTTTCACTCTGGTTTGGCTTAGAGCAGCGTAGGCTGTGCGGAAGGCATCTTGCCATTCACTGTTGAGTTCAGTGACCAAAATAGGCTCATCGATTTGTACCCATTCCACACCTGCAGTGGCTAACGCTGTGAGTAGCTCGGCGTAGACTGGCAGTAACTGCTCGAGCAGTGCCAGCTTGTTTGAGTTGTCTTTGGCCTTGCCAATAGCTAAGTATGTAACGGGGCCAACAATGATAGGTTTGGCATTAATACCTTGAGCTTTAGCCTCGGCAATTTGCGCTAGCAAGTGACTAGCATTGAGCGAAAACACGGTAGTCGCCGTGAACTCGGGCACGATGTAATGGTAGTTGGTGTCAAACCACTTAGTCATTTCGCCAGCCGCCACGCCACCACAGCAAGCGGCATGATCTTCAGTGCCAGTTGCCGAACGTCCACGAGCAACGCGGAAATAGTTATCTAGGGTATCGCCATGAAAGCCTTGCACTCGCTCAGGCAAGTTACCCAATGTGAAGCTTAAGTCGAGCACTTGGTCATAGAAGGAAAAGTCGCCAACAGGCACTAAATCTAATGTGGCCTGATGCGCCCAATGGCGCTGGCGGAGCTCAGCGCCCACCGCGATGAGTTCATCTTTCGATGATTCTCCGTGCCAGTAGGACTCGAGTGCAAACTTCAGTTCACGCTTCGCACCGATGCGTGGGAAGCCAAGGTTATGGGTAGTTATGTTTGACATGATTCATTCTCGGTCTGTGTAGATGAAGCGACGCCGAGGATAGTAGGCAGGACAATATATGAAGTAAAATGGTGATAATTCACCTATTCATGAGATAAATTAATCAGTCATGATTGAGCGCAGCCACTTAAACATCATTCGCGAAGTCGAAAAGCAAGGCTCGTTGACTGCTGCTGCTGGTAGCTTGTGTCTAACGCAGTCGGCCTTGAGCCATGCCATGAAAAAACTGGAAATGCAGTTGGGCACCGATGTGTGGTTGCGGGAAGGGCGCAGCCTGAGGCTCACGCAAGCAGGGCGCTACTTGCTTGGACTAGCCAATCGGCTATTGCCACAGCTTGAGCATGCTGAAGAGCGCATGCGGCAGTTTGCCGAAGGTGAGCGAGGCACGTTGCGCATCGGCATGGAGTGCCATCCTTGCTATCAGTGGTTACTCAAGGTGGTGGCGCCGTATTTGGCTGCTTGGCCGAGCGTTGATGTTGATGTGAAACAAAGATTTCAATTCGGCGGCATTGGCGCCTTGTTTAGCTACGACATCGATTTATTAGTCACGCCCGACCCAATATTGAAGCCTGGCCTACGGTTTGAGCCAGTGTTTGATTATGAACAGGTGTTGGTGGTGCCATGCGCTCATGCGTTAGCGCAGCAGGCGTTTGTCGAGCCTGATCAATTGGCCACGGAGGTGCTGATTACCTATCCGGTAGCCATTGAACGTTTGGATATTTATAGCCAGTTTATGCTGCCGGCCGGCGTCATGCCGAAGCGGCATAAGACCATTGAGACTACCGATATCATGTTGCAGATGGTGGCGAGCGGCCGTGGCGTAGCAGCATTGCCGCGCTGGCTGGCGCAAGAGTATGCCGCAAGCATGGCAGTGGTGCCGGTGCGTCTAGGTGCAGAGGGCATAGCTAAGCAAATTTATTTAGGTGCGCGTGAGGGCGATTTAAGTATTGATTATTTGCGCGCGTTTATCGAGTTAGCGAGAGGCTTGTGATTCAGCAATGGCTAGGCGTTAAACAACGCCTTGAGCGAGCATAGCCTCAGCGACTTTAACGAAACCGGCAATGTTCGCGCCATCAACATAGCTGATCGAACCATTATCGCGGCGGCCGTATTTCACACAGGCATCATGAATGCCTTGCATGATTTCTTGTAGACGGCCATCAACCTCTTCTTGGGTCCACGATAAGCGCATGGCGTTTTGACTCATCTCCAGGCCAGACGTTGCAACACCACCGGCGTTGCTAGCCTTGCCTGGCGCGAAAAGGATGTGGTTATCTTCAAACAAGGTCACTGCTTCTAGTGTTGATGGCATATTGGCGCCTTCAGCAACGCAGATAACGTTATTTTTAATCAATGTTTTTGCGTCATCGCCATTGAGCTCATTTTGTGTCGCGCAAGGCAGAGCAACATCAACAGGCACATGCCAAGGGCGAGTATCTGCTTCAAAGCGCGCGCCAATGCGAGCGGCATAGTCGCTGACGCGGCCATATTCAACGTTTTTGATTTGCTTTAGTAGTGCCAGCTTTTCAGTGGTAAAGCCATCTTCATCAATAACAGTGCCGGAGGAGTCAGATGCCGTGATGACTATAGCGCCCAGCGATAAGGCTTTCTCGATGGCGAACTGAGCAACGTTACCTGAGCCTGACACCGAGACGCGCAAGCCATCGAAGGTCATGTTTTTCTCAGCCAGCATATGCTTAGCAAAATACACCGTGCCGTAGCCAGTGGCTTCAGGGCGAATTAACGAGCCACCAAAACTAATACCTTTGCCAGTAAAGACGCAGTCGGCTTGGTTAGTGAGCTTTTTATACATGCCGGCCATATAGCCAACTTCACGACCACTCACACCAATGTCGCCAGCTGGCACGTCGGTGTTGGAGCCAATGTGGCGGTACAGCTCAGTAATAAAGGATTGGCAGAAACGCATGACCTCTTGCTGACTCTTACCTTTTGGATTGAAGTCTGAGCCGCCTTTACCACCTCCAATAGGTAAGGTGGTTAATGAGTTCTTTAGCGTTTGCTCGAAGGCGAGAAACTTCAAAATGGCGAGGTTCACCGATGGGTGAAAGCGCAAGCCGCCTTTATAGGGGCCAAGCGCTGAATTGTGTTGCACGCGATATCCGCGATTAATCTGTACTTGGCCAGCGTCATCAATCCAAGAGACACGAAATATGACGATACGCTCTGGCTCAACTAAGCGATCCAGTAAACTCAACTCGGTGAAGCGAGGGTTGGCTTTAAGGAATGGCCAAACGCTTTCAATCACCTCAGTGACGGCTTGAATAAACTCAGGCTGGTCTGGGTTACGCTTGGTAACGGCGCTGATAAAGTCGTGGCTGGTTTGATACTGCATGTGGCGAACTCGCTTTACTAAAATAGTGCGCGATCTCATTCGTCAATCGCTAGGGCGCACATTTTAGGTGCAAATGGCGCGTATTTCTAGAAATGCACCAAAATAATCTAAATATTTTGATTTTATGCACTATTTTGGTGACTTTTCGTCATTTCAGCAGTGCAGTAGGTGCCACAGCGCTTGTATTACGTTGAAACCCAGATTGAGCTATAACACTGAGAGTTTCCGCTGTGATGGTGTGTGATATCTCTGTTAGATATACTTTAACTATCGAAAATGTAGAAAGTTCTGATTAGCCGCTATACAAGCTTGCCATTTAGTCTGTCGTTTCATTGATAAGAAAAGAGGGTAAAAAAACATGTCAAACGCAGGAAAGTGCCCCGTTATGCATGGCGCTAATACGACCACTGCTAGTTCAAATGCTGCTTGGTGGCCGAAGGCGCTGAATCTCGACATCTTGCATCAGCATGATGCTAAAACTAACCCTATGGGCATCAACTTTAACTATCGTGAGGCCGTTAAGTCGCTTGATGTTGATGCGCTGAAAAAAGATCTACATGCCCTCATGACGGATAGTCAAGACTGGTGGCCAGCCGACTGGGGCCATTATGGTGGCTTGATGATTCGCATGTCGTGGCATGCTGCCGGTACATACCGTATTGCCGATGGTCGCGGCGGTGCAGCGTCTGGCAATCAGCGTTTTGCGCCACTGAACTCATGGCCCGATAACGTTAACCTCGACAAGGCGCGCCGCCTGCTCTGGCCTATCAAAAAGAAATATGGCAATGCGCTGAGTTGGGCCGACTTGATCGTATTGGCCGGCACCATTGCCTATGAATCCATGGGTTTGAAAACCTATGGCTTTGCTTTTGGTCGCGAAGATATTTGGCATCCCGAGAAAGATATTTACTGGGGCTCAGAGACCGAATGGCTGGCCACTAGCGACAATGAAAATAGCCGCTATTCGGGTGAGCGTGACCTGGTAAATCCGTTAGCCGCAGTGATGATGGGACTTATTTACGTCAATCCAGAAGGCGTTGATGGCAAGCCTGACCCATTGCGAACCGCTCGGGACGTGCGTGAAACCTTTGCCCGTATGGCAATGGACGATGAAGAGACG
>JBFJJU010000117.1:0-5694 GCA_041612115.1 Perlucidibaca sp.
AGACTGAGCCCGACTGACTTGGGGGTAAGTAATAAATTAGCGTCCTGCCAACTTACTTCTTTTTCTTAGGACCGATGAGCATACCCATCAGACGTCCCTCTATTTTCGGGTGTTGTTCCACAACCCCGATCTCGACCAAATCGGCCTCGATTCGTTGCAGCTGTTTTAAGCCCAGCTCTTGGTGCGCCATTTCTCGACCACGAAAACGCAAGGTAATCTTGCACTTATCGCCATCTTCTAAGAAACGCACGATATTACGTAACTTGACTTGGTAATCAGCCTCTTCAGTACCCGGACGCAACTTGATCTCTTTGATCTGCATCTGGTGCTGCTTTTTCTTGGCCTCTTTCGCCTGCTGCTTTTTTTCGAAAACGAACTTGCCATAGTCCATGATGCGACAAACGGGCGGCTCAGCATCGGCCACAATTTCCACGAGATCCAACGCAACTGCTTCTGCAGCGGCAATTGCCTCACGAATACCTACAATCCCGACTTGCTCACCATCTTGGTTAATCAGACGCACTTCACGGTGCGTGATGTCCCCGTTAATGGTCGCGCGCTTGCTGTCACGACCCGACTTATTTTCTGGCTTAATGTTCATTCTCCGTTAACTGACCCTTTTGGGTAATATCCATCTGCAAGCGTTCAATGAACGCACTCAGTGGCATAGTGCCGAGGTCCTCACCCTGGCGTGTACGCACAGCAACCAAGCCTTGCTCGGCTTCTCTATCGCCAATGACTAGCATATAAGGAACACGCTGAAGCGTACGCTCGCGGATTTTATAGCCAACCTTCTCATTTCTCAAGTCGCTAATGGCGCGAAAGCCCTGAGATTTCAAGGATTTTTCAATATCAGCGACGTATGGAGCTTGTTTATCAGTGATATTCATCACACAGACTTGTACTGGCGATAACCAAGTTGGCAAGATGCCAGCATAGTTTTCCAGCAACATGCCGATAAAACGCTCAAATGATCCGAGAATAGCGCGGTGCAACATGATGGGCCGCTGGCGTGAGCTGTCTTCTGCAACAAAGCTAGCATCAAGGCGTTCGGGCAAGTTCGGATCGTATTGCAGCGTGCCACATTGCCAGGCGCGACCTAGGCAATCGTGCAGCGTGAATTCGATTTTTGGACCATAAAAGGCACCTTCACCTGGCAAATACGACCAGCTCAAGCCCGACTCGTCGAGGGCATCAGCTAGGGCTTTTTCGGCGCTATCCCACTGCTCATCGCTACCGATACGTTTTGCAGGACGCGTGGAGAGCTTGAGGGTGACGTCATTGAAACCAAAATCGGCATAGACCTTAAGTGTTAGGCGAATGAAATCGGCGGCTTCTTGGCGCACTTGAGCTTCGGTACAGAAAATATGCGCATCATCTTGTGTGAATCCACGCACACGCATGATGCCGTGCAAGGCGCCTGATGGCTCATTGCGATGACAAGCACCAAATTCGGCCATGCGCAGTGGCAAATCGCGATAGGATTTCAGGCCTTGATTAAATACTTGCACGTGGCAGGGGCAGTTCATCGGCTTCACGGCGTAGTCGCGGCTTTCCGACTGGGTGGTGAACATGTTTTCAGCGTAGTTGCCCCAGTGACCCGATTTCTCCCAGAGCACACGATCGACGACTTGCGGCGTACGCACCTCAACATAGCCGGCATCGCGCTGGATTCGGCGCATGTATTGCTCGACTTCTTGATAAATCGTCCAACCATGCGGATGCCAAAACACCATGCCAGGCGCCTCTTCTTGCAGGTGGAAAAGATCGAGGGCTCGACCAATTTTGCGGTGATCGCGCTTTTCAGCCTCTTCGATGCGTTGAATATAGGCGGCGAGCTGCTTTTTATCGGCCCATGCAGTGCCATAAACGCGCTGTAGCTGCTCGTTATTGGCATCGCCACGCCAGTACGCACCACTGAGTTTGGTGAGCTTAAAGACCTTCAAAAAGCGTGTGTTTGGCACGTGAGGACCACGGCACATATCGACGTATTCTTCGTGATGATACAGGCCCATTGCGGTTTCGTCGGGCATGTCATCGATAAGGCGCAGCTTGTATTCCTCGCCACGGGCCTTGAACAGTTCAATGACCTCGGCGCGCGGCGTCATTTTCTTGATGACGTTGTACTCAGTGGCGATCAACTCCTTCATGCGAGCTTCAATCGCCGCCATATCATCGGGCGTGAAGGGACGCTCATAGGCGATATCGTAATAAAAGCCCTCGGCAATCACTGGGCCGATAACCATTTTCGCCGCTGGAAATAGCTGCTTAACGGCATGACCAACTAAGTGCGCGCAGGAGTGGCGGATAATTTCGACGCCAGCATCATCTTTCGGCGTGATGATTTGCAATTGTGTATCGTCGCTGATGAGGTCGCAGGCATCGATTAGACGTGCTTCGCCATCGGCATTGAGTAAGCGGCCCGCGATGGTGACTTTCGCCAACCCAGGACCAATGCTCGCGGCCACATCCATGACACTAACAGGCTGCTCAAACTCGCGCTGCGAGCCATCGGGCAAAGTAATAACCGGCATGAAAACTCCTGATTGCAGGGCATATAACAACGCCATGCAGACCCAAAAAGGCTGAAAATTAGCGCGCTAGTGTAGCGCTAAAAGCGCCAGCTATAAAACAAGGTAATTGCTGACTCGAGTGCGCTCAAAGCCTCAAGCGAGAGCCGCCGATTGATTTGATAGCGCACAGTCACTGACTGTGACGGCTGAAATACACCGCGCCCAATACTCAGCCAGACCTTTTCGCTTAGGCGCCCAGACACCGCTAATTCAGTGGAGTCGGAGTCACCCTGCGTGCCAATGGTCAAGTCACTCACACCCAAGTGCTCGCCAAGCATGCCAATTGCACCGGTTTTCCCGGTTAAGTTTAGTGCTGCACTGAGTGCCAAGGCTTGCTTATCTGCGGCACTCGTCTGTTGTTTATTGCCCAATGAACGCCCTAACACTAAGTAAGACAAGATCTCGTCTTGCGACATCGGACTATCGCTGGTGAGCGTTATTGCGGGCTTGGGAGCCTGACCTATAACATTAACGCCAACTTTTATGCCGTCGATTTCACGCGATGCCGTGAGGCGAATATCAGGCTTTGTCAGTGGTCCTGCAAAGAGAAGGCGGCCCTGCTCTATACTTAAGCGCTGGCCATAAGCGGCAAATTTTGCATCAGGCTTTAAGCTGATTTCACCGTTTGCTGCTAGCGCGGTGTTGGGTGTTTGCGAGAGCAGTAGCTGGCCACGTAGGCCGGCATCAAGGCCATAACCCGTTAACGTGATGCCATCGCCCAAAACAACGCGTACACGCAAATTAAGTGGCATGCCGCTTGGTGCATCGCTTAAGGTAATCTCGCGACCGCTGCGATGACGCACAATGACCACATCAGCCGAAGGTTTTGGTGCAGCTGCAGCCAGCGATTTCAATGTGATGTCGGCTTTGTTGACGACGACTTCACCATTGATCATCAGCTGTCCATCTAGCCAAGCAATATCAAGCGTTGGCGACAGCTTGCCCTGCACCCAAGGAGCATAGGCAAACGCCAGTGCATCACCATTAATTTGTGTTTTTACGCGAATATCGGGCTGCCAAGTGGCTTCGCCTGCGATGGCCAACTGACCATTACTGCTGTCTTTTACTTTGGCGGTCCAGCTCGCACGCTGCCCTACTAGGCGACCATCTACGACGAGCTCAGGCCATTCGAGCCCGTAACGCGGCCAAGATAAATTAGCGCCAACAGACCATTGCCCAGTGAGCACGGGCTTTCCGAGTGTGCCGGCAGCATAGATTTCGCCATCGCTACGCCCCTTAAATACCAAGCCGTCAGGCAGGGCCATTGGCAATTCGGCGAGATTAATATCCTGCCATTTTATATCGGCATCTAGTGGAGGCTCGACAAGCGCTGGGTTACGTCGGAAACTCGCCGTTAAGCCGCCGCCCTTAGGCGCCTGCACCGCAAGCTTTGCCAGCCATTGCTTAGGGTCAAGATCGGCTTGGAGGCAAACAAACCACGCGCTAAAGGCTGGGTCTGTCTGCTTCCAGCAAGCTTGCTCCAGATGGCTTTGCTTAGCTGAGAGCGATAGCGCTACAGGCTGATTGAGCTGCCAACGGCTTTGTTTTGGTGCCAGTGTGGCCTGCTTGAGTTGGCCATCCCAAACTAAAGTTTTTAATGCCAAACCGCCCGCAACTTGCAGTGACAAAGCACCTTGATCAGCGAGTATATCGAGACTTAAATCATGTTTTTCAATTCGGCCATCAAGCTTAATTTTCGCCTGCTTGAGCAAAGGCTGTACGCCTTTAGCAGAGTTGTACTGAGCCAAATGCTGCAACGAGATATTGACTTTGCCCGCACCCTCTGGCCAAGCGCCCCGCCACTGCGCATCGGCGGTTAATGCACCGGCGATCCGAGTCTGAAAACGCTGCAAGCGCGGAACATAAATGTTGGCCATTAGGTTGCTATCGGGCCAACCTTTAGCGCTCATCAGTGCGTCTGCTAAGCGCATATTGACTAGTGTTTGTGCTGTTTTAGCCTGATCAAATTGAGCGCTTATAATCCACGGCGCCTTACCTAGCCTGCCTTGCCAATCGATGCTCGCCTTGAGTCCAGCCTCAGTACTTTGCCAACGCAATGGGCCAGCCAAATGCGCCGCCCTAGGGGCATTTTTAGGCCACTCTATATTTGAACTCTTCAGCAAATTGGCATGTAAATCTAACGCTAACTCGCCCTGCTCAGTGCTGCCGGCAAATGTCAACGCACCCGGCGCCAAGCGCCAATCATCTTGACCTGGCGGTTGCCACTGTGGCCATGAGACTCGGCCTCGGAATGGCAACGTAGGCAATAAGGCATTGACGGTCGCGTCGAGAGCGACAGGGTATTTAGCAGGCCCCCGCAGCTTTGCGCGCAAGGCCGATAAATCCCCTTCTAGGCTGATGCGCTGGCTAGGCATGACGCTTGAGGCAATCGTTATCGAGGCGTTAAGCGGCCATTGTTGCTTCAGCGCTAGCTCTGCCTGAAGCTGCAATTGCCATTTGCTATAAGCCAACGCTAATTGATCAATCGTAATGCGGCTGCCATGGCCTCTGGCAGATAGCTTTATGTTGTCCAAGACCAATGGCTCGGCAGCAAACGATGTCCAATGCAGCTGCTTTATTTGTGCATTAGACAGCCCCCAAAGCAACGGTAAACTAATGGCCGGCGGCACAAATACTTCGGGTTCACTGGCTTTCAAGGCCTGAGCTGATACTTTACTTGCTTGAGCATTGTCGATAACTAAGCGCCCACCGAGAAGCTGCGCATAGTTGATCCCAAGCTCAATATTTTCGACTTGCACAGCAGTTGATGCGTTATGCCAGCTGAGTTTGTCTACGCTAAGACCTGTCGCCAATGAGCCAGCAAGACCATCGAGCTCAAGATCAGGAACCATGGTTTGAGCTTGCTGCCATATCCAGCGTGGCGCTGACTCGCTAAAAAATACGATGCCCAGAGTGATGGCTAGCAATAGCACGACATAAAACAAAATCGTGCTGCTTAGCCGCAAAAGCCAAGCCAATACTAACGCTAGCATATTGCCTATATTTACTTTTAACCCGTCGGTCACAGCGCCGCCCCTAGCGTTAGATGCAAACGCAGTGGTTTACCAGGCTCAGATATAGCCGAGGCAATATCGAAGCTCACAGGTCCAACAGGGGAAAT
>JBFJJU010000118.1:0-5661 GCA_041612115.1 Perlucidibaca sp.
GTTCAGCAAGCAGCTGAGTGCTCGCGTAAACGTTAATAACGTGACTGACAAAGACTACTACCTAGCGGCGTACCGCAGTGGTTCATTCATGTATATTGGCGACAAACGCAACGCGCAATTGACCCTAAACTACAAGTTCTAAACTATGCCTCAACGCCCATCGCCGCTAACGCAAATCCCTGCCGAGATTGTCTGTGCAGAAGATTACGAGCGATGGGCTGAGCGCTTTCTCTCGCCAGCTTCCTTTGCTCATCTGAGTGAGGGCAGCATGGCCGATGCCACCTTAAGAGCTAATCGCCGCGCTTTTGAGCAGCAGCGTATCTACAACCGAATTCTCGTCGCAGGCGAACATGGCTCTACTGAGTTAAAGCTCTTTGGGCAACGTTTCCGGCATCCATTTTTACTCGCACCAGTGGCTCATCAGGGCATATTTCATGTCGATGCTGAGCTTGCCAGTGCGCAAGCGGCAAATGCCCTTGAGGCAGGACTTGTATTAAGCACTTTATCCTCCTGTCGTTTAGAAGACGTGGCTACGCAAACCCAAGCGCCACGATGGTTTCAGCTGTATTTTCAAGCATCAAAAGCCGTTACCTTAAGCTTACTTAAGCGAGCTGAGGCATCAGGCTATGGTGCTATTGTCGTTACGCTTGATGTTCCGGTGCATGGTGCACGCCGCTCCTCTCAGCGTTTAGGCTTTACCTTGCCTGCGCATCTGAGCGCGTTAAACCTCAATGATATTGAGAGCGGCCCATCCCGTACCCTTAGTCGCAATGTTAGCACTGTCTTTCAAGGCTATATGGCTGATGCGCCAACATGGGATGATCTAGCCTGGTTGCTGCAAGCGACTGCGCTACCGGTGCTAGTAAAAGGCGTAACACATCCTGATGATGCGAGGCGTCTACAGGCTTTAGGTGCCGCCGGCGTCATCGTTTCTACTCATGGCGGCCGTGCATTGGACGGTGGTTTGGCCAGTCTTGATGCGCTACCGGCGATTCGCCAAGTAGTTGGAGCAGATTTCACTGTTTTGCTCGATAGCGGTGTGCGTAGTGGCACGGATGCATTCAAAGCCATCGCCTTAGGAGCAAACGCCGTGATGATCGGTCGCCCTTATATTTATGCATTAGCCACAGCCGGCGCGCTTGGCGTTGCGCATCTTTTACGGATACTCCGCGATGAGCTGGAAATCACCATGGCACAGGCTGGCTGTCTGCGCATCAGCGATATCGGCCCCCACACATTATTTAGAGCGAGTAATCTATGCTGATTATTTCCGACCTGCTTAATGCCAATGAGGTTGCTGCTTACCGTGAAGCATTAATAAAAGCGCAATGGCAGGATGGCTTAGCCACGGCTGGAAGTGTCTCGCAAAGCGTCAAGCAAAACGAACAAGTGGCTAGTCAATGTGAGCTCGGACAATCTTTGGCTGATAAATTGCGCCAGCGCTTAAGCCAGCATCCGTTGCTTATTTCAGCGGCACTCCCGCAGAGCATTTTGCGGCCGCGCTTCAATCGCTATCGCAATGATGGCCATTACGGCCTGCATATCGACAGCGCGATCATGGCCAGTGACGATGGCCAAGCGCTATTCCGCAGCGATTTATCCGCGACTATATTTCTCAGTGATCCTGATAGCTACAGTGGTGGCGAGCTCAGTATTGATACTGGCTTTGGTGTGCAAGAGATAAAGCTGCCAGCGGGCTCACTAGTGCTTTACGCCACAAGCAGATGGCATCAGGTTGAGCCAGTAACAGCAGGAGAGAGAGTTGCGGCTATCTGCTGGATTCAAAGTTTGGTGGCTGCTGATGCTCGACGCGAATTGCTATTTGATCTGGATCAAAGCATCCAGCGTTTGTATCAATTGCCGGCCGCGAGGACTGAACATCGCCAGCTTACTGGCGTCTATAACAACTTGCTACGGCAATGGGCCGTCACTTAATTAACGATATTGATTCTCATTTGATTGATTCATGCTAGAAATCCCACTATTATCGCGCCCATGAATTCAGCCTCACACACGCTTGCATCACCATGGCAGACTCTGCGCCAACCAGAGTCTTTCTCATTGCTATTGGTAATCAGTTTGCATGCCTTGCTGCTGCTGGCAGTATTTCAATGGCGATCGACTACTACGGCACCAATTGTCGATGTGCTCTCGATACAAATGTTGCACGCTAGTCCGCCAGTAGAGGCGCCAGTAAAGCCGACACCAACACCACCAAAGCCAATGCTTAAGCAAAAGCAAGCGCCTAAGCCCGTGGTAAAGCGTGCTCTTAGCCCCGAACCCGTTGCGGCACCAAAGCCCGAGCCAAAACCAGTGGTCGTTGAGCAGCCAACGCCAGTGGAAACACCTCCTAAGCCCGTCAAAGATGAACCAGCGCTTGCGCCTGCTGTGGTACCACCACGATTTGATGCCGCGTATTTGAATAATCCTACGCCGAGCTATCCAGCATTATCCCGTCGTAATGGAGAAACTGGCCGCGTCATGCTGCGCGTGCAGGTGGGTGCCGATGGGCTGCCAAAAAGCATTACGATTGCTGAAAGTAGCAATTTCTCACGCTTAGATGAGGCTGCAATTGCTGCAGTTAAGCGTTGGCGCTTTGTGCCTGCAAAACAAGGCGACCAAGCCATTACCGAATGGGTGTTGGTGCCGCTGAATTTTAAATTAACCCGTTAACCGGAGTCGCTCATGGGTTTTGCTAACTTTATACAACAGGCCGATGCAATCGCCTTGTTCATCCTTGCCACGCTGCTGATTATGTCGGTCGGTAGCTGGTATTACATAGCTATTAAAGGTTGGCGCCACACGCAATCAAGTAAATTGTCACGGGAGTTTTTGCGTACTTTTTGGGCTGCGCCGAACTTAGAAGCTGTCGCTCAACGCATTCGCAGCACTGGCATCAGCGATCCATTTTCACACTTAGTGCATCACGGTTTTACCGCTATCGAGCAACACCGCTCACGCAATGGTAATTCGCTGATCGAGGCCGGGAGTGCTGAAGACTTTCTAACACGCTCGCTGAAACGCGCAATTGATCAAGATAAGGCCCGTTTGGAGGGTGGCCTGACGTTTCTGGCGACTGTCGCTTCTAGCGCACCGTTTGTTGGTTTGTTTGGTACTGTCTGGGGTATTTATCACGCACTGATGGCTATTGGCATGTCCGGCCAAAGTGGCTTGGATAAGGTAGCAGGCCCAATTGGTGAAGCATTGATCATGACTGGCTTAGGCCTAGCCGTGGCGATTCCAAGCGCTGTGGCTTACAACGTTTTCGTTCGTCTTAACCGTAACACCATGGTCCAACTCAACTCATTCGCACATGATGTATTTGCATTTTTATCAACAGGCTTAGTCTGCAACTCAATGCCTGCGGAAGTGAAACGTGTTACTCCACTTAAAAAGACCAATGAGGCCTCCTAATGGCATTTGGCTCATTTGAACAGGGCGATGAGATTGAGGCGAATGCCGAAATCAATATGGTGCCATTTATTGACGTGATGCTGGTTTTACTGATCATTTTTATGATTACTGCGCCGCTTATGTCGCATGCTGTAAAGGTGAACTTGCCGCAAGCTAGCTCGCAACCATTAGTGACGCCCGCGAAGCCTGTGGATGTTTCGATGACTGCGGCAGGCGCCGTGATGGTCAATGGCAAAGAAGTCACCATGGCTGAACTTCCAGCTTTACTGGGCACGTTTGCAAAAGATACTGAAGTACACTTGCGCGCCGATAAAACCACGCCGTATGAAGCGCTCGCGCAAGTTCTGTCGGCTAGCGCCGATGCGGGCTTGGCAAAAGTAGGCTTTGTCACTGAACTCCCTAATTAGGACTTATGATGCACGCTGTAATTAAACGTTTTCACGGTTGGATTGGTATCACTGCTGGTCTAGTCATGGCCTTAGTTGCCTTAACGGGCTCGCTCATGGCGTTTCAACCCCAAATTCTCCGCACCATCAATGCTGACACTCTGATGGTCAGTGCCGAGGGCGCTCGCCTAAGTCCCGTTGAGCTTATCTCGGCAGTCACGACGAAGTATCCGCAAGCGCGCTGGGTCAATGTGACAGTGGCCGGTCAGGATCAAGCTCCAGCGCAAGCATTAGTTGCCCTGAGTGCTGATGAAAAGCCCAGCGTGCACTATTTTCACCCCAGTAGCGGTGAGTTGCTGCCAGCTGTTCGTGGAGAAGAAACATTTGAACTCATTGAGCATTTACACCGCGAATTGCTGCTTGGAGACTTCGGCTCAAATATCACCGGAGTTTCAGCAATTTTGCTGTTGGGTATGGTTATTGGCGGTTCGTATCTACGCTGGAAGCGCCGCCCCCCTAAGCTGAGTGGCTGGTTTCTCGCGCGTCGTGGTTTAAAAGGCCGCGCTCAGGCTTTCCAATGGCATGGTGTATTAGGCACATGGGCGGCGTTACTCTTTGTTTTTTCAGCCGCCACGGGGCTGTCATGGTCTTATGAGCCGTATAAAAAAGCGATTTACAGTGCTTTGTCCGTCGAGTACAAGCCTAAGCCCGCAAAGCCAACGCCAGTGCTATTCGATGCGCCAAATTTTGCGCGTGTGGTGGGTCCTGCATGGCCAGCCTTTGTTCGCGATGTTGGCGCTTTTGATGAGGCGATATTTACGCCTAAAGGTAGTGATGTCGCCGTAGCGTATTGGTTGCCTGACGCCGCGCATATTCGCGAGAAAAACGATATTCGTTTTAATGCCCAAGGCCAGCGTATTGAGCACAAACTATTTGCGCAAAAGCCCATGGGTGAGCAGCTCACCTTGTCGTGGAAGATGCTGCATACGGGACAGTACTGGGGCTGGTCTGGCCAGCTCATATTACTGCTCAGTAGTTTAAGTTTGGTAGCGATGACTTACTTTGGTTTTAGATTGTTCTTCAAGCCAACGAAACACTAAATCTAAGCCATAAAAAATGCCCCAGTTACGGGGCATTTTTTATGGCATTAATAATTCGCCTAACGCTATGCGCTACGGCGTAAAAACAGCGGTCTCTCATTGTCTGCTGAGCCGTGATACACCTCGGAGAAGGTATTCAGACCGGGCAGAGCAGCTTCAGCAGCAGCATCGCTGGCCAAAACAAAGGCATCAAAACCCACGCGTTGTTGATAAAACAGCGTGTCTTTGAAGATGTCACCGATAGCGCGCAGCTCGCCGCGGAAGCCATAGCGCGTACGCAGCAGGTACGCCGTGGAGTAGCCGCGGCCATCGGCGAAGCTAGGGAAGCGAATGGCCACGAGATCGAGCTGCGAGACTACATCGGCAATGCTTTCAGCAAACTCATCGGGCGCTAAAATCACGCCTTTACGACCAGCATGGGCTAATACTTCAGCGCGATGGGCATTGAAGCAGTTCAGTGACAATAAAATATCGCCTTCGGGTAAAACTAAGCCGGTTTCATCGGCAATAATTTCAACATAGCTGTCGGGGCTTATTTGCCCGTGTTTAATCAGCGTTGGCATAAACGCGCTCCTTGAATACGGCAATGCCGACACGGCGATACGTGGCAAGAAAGGTTTCGCCTTCTGTGCGCAGATCGAGATAGGTATTAATGACCTCTTCAACGACATCGGGCATCGCTTCAGCACTGAAGGATGGGCCGAGGATGTTGCCGAGGCTGGCATCATGGCCTTGGTTGCCACCTAATGACACTTGGTAGA
>JBFJJU010000119.1:0-5635 GCA_041612115.1 Perlucidibaca sp.
AAACGAGATGGCGCTTTTTCGCCGTCGCATCCCAGATAATGATCGCGGAGTTAGCACGTAAACTATTTGACATAGCTTGCGCTGCAACATCAGCAGCCTGCCCTGCGCCTGGCTTACCGAGACGAGGTACTGGCCGCATACGAGCAGTTTGATCCAAGTCTAAGCCGGGTACGCGCAATAGAATTGCCTGGCCTGGCGAGAAGCCATCAGCTCGGTTCTGATCACTAACATCAACAGGACGGCCAGCAATATTGCGTGGCGGTGCTAGTGGATTGATATTGACCTGAATGCCAGTGTCATTGCTTGCCACTGCCTTGGTGAAATGATTATTAGGGAATGGCAACAAGCAGGCGGCAGGGTCAATAAAGTCACAGCCTGTGGCTTGAGCCTTGAGGATTTCCGGTAATAGCGTTAGCTCCGCTGGCGCCGCCAATGAGGGAGCTGATGGATCACCACCATCGCCGGGCACGCCTGGGAAAGCCGGAACATCTGGTATGACAGCAAACAGCTCAGCTAATCCGTCAAAAACAATACATGCTGGGCTTAATGGGCCAGCCATTTCATGGCAGCCATCAGCAACGGTTTCTGCTAGATCACCAAAAGTACTAGCCATACCTAGCAGCTGCATGAATCGGTCTAAACCAATACCGAGGATGCAAGAGCCGAAATTCCAAGCAATTGCACAGTCTGTAAGTGCTGGCGGTAGGTTACGTGGATCCGTTGGTGCCACATCAAAGAGCGGGTTATAAGCCTGTAAGCGCAATAGCGGCGCCGTCAGCGGCCCTAAAGAAACAATCTCTTCGTAGCCAACCACATCTCCCGTGGGGTCAACATAGCTGAACTCATCCTCAGGGATAATGTAGCCAAAACTGTTTTGCGTCAGACCTAACAACATCGTCTGCGTCTTCAGCGGCTCGCCATCGGGTGAGTCTTCCGCCAAACCACGAATATAACGACCAAAACTACCGGTCGCCTCGCCAGGGATGGTGACAATCTCTAAGCGGTTTTGCAGGGGGTTGGCGGAGCCTTTAGTGCCCAAACTAATACGACTAACATAAGTTCGTGCCATAGGCGTTGGCTGAGGAAGCTGATTTTGCACACCCTCAAAGGCCTCAATAATTGCAGCTGGGATTTGATCCAAGCCTGGAATATCGCTGAACGGCAATTGGGTAAATTGATAATAACCATTGAATTGCCCGATCAAACCTACGCCCAAAAATAACGGGTTGGTGACTGGCAAAATGGCTTCCGCGCTACGCGCCTCCAACACAGGATCAATCACTACAGCATTAGCCGCCAAGTCATCAAATGCCGCATCGACAAGGTTTTTACCTCGAGCACGCACTCGGTCATACACAGTATCGCCAGTAGCACCATCGGTTGATCCGCTGGCTGAAGCGTCGGCGATAGGACCATTAAAATATAACGCAGTACCTTGGAAGCGTGCCTCTAGCTCACGCGTTGAGCCTAGCGGGTAGTCTGGGTGCGGCAAACGTAGCACCTCACCCTCACCTCCAGGAACTTTATAGTCATTTGCACCAATGCTTGTAGGGTGAGCCGAGTACTGCATCATGCTCGCCAGCAACGTATTGCTGATCGGATCTGCATCATCGGCCTTTGCCATTAATAAAGTGGCAATCTTGTCAGTCTGGTGATGTTTAGTATCGCGATACTGTGGGCGGCGATAGTTATTAAACTGTACCGTTTTGCGCGACATGGACAACCGCGCGGGTCGTGACTTCGTAATCGCCTCAATCGTTGAGGCAGCAGCACCGGCTAGCAATTTCTCATTAATCCACTCACGCGGCACACCACCCCATAAGCCTTGCAAGTCAGCGCCAGCATGCGTGTGAGTCTGACCAAACATGACATTACGCGGCAAAATACAGGCACCGGCATCACAGCTGGCCTTGTTTACTGTGGCGCGCATCGCATCTTGAATTAGATTGCCTGCACCAATGGCATCAAGCGTAACAAAGGCCACGCGCTCACTCGATTTCGGATCAAGAATAACCATGACTCGCACCGAGATTTCATCATCACAATGCAACTCGGTACGCTTCGCTGCGGTCAACTCATGGCTAAAGCAAGAGGCCCCTGCTGGCGCGTTAGAAATAGACACTGGAGCATCGCCAAGGGTTAGCTCAGGAATAGGTCCATAGCCTGGCACCAACTGAAATGGCCCAAACCCAAAGCCACCTAAGTGGAAGCGCTGAAGACGCTCACCGCCTCGATAAGCTTCCATTTGGCCCGCCACTTGCTCATCTGTCGGCGTAACCGAGCGCGATGCTGCACCAACTTGCAGAAGCTTAGCTTCCTCATCATTTTTAATCGTAATGACTTGGCTACTCGTGCTTAAACGCGCACCGCTGACATTGCCTAAAACGACGGTCAGCTGCTCATCACGCTCTTCAAAAGCATCGCCGAGAATAGTAATTGGCAACAGGCCTTGAGTTTCGCCAGCAAGGATAGTCACTTGCACATTCTGCGCTGGCTCAAAGTCGCGGCGCTGGCCTTGGCTAGTCGCGCTGCCATCCACTAATGAGTACGTCAGCGTAACGGCCTGCGCGCTAGCGTCACTAAGCTGTGCAATCACATGCGCCACTTTAGCTCCTGAATCACCTTCAATCACAGGCTCAAGGGGCAGCAAGCTAACGCTTGGCAGCGCTGCATTGTCATCATCAATAATGGTGATGCGAGCTGCCGTTCGCGCAAGAATGGCATTTGTTGGGCTACTGAGCAGCAGCGAAAATGTTTCATTCGCCTCAGTAATGTCATCGCCGAAAATACGCACAACAAAGCTTGCTGAGCTAGCACCTGCAGAGAAGCTCACGAGCTGATCTAACGCCTCGTAATCAGTACCAACTGTCGCCGTATCATCGGCCTGCGACAACACATTCACCCGTACCGAACTGGGCAGGGACAAGTCGCCACTACGTTGAAGCGTGAAGGTTTCGTTACGCTCCGTGTCGCCTTCGCTAATCGAACGATCGGCCACTGTAATCGTCGGCGCAACGGCGATTGGCGGCTGATCCAGAATATTAATAATCGCTTCACCAACCGCAATATCAGCGTTACCCGCCTCGCTCAAGCGCAGCGCAAATGTTTCAGTTGGCTCACTGACCGCATCGGCGTTAATAGTGACGTTAAACGATTGTGTCAGGGCGCCTGCAGGGAAGCTTAATACTTGATTGATGGCTAGATAATCTGCACCTGCCTCGGCGCTACCATTTGCACTTTTCACGCGCACGGTCACTGCACTCGTGGTGGCGCCAGAGCGAGTAACCGTTACTGCCAGAAGCGCACTGCCGCTTTCGGGCTCTTGAATACTGCCGCCTGCAATGCTCAGTCGTGAGCGGCTCGTTGGCACATCATCATTCGCAATAGTCACTCGCACTGGCGAGCCAATAATGTTTGCTTGCGAATTCGTGCTGCTGATATCGATCAGGAATGTTTCATCATTTTCAACGACGTCATCTGCAACAATTTTCAGTGGCACCAAAATCGACGTGTCATTTGCGGGGATGCTCACCTCACGATCGACCGCCTCATAATCACTTGAGGTCAACGCACTACCTTCATCTCTGCTCACTAAGCGAATGCTGACTGCCTGATCTAGCGCTCCCTGGCGCTCAATGCGCAGCATCGCCTGAGTAAAGCCACCGCCACTGCCCTCATTTACGCGTAATGGCTGCGCCGAAATGCGTATCGGCGCCGTTACCGTGTCGTCATCACGCAAAGTGATTTTTATTGACTCACGAAGCAGTGTTAAGCCCGTAGCCTGGCTCAACTTAAGCGTGAAGAACTCATCATCTTCGGGAGCAGCATCGCCCAAAATAGTGAGCGCTAGCGTTTGCTCACGCGTGCCTGCAGGGAAGGTGATTTGCCCTGCTGCTGCAACAAAATCATCGCCCGCAGTCGCGGTAGCCGACTGCGTCGTATAGGCAAACGATACCGGCACAGTTGATGTACTAGATAAAGTAAAAGTCATGCTGATGACGTGGCTGTTATTGCCTTCAAGAATACTGATATCGCTAGCCGATAAAGCAGGGGCATCGCCAGCACAAATACCATCAGGCGCACGACCTTCGGCCACATCTTGCTCGCTACAAGCCAAATGCGCTTTGGCCACCTCGGCATCGACTAATGCTCTATTTTTAGCAGTCAAATACGTAATAATTGCGGGGTTCTGGGCGGCAAACTCAGCTGGATCAACCGCCAACTTTAGGGCAATACCTTTCAGCGCATCACTAGCATCTTTGACATCCAAACCATTAGCCGGGTTGCCATCGGCATCTAGTGATTGCAGCAAGCGCGAAAAGTTGATGACTCGATTGTCATCGCTAGAAGCCAAATCCGTAGCGGATGCAAAAATAAACCGCGGATTCATTTGCGGTAGCGCGAGGGCCTCAGGCAGGTCCATGCCAGCAAACGAAAACGTAATACGCTCACCAGAACGATAGGTGAAGATGCCGCGCTTATCAGTGGTGCCACTTTGGGTTGGCGTGCGATAGGCAATGCCCTCTACGGTACTGTCATAGAGCATGCCAGTTTGTATTGCTGAGCCAGCAGGCGGATTTGAAGCGCTATTGGGCGCATTATCGCAGGCAGAAAGTAGTGTTGTTACTGCCGATAAAATCAGAAGCTGCCGAATAATCATGGCTATCACCTGTGGCGCCCTTTAGGGTCGCTCTATTTTTGTTATATGTGTGAAACTTATTTCTTATCGCCAAATACTGTCACTAAAGTTACACAACCGCAACAGCTTATATCAGATGTGTAATCTCATGCGTTATGTACAAATTACAGGCAATAAAAAGCCCGCAGATGCGGGCTTTTTTCTCTACGAATGAAGCGCTCAATGCAGCAGCTTAGGCATACCGCCCTCTTCACCCAAAAAACTGATGCGGTCATCGTCGAAAAGATTCATATCAGGCGCCAAAATCCGAATATATCTATCGAAGTAAAGCATTTGCTTCAGCAGCAAAGCAAAGGCACGTGGGAAGCGAATACCATGGCGTTCACCAACTGCGACAATTTCTAACATGAGCTTATTGATCTCATTGTCATTGGCCATAGCACCACCAATGCTTAAGGGATCAACAGTGGTTGCTGCGCCATAAATAGCCTCAAGATCTAGCGCTAGCTGAGCGTTATCGACCTTGCGCTTGGTCATGCCAATCTGCGCCATGCTCTCGGCCATTTTCTTAAAGTCGCCATCACCCAATGATTCGATGAACGCCATTGTCGCGGCCCAGGTATCGGGAGCAATGCGCCCCACAATGCCGAAGTCGATAAAGCCTAAACGACCATCGGTGAGCACCATAAGATTGCCGGCATGCAAGTCGGCATGGAAACTTTCGCAGAGCATCAGGCTAGAGAACCAGGTGTTGAGTGCGGCCACTAAGGTGCCAGCTGGGTCACGCGTGTATTTGCGAATGGTCTCAAGATCGGTCAATGGTACGCCGTAGAAACGCTCCATCGTCAACACGCGCAGGCTTGATGCTTCGGGATAAATCCGTGGCGCAGTCGCCTGCGTATTGCCCGTAGCCTCTAAGTAAGCGCGGAACTGCTCAACGTTGCGCGCCTCCTTATAGAAGTCGACCTCTTCCATCATGCAGCCTTGAATTTCACT
>JBFJJU010000120.1:0-5626 GCA_041612115.1 Perlucidibaca sp.
AGTCCTCAGGGCCGCGGAGCGCTCACTCATGGCCTGAGCAAGAACCGGATTGGTTGGACCCAGGTTGCTACCACCAGAGGCCTGACCATTGTATGGCGCCGGCCCGGTGGCTGACGGACGGCCCCAGAAATACCCAGGCCGATCAAATGTCTGACCGATCAGTCGCGAACCAACAATGTGCCCATCACGGATGATCAAACTGCCTGCGGCCTGATCAGGGAAGAGCAGACGCCCACTCAATGTGACTAACAAAGGATAAGCCAGACCTGTCACCAGGCTGAGCACAATAAAAAGGCCAAGAGCCGGACGCAGGGTAGTTTTTATAAACATGTGATTTCTCCTCACTGACCTAGCTTACGCTAGACCCAGGCCAACCAAGATGACATCAATTAGCTTGATACCAATGAATGGGACTAGCAGACCGCCCAGCCCGTAGATCAACAGATTTTCGCGCAGCATGGCTTCAGCACTCTGCGCTTTGTAGGGCACGCCACGCAGCGCCAGCGGCACTAGTAATGGAATGATCAGCGCGTTGAATATCACGGCTGAGATCATGGCCGATTGCGGACTATGCAAATTCATAACATTGAGCACGGCTAACGCGGGATAGGCACCGACCAACGCTGCGGGGATGATGGCAAAGTACTTGGCGACATCATTGGCCACGCTAAATGTGGTCAGAGCCCCACGCGTCATCAACATCTGTTTGCCGATGCCAACAATTTCGATGAGCTTCGTCGGGTTGGAGTCGAGATCCACCATATTACCCGCCTCCTTCGCTGCCTGAGTGCCGGTATTCATGGCGACAGCAACATCAGCTTGAGCCAGTGCTGGGGCATCGTTGGTGCCATCCCCCGTCATGGCCACTAACTTACCGGCGGCCTGATATTCACGGATCAGCTTAAGCTTGGCTTCTGGCGTGGCTTCGGCAAGGAAATCATCGACTCCAGCCTCGGCCGCTATAGCTGCTGCAGTCAGCGGGTTATCACCCGTGATCATGATGGTCTGAATGCCCATGGCACGCAGCTCGGCGAAGCGCTCCTTAATGCCGCCCTTGACGATGTCTTTAAGCTCAACTACGCCTAGCACGCGGGCACCTTCAGACACCAGCAGCGGCGTCGAACCACGACGGGCAACATCATCAGCAATACGCGCCACAGCTTCTGGAAACTTGCCACCAAGCGCCTCGACATGTCGACGAATGGCATCCTGAGCCCCTTTGCGGATGGCACGGCCGTCGTAGTCGATTCCGCTCATGCGGGTCTCAGCAGTGAACGCTACGAAGCGCGCCTCATGAGTGGCAATATCACGACCACGCAGATTGAAACGCTGCTTGGCCAGTACGGCGATACTGCGCCCCTCTGGAGTTTCGTCAGCGAGCGAGGCTAGCTGGGCAACATCAGCAAGAAGCTCTTCGGTCACACCCGGAGCTGGCAGGAATTGGTTTGCCTGACGATTACCTAGCGTGATGGTGCCAGTCTTATCGAGTAGCAGCACATTGACATCACCCGCCGCCTCGACTGCACGGCCTGATGTCGCGATGACATTGGCCTTCATTAGGCGACTCATGCCGGCCATACCGATAGCCGAGAGCAACCCACCGATTGTGGTTGGGATCAAGCAGACCAGCAGCGCGATAAGCGCAGTCAGGCTAATTGCCGTGCCACTGCCGGCCTCGTTCACGCTATAGCTCGAAAAGAGCTGCAATGTGACCACTACGACCAAAAAAATCAGCGTCAGTGTGACCAGCAACAGAGTCAGCGCGATTTCATTCGGTGTCTTCTGGCGTTTAGCACCTTCAACCATGGCAATCATACGATCGAGGAAAGCTTCACCCGGATTGGCAGTGACTTTGGCGACGATCCAGTCAGAGAGCACACGAGTACCGCCGGTAACTGCCGAGAAGTCGCCACCCGACTCACGGATAACAGGAGCCGATTCACCCGTAATGGCGGCTTCATCTACTGAGGCGACGCCCTGCAATACCTCGCCATCAGCTGGGATAACCTCACCCGCTTCGACAAGCACGACATCACCGCGACGCAAGCTGCTACCCTCGACCATGCGCCAGGCTGAATCGCGATTGGGCGCCACCAGCAAGCGTGCTTGCACTGACTGTTGGCTGCTACGCAGACTGGCAGCCTGAGCTTGGCTGCGCCCTTCTGCCAACGCTTCGGCAAAATTGGCAAAAAACACAGTGAGCCAGAGCCAGCCAGCCATCGCGCCTATCCAGAGCGCGCTTTCGCTGCCCTCCGACCCAGCGGGAGTGAACCAAATAGCCTCGATGCATAAGCCAGTAGCCAACAAACTGCCTAGATACACCACGAACATCACCGGATTGCGCCACTGTACGCGCGGTGAAAGCTTCCACATTGCAGCCCTGAGCGCACCGCGCAACAGAGCCGAATCTATGAATGACAAGGTTTGCGTGGACATTAATCACACCCTCAGGCGGCGAGCATCTGGAGATGCTCGGAGATTGGGCCAAGTACTAAGCTTGGCAAAAAGTTGAGTGCACCGATCAACAGAATGATGGCGACAAGAAGTGTCACAAAAAGCACGCCATGGGTCGGCAGCGTGCCAACAGTCGTTGGCAGTCTCGGCTTGGTTATCAACGAGCCTGCCAGCGCCAGCACCGGGATAATGACGCCGAAGCGGCCAACGAACATGGCCATGGCCAGCATTCCGTTGTAGAACGGAGTATTGGCGGTGAGGCCTGCAAAAGCAGAGCCGTTGTTATTGGCCGCCGAGCTGAAGGCATAGAGTATTTCCGAGAAGCCATGCGCACCTGGATTAAGGCGCCCGACCAGACCTGCCTCGGTCACCACAGCAATGGCGGTCCCCGCTAGCACGAGTACGGGCGTGACTAAAATCGCAATAGCCGTCATCTTCATGTCGCGGATTTCGATCTTTTTGCCCAAGTATTCCGGGCTACGACCAACCATCAGGCCGGCAATAAAAACGGCCAATACGGCGTACAGCAGGATGCCGTAGAAGCCAGCACCGACACCGCCGAAAATGACTTCGCCGAGCTGCATCAACGCCATTGGCACCAGTCCGCCAAGCGGAGTCAGGCTGTCATGCATGGCATTGACGGCACCACAAGATGCTGCGGTGGTGACGGTGGCAAAAAGCGAGGAAGCAATAATGCCGAAACGAGCCTCCTTACCTTCCAGATTCGCCGCGCTATCAGCGCCAGCCTGAAGTAGCAGCGGGTTGCCTGCCTGCTCGCTGGCCGTGATCAGCCAAACACACGCGATGAAAATCACCATCATGGCCGTCAGCAGAGCTGCGCCCTGGCGGTTATCACCAACAAGGCGGCCGAAAGCCAGACAGAGCGATGCCGGAATCATGAAGATGGCCAGCATCTGTAGAAGATTGCTGAGCGCCGTCGGATTTTCGAATGGATGCGCCGAGTTAGCGTTGAAGAAGCCACCACCGTTAGTGCCTAGCAGCTTGATGGCTTCCTGCGAAGCCACCGGCCCTTGCGCAAGCATCTGCGCATCACCCTGCAGCGTGAGTATGCTGAGATCAGGAGAGAAATTTTGAATCACGCCTTGGCTAATAAAAACTAGCGCCAGCAGGAAAGATAGTGGCAACAAAATCCATAGCGTAATGCGCGTGAGATCGATCCAGACATTGCCAAGCGCGCTACTACGTTGACGTAAAAAGCCGCGCATAAGCACAAAAGCGACGGCTATACCAGTCGCTGCCGACAGGAAGTTTTGTACTGCCAGACCCAGCATCTGCACGAGATGGCTCAGAGTCGTCTCACCAGAATAGGACTGCCAATTGGTATTGGTGACGAAAGATACTGCCGTATTGAAGGCTAGGTGTGGTGTCACACCTGGAAGCTGCTGTGGATTCAGTGGCAGCGACTCCTGCATCACTTGTAGACCATATACTGCGGCGAGACCGATCAGATTGAACAGCATCAGCCCAATGGCGTAAGGCACCCACCCACTCTCATGTAACGGATCGATACCGAGCAGTCGATAGCCCTGAGACTCGATACGACCAACTGACACATCACCTCTAGCCAATCGCATAAGAGGTTGTGACAGTAGCCAAGCTAGCGGCAGCAGCAAGCCAAGAAAAATAATCAATTGCATCCAGGCAGAGGCGCTCATCAGAAACGCTCCGGCCGGCAAAGGGCATAAACTAGATAAGGAAATAGCAGTACTACCGTTAGCACGCTAAGTATGGTCATGAATTGCACAGTCAGTCTCCGTCACGGGAAATGGGAGTTCCCTCGACAGCGATTGTCCTGCCTATGGCATAAATTCAGCGGTAAAGGTCAGGTCAGTCGTATAAAGAAGTTATAAAGCTCAAAACAGTAATGGCTTGAGATATATTCCCTTAGCCTCTAGTTCGTATTGGTATTGATTCGCATTTATATTACCATGCGCTCCTACCCTCCGGAGCCGCCCAATGAAGCCCATCCCCTTCCGCCACACGTCCTTATGCTTAGCCATCGCTTTTGCTGTTATTAACGTTGCGCAGGCCGCCGATACAGAGCTATCTGAAGTAACGGTTAGTGCTGCCGATGCCTCAGCGGAAGGATTACCTGCTCCGGCGGCTGGTGGACAAGTGGCAAGTGGTGCACGCATCGGCATATTGGGTAATCAAGCGCTGTTAGACACGCCATTTTCAGTCACTAGCTACACAGCAAAAACCATTCAAGACAAACAAGCCGCTAGTGTGGGTGAAGTTCTACTCAATGAAACCGCAGTTCGTGTAGCGCGCGGCTTTGGTAATTTTCAACAAGTTTATCTTGTACGCGGTCTGCCAATTTTCTCTGATGATATTTCCTATAACGGACTCTATGGCTTACTTCCACGCCAATATTTAGCAGCTGAACTCATTGAACGCGTGGATGTCTTAAAAGGCGCTAATGCATTTCTCAATGGTGCTGCACCAGGCGGTAGTGGTGTCGGTGGCGCGATCAATATTGTCCCTAAACGCGCACCAAACTATGACGTCAATCAGCTAACACTAGGCACGCAAACTGGCGGCGAAATCTATGGTGCCGGTGACTTTGCTCGACGCTTTAATGACGACAAAGTGGGTATTCGTATGAATGTTGCCAAGCGCGATGGCGACTCAGCCGTTAAAGGTGAATCGCGCGCATTGGACATGGCTACTATCGGCACCGATTATCGTGGCGATAAGCTACGCGTCTCCGCCGACATTGGTTTTCAAAATCACGAGCTCAATGGTTCTCAGCCAAACATCACCATCGCGCCTGGAGTTGCTATACCGAAAGCGCCTGATGCGTCGCGGAGCATTGCACAGCCTTGGACTAATTCCATCGCCAAAGACGTATTTGCCACACTGCGAGCTGAGTATGATTTTTTAGATAACCTGACCGGCTGGATTGCCGCTGGTACACGACAAAGTGAAGAGTCCGGCGTGTTCGCCAACCCTACTGTCAATAACGCAAATGGCGACTCTTCCTCAGTTCTTTTCATCAACGCACGAGAAGATAAAATTACTACTGGTGAAGCAGGCTTACGTTGGCGATTTGCTACTGGCAAGGTAAAGCATGTAGTCACAACCTCCGTAGTTCGCTTTGATTCGGACTCAAAAAATGCTTTTGCGTTTGGCAGCTTTGCTGGATTTCCTA
>JBFJJU010000121.1:0-5581 GCA_041612115.1 Perlucidibaca sp.
CGAAGTTTTAATGCCAACGCGCACGCCCTCGCCTTTGCTGCGGCCGGCCAGGCAAGCGGCAATGTGGCGTGCAGCAGGTTCGCTGAGACTAATGGCCATGGGCTAACTCCTCGTCGCTGTTCGTGTCAGTTCTTACGCGGACGCTTAAGCGCCGTGCTTTTTACGGTAATCGGCAACCGCTGCTTTAATCGCATCTTCAGCCAACACTGAGCAGTGGATTTTCACTGGCGGCAGCGCCAACTCTTCAGCGATTTGCGTGTTTTTGATGCCTGCGGCTTCATCTAAGCTCTTGCCTTTCACCCATTCGGTGACCAGCGAGCTTGATGCAATAGCCGAACCGCAACCATAGGTTTTGAACTTGGCATCTTCGATCACGCCAGCGGCGTTGACCTTGATTTGCAGCTGCATGACGTCGCCACAGGCTGGTGCGCCGACCATGCCAGTACCAACATCGGCATCGCCTTTGTCGAGCTTGCCAACGTTGCGCGGGTTTTCGTAATGGTCGATGACTTTTTCGCTATAGGCCATGATAGTTCTCCTCGTCTACTGGGTAGATTAATGTGCTACCCACTGCACGGTTGATAGGTCGATGCCGTCTTTATACATGTCCCATAGTGGCGACAGGTCGCGTAAGCGATTGACTGCACCCTTGGCATGCTCGATGACATAGTCGATGTCGGCTTCAGTAGTGAAGCGTCCAGTGGTGAAGCGAATTGAGCTGTGCGCTAGCTCATCGGTTAAACCTAAAGCGCGCAACACATAGGATGGCTCAAGGCTAGCCGAGGTACAGGCTGAACCCGACGATACCGCTAGATCTTTCAGCGCCATGATCAATGACTCACCTTCAACTAAGTTGAAGCTGACGTTCAAGTTGCCGGCAATACGCTGTTCCAGCGAGCCGTTTACAAAAACCTGCTCAAGATCTTGCAGGCCAGCCCAAAGGCGGTCGCGTAGGCCACGCAGACGCTCCTGCTCGACGTGCATTTCCTCTTTCGCTAGGCGAAATGCTTCACCCATGCCCACAAGCTGATGCGTTGGCAAGGTGCCTGAACGCATGCCGCGCTCATGACCACCGCCGTGAATTTGAGCCTCTAGACGCACGCGTGGTTTACGGCGCACGAAAAGCGCACCAACGCCTTTCGGGCCATAGGTTTTGTGCGCACAAAAGCTCATCAAATCGACTTTCATGGTGCCTAAGTCGATGTCGATTTTACCTGTCGACTGCGCAGCATCTACGTGGAATAAAATGCCACGAGCACGAGTAATTTCGCCAATCGCGGCGATGTCGGTGATGGTGCCAATCTCGTTATTGACATGCATCAGCGACACTAAAATGGTGTCATCGCGTAGCGCAGCTTCGACCATCGCTGGCTGAATCAAACCAGTGCCAGCCTCAGGGTCTAGGTAAGTGACTTCAAAACCTTCACGCTCCAGCTGACGGCAGGCGTCTAGTACGGCCTTGTGCTCGATTTTCGAGGTCACAATATGCTTGCCTTTATTGCCGTAAAAGCCTGCCACGCCTTTAATGGCGAGGTTGTTTGATTCGGTTGCACCTGAAGTCCAGACGATTTCACGCGGGTCGGCATTGACTAAATTGGCTACATTGCCACGCGCTGTCTCCACCGCTTCTTCAGCCTGCCAGCCATACATGTGCGAACGAGAGGCGGGGTTACCGAAGTTACCCTCCAGTCGCAAACAGTCCATCATGGCCTCGGCTACACGCGGATCGACCGGCGTAGTGGAGGAGTAATCGAGATAGATCGGACGCTTCATATAAACCTCTGTATGTCTGTGTCAGGCGTTGCTAACGCATTAAGCTGTTGCTAACTGGGTGCCAGATCGCATGGGTGTATCGGCCTGCGTGCCATCTTGGCGGCGGCGTTGTTGCTCACTTTGGCGTATCGACACGGTCTGTACTTCACGCCGCGCCACCAAAGCTTGCAGACTAATATTGTCTAAAAAGTGATGTATCTGTTGGCTCAGATCTGTCCACAGCTCGTGGGTCAGACACTTGACGCCTTGCTGGCAGTCGCCCTGACCACCGCAACGTGTCACATCAACAGATTCATCAACGGCATCGATGATTTCTGCGACATAAATACCGTCTGCTGCGCGTGCGAGCTGATAACCGCCACCAGGGCCGCGCACACTATTCACAAGAGCACTTTTGCGCAATTTGGCAAATAACTGCTCTAAGTACGATACCGAGATCGATTGGCGATCTGAAATATCGTTTAAATTGACTGGGCCATGCTGCGCGTTGATTGCTAGGTCTAGCATGGCTGTCACGGCATAGCGGCCTTTTGTGGTCAAGCGCATCAGCAAGGCTCCGATTAATTCCGAGTGTTTTACTAGGTTATTAAATCCGAGTACTTTAGTCAAGTATTTAGCCGACTAAAGCGGTCGGAATTGTAGGCAGAGAGCGCTGCAATTGCCAGTAGCAGAGGGCATAATTTCTGCCTAATCGCAGCTATACTGACGATGCTTGCTGTTTCCTTAGCCAAGCGCCGCGACTACGTAATACCTGCCGGAGAGTGTCATGAGCTTTGCTCAAGAGTTGCTATTGTTAGTGTTGTTGATGGCCATTAGTTCATTTTTCTCAGTATCTGAAATTGCCCTTGCTGCCTCTCGGCGCCTGCGTTTACGTGTTCTAGCTAATGATGGCGACATGCGCGCCGTGCAAATTTTGGCCATGCAAGACAATCCTGGACATTTTTTCACTGGCATCCAGATAGGCGTTAATGCGGTTGCTATTCTCGCCGGCATTTTGGGCGAGGCAACACTTACTCCCGCATTCGAAAATATCGTTTTATGGGTCTATCCCAGCGCCTATAGCGCCACGATTGGCCTAGTGATGTCGTTTATTACCATCACTTCTTTGTTTATTTTGTTTGCCGACTTAATTCCAAAACGGCTCGCGATGGCCTCACCCGAAGCGGTAGCGCTGCGCGTTATAGGCCCCATGCAATGGATTATCCGCATACTCAAACCACTGGTTTGGGCGTTCGACTCACTATCTGACCGGCTCATGGTGGCACTTGGCTTGCCCGGTCAGCGCAGCGATGAAATCACCAGCGAAGATATTCATGCCGTGATGGAAGCCGGCACACAAGCTGGCGTCATGCATATGACCGAGCAACAAGTCATTGGCAATGTGTTTGATCTGGAGTCTCGCTTAGTCACCTCGGCAATGACCACACGCGAAAGTATTATTTATTTCACACTACAAGAGAGCGAGGCCGAGCTACGTGCTCTGATCGGTCAGCACGCGCATTCAAAATTCATGGTCTGTGACGACGTCATCGATCGCATGGTCGGCTATGCCGATTCGAAAGATCTATTGTTGCGCATCATTAATAACGAGCCTCTGGTGCTTACCAACGCGCCGTGGATTAAGCCCGTTATGACCGTGCCCGACACACTGACGCTGTCGGAGCTACTCACGCAGTTTCGTCAAGGCCGAGAAGACTTTGCTGTCGTGCTCAATGAGTATGCGCTGGTGGTTGGCTTAATCACGCTTAACGACGTGATGAACACGGTGATGGGCGATTTAGTCAGCGCCAATCAACAGCAAATTGTCCGTCGCGACGATAAAAGCTGGCTTATCGATGGTTTTACGCCGGTCGAAAGCGTCATGCGTGTATTGGCGATCGATGCTTTCCCAGATGATGAAAACTACGAAACCATTGCCGGCTTTATGAGCTACCAGCTACGCAAAATACCCAAACTTACCGACAGTGTGGAATATGCCGGCTTTCGCTTCGAGGTGGTCGATATTGAAAACAACCGCATTGACCAACTACTGGTGACTCAGCTCAATGACTGGGTCGCTGAATCACCAGAATAGGTTTTATTGCTTGGGCTCAGCGTCATCTTCCTGCACGGTAGCCAAGGTTTCTGCGCTGATGGCCTCAGGCTTCTCGCTACACACCTCAATGCCAGCCTTTTTCAGATCGCCACATATGCGATCCATACGTGCCTCCGAGGCCTGCATATGGTCGAGCATGTCGCGCATGGCGGCGAGCACTGGGTCGGGCAAATCAGGCTGTGCCGCATAAGATGGAAAGCCTATGCGTTCGGCGAAGTCGCGGCGAGCTTGCTCTTTAGCATCTTGGCAAGCAGCAGGAATAATCACACGCGCTGCTGGGCCGACAACCGTGGCTTCTGCTGGCACGGCCTTGACCACAACAGCGTTAGAACCAATTTTCGCACCACGCCCGACTATGATCGGCCCTAGCACTTTTGCACCGGCGCCAACCACAACCCCATCTTCTAATGTTGGATGACGCTTGCCGCCATTCCAAGATGTACCGCCCAAGGTCACGCCATGATAGAGCGTAACGTCATTGCCAATTTCTGCTGTCTCACCAATCACCACGCCCATGCCATGATCAATGAAGAAGCGACGGCCAATTTTCGCGCCTGGATGAATCTCAATGCCGGTCCAAAACCGTGACAGAGTCGAGATAAAACGCGCCAGTCCTTTCCAGTCGGCATTCCATAAGCGATGTGACCAGCGATGCGCTAAAGCAGCGTGTAAGCCGGGATAATTAAGCAGTACCTCAAGCCGAGTGCGCGCCGCTGGGTCGCGATTAAACACCGAATCGATGTCTTCGCGAATGCGGCAAAACAAGCCATCGGGTGGGTTGCTGTCGTTACTATTCATACGTTTTCCTGTTTTGGCGCAGCAGATTTCATGGCAATAACGCGCTTAAAAAATCCACGTAAAAGATTGTACTCAGGCTTGTCGAGACGCGTGCGGCCAAATAGTCGGCGAAGCCGTGTCATGATTTGGCGAGGGTTACTCGGGTCCAAAAAATCCACTGCCACCAGTGCTTGTTCCATATGGGCATAAAATTGCGTCATGTCGGCACCGGCCACTAGCTCTTCATCCCATGGCACTAAGGTAATCGGCATACGTTCAGGCTCAGCAGCTGAAGCTGCGGTCGTCAACTCAGCCTTATCAGCGAGCAAATGTGCCATGCGCGCTTCATAGCTCAAGACCTGCACGGCCGAGGCCACATTGAGTACACCATAAGCTTCGTTGGTTGGAATAAACACATGGCCATGACAGAGCTGTAGCTCCTCATTGGTCAAGCCGCGATCTTCTCGACCAAAGACAAAAGCCAATTTCGCGCCCTTTGCGCCGTATTGCTGAGCCATTTGACCTGCTTCGCGAGCATCTATTTGCGCCATGTTAATGGTGCGATTACGCGCGCTGGCACCCAGCACCACTTCGCAATCGGCCATGGCATCGGCCAAGGTTTCTACCACTCTGGCATTCGCCAAAATGTCTGAAGCCCCAGACGCTAGCGAGGTTGCATCGGCGTGTGGGAAAAACTTAGGGGAGACCAACACCAGATCGGAGAGGCCCATGGTTTTCATGGCGCGAGCAGCCGAACCGATGTTTGCCGGTAAGGTTGTGTGCACAAGGATGATACGAGTAGAGATATTCATAAGGCCGCCTATGTTACACTAGCTGCAATCCACGTTCTTTATACAGAGTCCGCTTCATGCAACCCATGCTGACTATGGCGCTTCGCGCCGCCAATTTGGCCGCCGATATTATCGCGAAAGCCGC
>JBFJJU010000122.1:0-5093 GCA_041612115.1 Perlucidibaca sp.
ACCTGCCGATGCCCGTGACGCCGTGCAGCGCAGCTCGTTTGAACGCGCTTACGAATACATGGGCTTAACGGCTGGTCAGGCAATCACCGACATTTATTTAGATCGTGTGTTTATTGGTTCTTGCACTAACTCGCGCATCGAAGATTTGCGCGCCGCCGCAGTAGTAGCAAAAGGCCGCAAAGTCGCTAGCAGCATCAAGCAAGCTTTGGTGGTGCCGGGTTCTGGTTTGGTTAAGCAGCAAGCCGAAAGTGAAGGACTGCACACGATTTTCATCGAAGCTGGTTTTGAATGGCGTGAGCCAGGTTGCTCAATGTGCTTGGCGATGAATGCCGACAAACTCGGCTCGGGCGAGCATTGCGCTTCGACCTCGAACCGCAACTTTGAAGGTCGCCAAGGCAATGGCGGGCGCACGCATTTGGTCAGCCCCGCGATGGCGGCAGCGGCAGCGATTGCCGGCCATTTTGTCGATGTCCGTTCGTTCTAATAGACCACGAGTTTAGGAGTTAGCAGCATGCAAAAATTTACGACTATGACTGGCTTGGTTGCCCCTTTAGATCGTGCCAATGTCGACACCGACCAGATTATTCCCAAGCAATTTTTGAAGTCGATTAAGCGCACCGGCTTTGGCGTTAACTTGTTCGATGAGTGGCGCTATTTAGACGAAGGCTATCCTGGCCAAGACAATAGTGTGCGGCCATTACACCCCGAGTTTGTCTTGAACCAAGTTCGCTACCAAGGCGCGCAAGTGCTATTGGCGCGACAAAACTTTGGTTGTGGCAGTTCACGTGAGCACGCACCTTGGGCTTTAGACGAGTATGGTTTTCGTGCCGTGATCTCATCGAGCTTTGCCGATATATTCTTCAATAACTGCTTTAAAAATGGCTTATTGCCCGTGGTCTTAAGCGAAGCGGAGCTCGATCAGCTATTTAATGAGTGCGAATCCAACGAAGGCTATGCGTTGACTATCGATTTAGCCGCCCAAGAGGTGCGCACGCCCAGCGGTGCCGCCTTTAGTTTTGAGGTCGATGCTTTTCGTAAACACTGCTTGATCAACGGCCTCGATGATATTGGCCTGACCTTGCAAGACGCCGATGCAATTAGTGCTTTCGAAGTCAAAGCACGCGCTGCACGCCCATGGGTTTTCAACGCACTCGCGCGTTGATATTAAGCACAACTTTTAGAGCAGTTTTTAGGAAAATAAGCATGAGCCAACACATTGTTTTACTTGCCGGTGATGGCATCGGCCCTGAGATCGTCGCTGAAGCCGAAAAAGTGTTAACACAGGTCAATGAGCAGTTCTCCTTAGGCCTAAGCTGGAACCATGAGCTATTAGGTGGCGCCGCCATCGATGCTCACGGCGTGCCACTGCCCGATGTCACTTTGGATGCTGCACGCAAAGCTGATGCGATTTTGCTTGGTGCCGTTGGCGGTCCGAAGTGGGATGCGATTGAGCGTTCCATTCGCCCCGAGCGCGGCCTGTTGAAAATTCGTGCCGAGTTGAACTTGTTTGCTAACCTGCGTCCGGCATTGCTGTACCCGCAGCTGGCTGCTGCTTCATCGCTAAAGCCAGAAATTGTCTCTGGCCTAGATTTGCTGATCGTGCGTGAGCTCACCGGCGGTATTTATTTCGGCCAGCCACGAGGCATTCGCATCCTAGAAAATGGTGAGCGCCAAGGCTTCAATACCGATATCTATAGCGAGTCAGAAATCCGTCGCATCGCGCATGTGGCTTTCCAGCTTGCACAAAAGCGCAATAAACGCGTGCTATCGGTCGACAAAGCCAACGTCTTGGAAGTCACTGAGTTGTGGAAGCAGGTGGTCACCGAGGTCTCGGCCGAGTATCCTGACGTCGCCTTGTCGCATATGTATGTCGATAACGCCGCCATGCAGCTAGTGCGCGCGCCAAAACAGTTCGATGTCATTGTTACCGGCAACTTATTCGGTGACATTCTCTCCGATCAAGCCGCCATGCTCACCGGTTCGATTGGCATGCTGCCATCGGCCTCGCTAGATCAGCAGAAAAAGGGCATGTATGAGCCTTGTCATGGCAGCGCGCCAGACATTGCCGGCCAAGGCATTGCCAATCCTTTAGCGACAATTTTGTCGGTGGCGATGATGCTGCGTTATAGCTTAAACGCCCCAGTGGCCGCGGAGGCTATCGAAGCAGCTGTTGGCCGCGTGCTCGATCAAGGCTTGCGCACTGCTGATATTTTCAGCGAAGGCACGACACGTGTTGGCACGAAAGCCATGGGCGACGCCGTTGTGGCAGCGCTTGCAGGCTAATGCTAAAAGCACAAAATAATTGCTTTTACGCGCCATTCTGACCAGTTTGGTGCCAGTTTATTTGCTTAATGGGAGACGAAAATGAAAGTAGGTTTAGTCGGTTGGCGTGGCATGGTGGGTTCAGTATTGATGCAACGCATGAGTACTGAAAAAGATTTCGATCACATCGACCCCGTGTACTTTACTACGTCGAGCCCTGGCAGCATTGCCCCTAGTTTTGGCGGCAAAGACGCCGGCGTTTTGCAAGACGCACATAGTATCGATGCGCTAAAAGCCATGGACACCATCATCAGCTGCCAAGGTGGTGACTACACTAGCGATATCTTCCCTAAGCTGCGCGCCGCCGGCTGGAATGGCTACTGGATCGACGCAGCCTCGACACTGCGCATGGAAGACGATGCCGTCATCGTGCTCGATCCCGTCAATGACGATCTGATCGATTCTGCATTGAGCAAGGGCGTGAAAAATTTCATTGGCGGCAACTGCACCAACTCTATCTTGTTGATGGGTGTTGGCGGCTTATTTAAAGCCGGTTTGGTCGATTGGGTCAGCTCAATGACTTACCAAGCAGCTTCGGGTGGCGGCGCCAATCACATGCGTGAATTATTACGCGGCATGGGAGTGATCCACGATGCCGTTAGCGAAGAGCTAGACACGCCATCGTCGGCAATTCTGGCTATCGATCGCAAAGTTTCCAACACCATTCGAAATGATGTGCCGCGCGAATTTTTCGGCGCGCCATTGGCCGGTGGTCTGATTCCGTGGATCGATAAACAGCTAGACAACGGCCAAACCAAAGAAGAGTGGAAAGGCCAGGCTGAGGTCAACAAAATCCTTGGCACTAGCGCCACGGTGCCAGTCGATGGCCTCTGCGTGCGCATCGGTGCCATGCGTTGCCACAGCTTAGCGTTAACGCTGAAGCTGAAAAAAGACCTGCCATTGGAAGAGATCGAGCAAATCATTCGCGCCGGTAATGATTGGGTGAAATGGGTGCCGAATGATCGCGACGAGACGGTTGCGGAGCTAACACCTGCGGCTATTACCGGCACTTTGCAAATAGGTGTTGGCCGTGTCCGTAAGCTCAATATGGGGCCTGAGTATGTCTCGGCCTTTGTTATTGGCGACCAGTTATTGTGGGGCGCTGCTGAACCATTACGTCGCATGCTGCGCATTTTACTCGCGCGTCAAGGAGCTTAAAATAGATGGCCGCTATTACGCAGTCAGTGGGTTTGTTTGGGGTGACAGGCGAGGTCGGGCGCGCATTTTTTGATGGTCTCGAAGCGCAACCAGCGTTCGTTGGGCGCCTGCGTTTGTTCGCCAGTGCCGCCTCCAGTGAGGAAACCCGTGTCTATCGTGATCGGCCCATCGCCATCGAAGTGGTCGAAGAGTTAGCTGCCGACCGCTTCGATGATTTAAGTGAAGCCATTTTGGCCGTGCCTGCAGATGTGGCCGATGATTTGGCCGCGCAGCTTTTGCAGGCCGGCGTTCGCGTTTGGGATGTCACTGGTCATTTGCGGGCTCACCCGCGCGCCGTAATGTTGTCGCAAGCCACCAGCGCTGACCTTTTAATAGTCTGTGATGATCCCTTAGTTGCGCTTTGCCAGCCTGTGCTCGATGCATTAGCTGAGCAAGCGCCGCTCACTGAGCTTGCTATCACAGCGCTGTCATCGGTGTCGTTGCGCGGTAAGGCCGGCGTGAAAGAGTTGGCAGGCCAAACCGGCAACCTACTCAACGGCCGTGGCATTGAGCCTGCAGTGTGGACACAGCAAATTGCCTTTAACGTGCTTTTAGCTGATGGTCAACGCGATAGCTCAGGCCGTACTGCTCGCGAGCGCCGTATCGAAAAATCATTCAGCGCCTATGCGCCAGTGATTAGCGTTGAGCAAGTGGTCATGCCATTGTTTTTCGGCGCAATGGTACAGCTGCGTTGGCATACGGAAACAGCCATCACCGCAGATGTGGGCAAGCTGCTGAGCACGCTACCGCATACGCAAGTGACAGCTGCTCAAGCTAGCGAATTACCAAGTCCTGTATCAGATGGTGCTGATCATGATGGTCTTAGCATTGCGCGTATACAAATCGCTGATAATCGTGGTTCGCTGTGGATTATTGCCGATCCAATTCGTGCTGGACTCGTACGCCCCGTGCTTAACGTCTTGATGAATTTAGGATAAAGCGGCATTATCGCGACAAGAAGAATACGTTCGCCAAGGAGACACCCCATGCGCCACGGCCTGCCATACGCCGCCTTTGTGGCCCTAGGCCTGATGTTGACGACGCCTGCAATGGCTGTCTCCGTCGGTGAAATACGCCCGCAGTCCCGTGTTGGCGAACCGTTGGTAGTACAAATTGCTATCATCGACAGTGAAGGTTTTGCTGACGACAGCATTCGAGTAACAGCAGCAACCGCTGCCGATCATGCTCTGTTGGGTATGCAACGACCGGTCTGGTTAGATCAAATGGCTTTTACCACCGAGCGTAATGCCAAGGGTCAGTTGCAGGTGCGAGGTCAAGCCTCTGCATTGGCCCCCAATAGCGAGCAAAACTTCTTAGTACAACTCAGTTGGCCAGGTCATGTACGTTTGCAGCAAGTCAGCGTTAGCTTACCTGCGGCTGGTAGTGCAATACCTGCAAGCGATAGCGCGATAGAGCCTGCCAGCCCTGCGGAGTTACCGACAACGGAGGCTTCTGTTGTTATTCCTGTACAGCCTAAGACTATCCATAAGCCAGCTGCATTGCCGGTGGTAGAAAGCCCAGTGCAGGCTCGCAGTGGTCAAGTTTTAGTTCGCCACGGCGATACACTGAGTCAA
>JBFJJU010000123.1:0-4921 GCA_041612115.1 Perlucidibaca sp.
GCCATGCGGTGAGCCAGTCGTTCATCTATTTCCTGTGAAAATGGGAAGCATTAGACCGAAAAATCGCGCAGAATTGGTCGGATAATCGCGCAGTATACACAGACGCCGGAGCACACGGCGGCGCCCGAGGCTGGCAATGACAGATAATAACAACTCCTATGACCAAGCTAGCGACAACGACAGCGCAGAGCGCGATATAGCGCCTAGCCTAATGGCCGAGCTCGGCTTCGGCGTTGTTGAAAGCCTGCTAAACGCCTGTATCGAACACGATGAGCTAACCCGCGCCCAAGTATTATCGCGTGAGGGCTTAGTCGTACGCGTTAAATCTAACGACCCCGCACTCACCGCCTATTTACTCTTCACAGCCCACGGCATTGAAATCAGCAGCCGCAGTCCCGGCCGCGCCAGTGTTCGCATCAATGGCTCATTACTTTCGCTACTTGGTGTGCTCACCGGGCAGCAAAGCCTAGACAACCCAGGGCGTATCCGCCTCTGGGGCGATAGCGAAGCCATTAATTGGTTAGTCGACCTGCTGCAAGAGGCCAATGTGCGCAGCGTATTTGCGCGTTGGCTGCGTGAGCACCTAAACATTACTGAGCTATGGCAAAAAATTCGTCGCCATGACCCCAGCTGGCTTAGCGATCTCATGCCGATGCCGGGCATGTTACGTGAAGCCTTAAGCGAAATTCAGGGACTCAAGTCTGCCCTAGCCGAGCAAGAAAAAGCCTGGGCCGAACGTGAAGCGGCGTGGGCTAAGCAAAAACGCTGGGATATGTTGAGCATGGCTTTTGTGCTGTTGGCCCTGCTCGCCACTTTGCTGCCTGGCGAAGACCTCAGCGCAAGACTTGCTGGGCTAGGTCAGGCAGAATTAATGGCGATTGCCTTGGCTGTGGCGCTAGTTGCGAGTCGATCTTGGCGCAAATAGTGCACAGTTAACGTACTTTATTCGCTGGGCACTTTGCGACGCTTCAACCATGATTTCATGCTTTCGTTTATTAGCTCACCACCCGAGCGCGCAGCCTTCCACGTGGTTTCGCGTAGATCTTCATCTTGCCGAGTCTCAGCCAAACTCTCGATCATCGCGCGCTTAACGCGAATTTCCACCGTGCGCGCCAATGACTCATGTAAAGCATCAATTTCCCGTGACCAAGTCGCCTGCCCTTGATTCAACAACCACCAGCGAGCAACCCATAATGTGAGCGCACTAGAGAGTACCGCCGCAAATAACATCGCTATAAAAATCATTGCCATAGCCTCATTTGTCGCCGGTAAATCGTGTCATAAAGCTGCGTAAATCACTTGAAGCTTCGGCTATCTCAGGCCGGTAGCAGCCATCCGCTTGACCTAAACCTGGCGCAATTATATCCAACGTTAGCACCCGCACTTCAGCCAAATCATAAGCGTCACCAGTAATCAATGAGCCTTCAGCAATCCAGGCGTATAAGCTGGCAATCAAAGGCATGTGGCTGACCACGACAAAGTCCTCAACACCTTCGCCGGCTAGCAGCGAGAGCGCAGTCTCAGCACGTAATGGATCGCCATCTGGCGCTAGCTCTGGCACCTGCAGTGCTGGCTCCAGACCCAACGCCTGACTCACCACCGACGCCGTTTGCTGCGCCCGTAATAAAGGGCTAGCAGCAACTCGCACTTGGCCGCTCACTTGGCCACACAACCAGTCCGAAACATTTTGAGCCTGCGCCCAACCGCGCTCGGTTAAAGGCCGCAGCTCATCACGCTCGGCTTCGAAAGCGGCATCGGCATGGCGTAGTAAATACAGGCGCATGCTCAATGCTCACCGGGTTTTGGTAGGACAAACTCAACATCACTACTTTGGCTCGCTAGCATCATCGCCAACACCACGTCATAGAGGCTTTTGCCGTTGTAAATAATGTCGTAGAGGCCGCTGACTATTGGCATGCGAATATCCATTTCATCGGCCTTGTGTTTGACCATATGTATGGTGTTGATGCCTTCAGCAGTTTGCTCAAGATCCTCGACTATCTCTTCGATGCTTTGACCGGAACCAATAGCAAAGCCAACTTGGTAATTACGGCTCAATGACGACGAACAAGTCGCGAGCAAATCTCCAACGCCCGCTAAACCTAAAAACGTTAGTGGGTTAGCGCCTAAGTGCACTGCGAAGCGGCTCATCTCGGCCAATGATCGTGTGAGCAGCATAGCGCGCGTGTTTTCACCGAGCTTATGCGCTGCAGCGATGCCTGAAGCCACGGCATAAATATTTTTCAATGCACCGCTAAGCTCAACGCCATAGACGTCGGTGTTTGCAAAGACGCGAAAATAGGGGCATGACAAGGCCTGATGCACAGTGTCTCGCAAGGCTTCATTGCTGCTTGCCACCACCGTGCCGGCAATCTGCTTAGCCATGATTTCTTTGGCTAGGTTGGGCCCGCTAATAACACCAATACGCTCAAGGCCAGAAGCTTCGCGCAAGATCTCGCTCATCAGAGCGAAGCTGCCTTTTTCCACACCCTTGGTGGTGCTCACAAGCATGTGATCTGGGCGTAGCGCTGGTTTCGCGGCAGTAATGACGGAGCGGAAAGCCTTACTGGGAATAGAGACAAAAATTAAATCTGCGTTGCCTACGGTAGTCAGTAGGTCATCGCTAAATTGTAGTTCAGGGCAAAGCGAGAAGCCTGGCAGATAGCGGGTGTTTTCGTGGCTTGCGCGCATATCGGCAAGTTGCTCTGGGTCACGCAACCAAAGTGTCGTGGCATGGCCATTACTCGCTGCAAGATTTGCGATAACGGTACCAAAGCTGCCACCACCTAAAACGGCGACTCTAAGCGTCGACATAAAAAATCCTCAAAAGACGCCCTTGGAAACGCACTGTACATAAAAAAAGGGCATGGTGAGTATACCCATGCCCTTTTCATGAAAACCGATTTCTGTCGGACGATCCGTCAGAAACTGATCAGTTAAGACTGCAAAAGTCGCTGCACGCGACGCACATAGGCGGCCGGGTCATCGAGTTGAGCACCTTCAGCCAGTGCCGCCTGGTCTAGCAAAACCATTGCTAAGTCGCTAAAACGTGCGTCATCGCCCTCTTCAGCCAAGCGACTAATTAAGCTATGGCTTGGGTTAATCTCCAAAATAGGCTTCACCTCTGGCATTTTCTGGCCTGCAGCTTCCATCAGCTGGCGCATTTGGAAGCCAGGGTCGAAGGCATCAAGCACCAAGCAGGTTGGCGACTCGCTAAGGCGTGTGGTGGTGCGCACGCTTTTCACTCGCTCGCTCAAGGCTTTTTGCAGACGTTCAACCAATGCTTCGGCTTGCTTAGTTTGCTCTTCGCTGACTTCAGGCTCAGCACTCTCACCAGCAATCGCACTTAAATCAACTTCGCCTTTACCGATGTGCTGAAACTTCTTGCCATCGAACTCGGTCAAATAGCTCATCATCCATTCGTCGATACGATCGGTAAGCAGCAACACTTCCACGCCTTTTTTGCGGAACAACTCTAGGTGCGGGCTGTTAGCGGCAGTGATGTAGTTCTCGGCGGTAACGTAGTAAATCGTGTCCTGCGCCTCTTTCATGCGAGCAATGTAGTCGGCTAAGGACACGTCGGCTTTGCCCTCGCCCGTGCTGCTAGAGGCGAAGCGCAGTAGGTCGGCAATTTTGTCTTTGTTGGCAAAGTCTTCCGCCAAGCCTTCTTTCAGCACTTGGCCAAAAGCGGTGTAAAACCTCTCGTACTGCTCTGGGTCGCCAGCGAGCTTGCTCAACATATCTAGGCTGCGTTTAGTCAGAGCAGACTTCATCGAGTCGATAATATCGGATGATTGCAGCAGCTCACGCGAAACGTTTAGTGGCAAATCATTGGAGTCGACGATGCCTTTAATGAAGCGCAGATAGAGTGGCAAAAACTGCTCGGCATCATCACGAATAAACACGCGTTGCACATAGAGCTTGAGGCCGCGTGCGCCATCGCGCTGGTACAGGTCGAATGGAGCGCGACCGGGCACAAACAGCAGCGAGGTATATTCGAGCTTGCCTTCAACCTTGTTGTGGCTCCAGCTCAGCGGGTTTTCGAAGTCATGACCAATATGCTTGTAGAAGGCCTGATAATCCTCATCGCTAACTTCCGAGCGCGGGCGCGTCCAGAGAGCTTTCGCTTGGTTAACGACTTCCCAGCTGTCGGCCTCGCCTTCTTTCTCTGCTTTTTGCAGCAGATGCACGGGTAGCGCAATATGCTCAGCGTATTTATTGATGATGCTGCGCACGCGGAAGCTTTCTGCAAACTCCTGCGCCGATTCGCGTAAATGCAAGGTGATGATGGTACCGCGCTCGGCTTGTTCGAAGTTTTCTACGGTGAATTCACCAGTGCCTTCCGACTCCCAGCGCACGGCTTCATTTGCAGCCGCGCCAGCGCGACGAGTTGTCAGCACTACACGATCAGCGGCAACAAAGGCTGAGTAGAAGCCAACACCAAATTGGCCGATAAGCTGGCTATCTTTCTTCTCATCGCCACTAAGATTTTTGATGAAGTCGCTAGTGCCTGAACGCGCAATGGTGCCGAGGTTTTGCACCACTTCATCGCGGCTCATGCCAATGCCGTTATCGCGCAAAGTCAACGTTTTCGCTTCAGGATCGACACTAATCCAAATGCCCAGCTCGCTATCATCGCCTAGTAGTTCAGGCTTGGAGAGCGCCTCAAAACGTAGTTTATCGGCAGCATCGGAGGCGTTGGAGACCAATTCGCGCAGGAAAATTTCCGGATTGGAGTACATCGAGTGAATCATTAAATGCAGTAGTTTCGAGACTTCGGCCTCAAAGCCACGGGTTTCTTTTTTATCGGCGGCGGTGGTCATAGCAGCTCCTTATTGCAGATAGGTGTAGTGCAGGAAGTGTTCACGCTCATGGCGAATAGTTTGTATATGAGGTCGTTTTGATAAATCTCAAGGGTAGA
>JBFJJU010000124.1:0-4843 GCA_041612115.1 Perlucidibaca sp.
AACTGACAGAGATGCCCTTCTCTGCCAGCAAATCTTCGATGTCACGAAAGCTCAGGTTGAATCGGTAGTAGATCCAGACTGCGTAGCTGATGATGCTGGGATGAAAGCGGTGTCGTTTGTAGGTACTCATAACCAAATTATTTCAACCCGCGAGTTAACTTGTCAGTATCTTTGCTATGGCGTAGCGGGTGGCGCATGCCGCGCACGCTACGAAGCCCAAGTCATGGGCAAGCTCTGCAGTTTTTATGTGTGGTAAACCTTGCTTAGCAAACCACTAGTGCTTTAGACGTCGATACAAGGTATTGCGACTGATACCTAAACGCCTCGCTGCCTCAGACATATTGCCGTAGCTGGCATGAATCGCGCGGCTAATTGCCGCAGCAGAAAGTGCTTGCAGGCTTTCCGACTTAGGTATGCCAGGCACACTTGCAAGGCTGGGTAGTGCTGGCTGCTTTAACTCCTCAACCACGTCATCCGGCAAGTGCTGCCAATCAATGCGCAAGTCATTGTCATCCAACAAAGCTGTGGCAATCCTCAGCACGTTGGCGAGTTGCCGCAAGTTGCCAGGCCAGCTGTAATTTGCAAATGCCGTGGCAATAGCGTCAGTTAAAAGCACTGAGCGGCCAGGGGCTGCCGCTTTCAACATACCCGCAGACAAGGCGGCAAAATCACTGCGCTCTCGTAGCGACGGCAACATCAGCGTCAAGCCATTGATACGGTAATAGAGATCAGCACGGAATCGCCCCGCCTCAACATCCGCTTTCAAATTGCGGTGTGTTGCACAGACCAGTGCAAAATCCACCGGCACTGCCACACTGCCACCCACCGGCATGACCTCACGTTCCTGCAAAACGCGCAGTAGTTTGGCCTGCTGACTCATGGGCATGTCGCCAATTTCATCCAAAAACAAAGTGCCGCCGTGAGCCGCACGAATACGGCCCGGGCACCCCTCTTTGCGTGCCCCTGAAAACGCACCCGACACATAGCCAAACAACTCAGATTCAATTAGGTTTTCAGGAAACGTTGCACAATTCAGTGCCACAAAGGGCTTGCCCGCGCGAGGGCTGGACTCATGAAAGGCCTTGACAAAATACTCCTTTCCGACCCCAGACTCGCCTGAGAGCAGCAGCTCAATGGGTTTACCCAACACACGGCGCGCTTTATCGATAGCTGCTTTCAAGCGCGCATCACCCGTGTCTAGTTTCTCTAATGCGTCGCGTGTCAGCTCTGGTGTTCGAGCCACCCGAATCAAGGCCGGGCGACGACCCTCCTCGACACGCACAAACAAGCGACTACCGTTATGCTGCATGACCGGCATTGCTTGATTGGTACGGCGGCGTCCCCAGTCAAACAAGTCCGATGTGCGCACGCGCAACAGACGATCAATCGGCATGGCACCTAAGTCACTAGGCCTCAAACCCAGCAAGCTCAAGCCGGCTTTGTTGGCACCCACTAACCAGCCTTCTTCTGATAGCGCTGCCACGCCCTCCGCAACGGTGCCAATGCCTTCTGCTAAGGTATGAAAGCGGATGCGCCACGCATCACCATGACGCGCATCAAATAGTCGATTCTCGATCATTTGCGCTGCAGCACGCACCAAGCCAAAAGTGTGTGGATGGCGACCTCGATGATCCCCAGAGATATCTAAAACGCCAAGCAAACGACCATCGGGCGCTGTCACAGGCGACGCTGCACAGGTCAAAAAGCCATTACGATCTAAGTAATGCTCGGCGCCGTGAATCACTACCGGACTAGCTTCAGCCAACGCAGTACCAATGGCATTCGTGCCACGATGACTCTCATGCCAAGACGCACCCGGCATCAATGCGACACGCTCAGCGCGTCCCAGAAAATCGCTATCGCCTAAGGACTGCAGCACCATGCCACGGTCATCGGCGAGTAGCACTATGCTGCCCGAATCACGCGTTTGCGCATGCAGATACTCCATCACCGGCCGAGCATGCGCCAACAGCTCACGTTGACGTTCGGCAATAAAACTGAACTGATGGGCATCTACATGAGGGGCGTCGGGCGCTCGGCCAATTGGAGCAAGTCCGGCATCAAAGCAACGCTGCCACGAGCGAGCTACAGCCGCCCCGACAAGCTCAGCAGACGGGGCCTTGCCGTGCTCAATGAGCTGGCTACGCGCCTGGCGAACCGCAGCGCCGGTAGGTGTGCTGAGCATGATGCCGCTCCATTCTTGTTATTTTTTACCACCTTACGCGCCAGCAAGTGGCCATGCAAGCCAGACTAGACCTAATGATGACACCCTGTGTCACTTTGACACAGTGCCACAAAATGAGACGTCACAGGCTCGCCAAACCGAATCCATGAAAATCATATAATTAGTTAAAAATCATTGTTTTACATAAAAGCCAAAGACTGGCACGGTCCCTGCTATCTCTGCATCGAGCACAGCCGATAGCTGCGCCAATAACTCAGAATAATACCGTTAGAAGGGGCTCATCATGATTTACGCCGCACCTGGCAGCACCGATGCCAAGATCCAATACAAAGCACGCTATGACAACTTCATTGGCGGCCAATGGCTAGCTCCCGTCAAAGGCCAATACTTTGATGTCATTACGCCCATCAATGGCTCGGTCTACACACAAGTCGCTCGTTCGGGTGCAGAAGACATTGAGCTCGCACTGGATGCCGCCCATGCCGCTGCTGACGCTTGGGGCAAAACCTCGCCGACCGAGCGCTCCAATATCCTGCTCAAAATTGCCGATCGCATCGACGCCAACTTGGAGCTGCTGGCTTATGCGGAAACCGTGGACAACGGCAAGCCTATTCGCGAAACACTGAATGCCGATATTCCACTCTCAGCTGACCACTTTCGCTATTTCGCAGGCTGCGTGCGCGCCCAAGAAGGCGCACTCAGCGATTTGGATGAAAACACCGTGGCTTACCATTTCCATGAGCCGTTGGGCGTGGTCGGGCAAATCATCCCGTGGAATTTCCCGATTTTGATGGCTGCTTGGAAACTTGCTCCAGCGATTGGCGCAGGCAACTGCGTGGTGTTGAAGCCGGCAGAATCCACACCCATCAGCATCTTAATTTTGGCCGAGCTAATTGCTGATCTACTGCCGGCTGGCGTGCTGAATATCGTCAACGGCTATGGCCGTGAAGCCGGTATGCCACTTGCCACTAGCAAGCGCATCGCTAAGATCGCCTTTACCGGTTCAACCTCTACAGGCCGTGTGATTGCTCAGGCTGCCGCCAACAACCTAATCCCCGCAACCTTGGAGCTAGGCGGCAAATCGCCCAATATCTTCTTTGCCGACATCATGGATAAAGACGATGGCTTCTTAGACAAAGCCATTGAAGGCTTGGTGCTGTTTGCCTTTAACCAAGGTGAAGTGTGCACCTGTCCGTCACGCGCCTTGATTCATGAGTCCATTTACGATGCCTTCATGAAGCGCTGCTTAGAGCGCGTGGCGGCCATCAAGCAAGGCAACCCGCTGGATGTCGACACCATGATCGGTGCACAGGCTTCAAAAGAGCAGCTAACTAAAATCATGACGTATCTGGATTTGGGCAAGCAGGAAGGCGCACAAGTGCTAGCCGGTGGTGCGCAAGCCAGCGTCAGCAGTGACATTGCTGGTGGCTATTACGTGCAGCCCACCCTGTTTAAGGGCCACAACAAAATGCGCATCTTCCAAGAAGAAATATTTGGCCCAGTTTTGGCAGTCACCACGTTTAAAGACGAAGCTGAAGCCTTGGCGATTGCCAATGACACGCTGTACGGACTAGGGGCCGGTGTCTGGAGCCGTAATGGCAATGTGGCTTATCGTATGGGTCGCGCCATCAAAGCGGGTCGTGTATGGACTAACTGCTACCACGCCTACCCAGCGCATGCTGCTTTTGGCGGTTACAAAGAATCGGGTATTGGCCGTGAAACGCACAAGGCCATGTTAGATCACTACCAACAAACTAAAAATCTGCTGGTGAGCTACGCTGAAGAAAAGCTCGGCTTTTTCTGATACACCTCGTCACGTACCCCGTGACTTTTGGGGCAGTGCGAAAGCATCTGCCCCCTTTTTAGCCCGTACAGGCTTAGCGAGCAGACCATGGTTGAGAAAGTGATTGCCACAGACGCTGCTTTAGCGCTGATTGAGTTACTCAAGCAAAAACACGGACCCGTGTTTTTTCACCAATCGGGGGGCTGCTGCGACAATAGCGCAGCTAATTGCTACCTACCCGGCGAGCTCACGATTGGTGCAGGCGATGAATATCTCGGTGATATCGGTGGCAGCCCGTTTTACATCAGTACATCGCAGTATGAATATTGGAAACACACACAACTCATCATTGATGTGATTGAAGGCACCGGCGGGACATTTTCACTGGAAGGCCCAGAAGGCAAAGCCTTTCATACCCGCTCACGGCTTTTTACCGACGACGAGCTTGCAGAGCTCAATATTCGCTAGTGAGCCTTCTGCTTACGCCAATCGGATGGCGTCATGCCAGTCCATCGCTTAAACGCATAGGTAAAGCTGCTCTGCTCTGAATAACCCAGCAAAAGTGCAATATCCGCCAAGCTTAGCTGTGGGTTGCGCAAATGATGTTCCGCAATGCCACTGCGTGTTTCCGCCAAGACCTGACTGAACTGACAGTCGCGCTCCTGCAAACGCCTATGCAAAGTGCGCGACGACATGCTCAAGTCGGCCGCCGTTTGCTCCAAGGTTGGCTCACCAAACGGTACTGACAAGTTAACTTTTAAGCTTAGCAAGATTTGACCCTACCGCCTTTACGCAACCACCGATCTCCACGTTGCAAACGCAGCTGTCCTGCTCCGGCGATAATGGCCTGCTGAAGTTAGGTGCCTGCCTAGATT
>JBFJJU010000125.1:0-4641 GCA_041612115.1 Perlucidibaca sp.
ACACTCCGTCATTGGTCAGCAACACCAAACCTTCAGAGTCGTAGTCGAGGCGTCCAGCGGGATAAACATCGCGCGGGCGCTCAATGCCGCTCGCCGCCATAACTTCGCTCAAGGTCAAGCGCTCACCTTCAGGGCTGAATTGGCACATCACATTGAAAGGCTTATGCAGCAAAATTAGACGAGAAGGGCTGTCTTCCTTGAACTTTGGTCGACTTTGAGGGTGAACGGTGGTGTTTTTCTGCATGAGATGTCTTGGGAGTAGAGGGCAGCATGAGTATACTCGAGACCAATAAGAACGATTCAATACTGGCTATTGCAATCGCCATCCCGGCGCTACCCGCGCCACTTTCCTGACGGAGTACCTGCAGAATGGGTTACCAGAAGATTTCGGTACCAACCGATGGTGGCAAAATCACCGTCAACGCCGATTTATCCCTAAACGTACCAAATTTCCCCATCATTCCATTTATCGAAGGCGACGGTATCGGCGCTGACATCACGCCAGTGATGATCAAAGTGGTTGACGCAGCGGTGACTGCCGCATACGGCAACAAGCGCGCTATTTCGTGGATGGAAGTATATTGCGGCGAGAAAGCCACAAAAGTGTATGGCAGCGACTCTTGGATGCCAGAAGAAACTTTCGAAGCATTGCGTGAGTATGTTGTCAGCATTAAAGGCCCATTAACCACGCCAGTAGGCGGCGGCATTCGTTCGCTCAACGTGGCATTGCGCCAAGAGCTAGACCTATACGTTTGTATTCGCCCTGTGCGTTGGTTTCCTGGTGTTCCTAGCCCGGTTCAGCATCCTGAGCTGACCAATATGATTATCTTCCGCGAAAACTCAGAAGATATTTATGCCGGCATCGAGTGGAAAGCAAATACCCCTGACGCGATCAAAGTCATCAAGTTTCTGAAAGAAGAAATGGGTGTGACGAAGATTCGTTTTACAGAGAACTGCGGTATTGGTATCAAGCCAGTCTCGAAAGAGGGTACACAGCGCCTGGTGCGCAAGGCGATTCAGTACGCTATCGATAACGATGAGTCTTCGGTAACACTGGTGCATAAAGGCAACATCATGAAGTACACCGAAGGTGCCTTCAAAGAGTGGGGCTATGAATTGGCGGCTGAGCGTTTTGGCGGCGAGCTGATCGACGGCGGCCCATGGATGAAGATCCGTAACCCAAAAACCGGTAACGAGATCATCATCAAAGATGTCATCGCTGATGCATTCTTACAGCAAATTCTGATGCGCCCATCTGAGTATTCGGTAATTGCTACCTTGAACCTTAATGGCGACTATATTTCCGATGCGCTTGCTGCTGAGGTTGGCGGTATCGGCATCGCACCTGGTGCTAACTTGGGTGGCTCGATTGCTGTCTTTGAGGCAACCCATGGCACAGCACCAAAATATGCTGGCCAAGATAAGGTCAATCCTGGCTCCATCATCCTCTCCGCAGAGATGATGTTGCGTCATATGGGTTGGGGCGAAGCTGCTGACTTGATCATCCAAGGCGTAGAAAGAGCCATTGCCGCGAAAACTGTGACGTATGACTTCGAGCGATTAATGCCTGATGCCAAGCTGTTACGTTGCTCTGAATTTGGTGATGCCATTATCAGCCACATGTAAGTATGACTAAAGACACTCTTGCTTGGCTGCTTCATGGCTGAGCAAGGGTGTTTTTTTTCGCCTAATGGTTTTGCCCGAAGCTTGTTTAGTCGCTAAGTAGTAGCAAATACAAGATGGTTAAATGCATAAATTCTCTGCAGTTAAGGCTAGTCAGCGCAACACTATCTGCTAGAGTGAACTAACGATTTAATTTTCTATGATGCCGTATGAATGCAACGAGTAAATGGCCATTGAGTGGCCCAGACAGTGATGATGAACGGCCTGATGTAGGCCGCACAGCACTGATCGAGCCACCAAAACCTGAATTACAGATACCAAAACGCTATCAAGTTGTGCTGATTAATGACGATTACACTCCTATGGAGTTTGTCATTGAGGTGCTAGAGCTGTTTTTCGGCCTGACCGGTGAACATGCAACACGCTTAATGCTACAAGTGCATCACATGGGTAAGGCTGGAATAGGATCTTATTCGCGTGATGTGGCAGAAACTAAAGCGGCCATAGTGGTCGATTACGCGCGGCAGCATGAGCATCCGCTGCTGTGTCTGGTAGAGCCTGTGCTTTGAGCACGGGCAAGGAGAGGCAGGCATGTTAAGTCGGGAACTAGAACTGACCCTCAATGTGGCATTCCGTGAGGCGAGGGCAAAGCGCCATGAGTTCATCACGGTGGAGCATTTATTGCTGTCACTACTAGATAACGAGTCAGCGGTCGCCGCGCTGCAGGCTTGTGGTGGTGAGTCTGATGCCATGCGTCGTGAGCTAACGGTCTATATAGATGACTCTACGCCTGTGTTGCCGGAGCCTGATGGTGGTCGCGAGACGCAACCAACTTTAGGTTTTCAGCGTGTTCTGCAGCGAGCTGTGTTTCATGTGCAGTCGTCTGGAAAGCGTCAAGTTGTCGGCGCTAATGTTTTAGTGGCGTTGTTCTCTGAGCAAGAGTCACACGCCGTATATTTACTTAAGCAGCAAGGTATTGGTCGTCTAGATGTAGTCAATTACTTGTCACACGGTAGCTCATCGCCCAGTGAGGACGAACCCAAAGAAAGTGGATCTGTTGATCCCGAGCATGGGCCAGAGGCTGTTGCTGACTCCGCTTTGGTGAACTACACCGTTAACTTGAACGAGATGGCCAAAAAAGGCCGCTTGGATCCACTTGTTGGTCGCGAACCAGAAATTGAGCGCGCCATTCAGGTGTTGTGCCGTCGCCGCAAAAATAATCCTATATTGGTTGGCGAGCCTGGTGTTGGTAAAACTGCTATCGCAGAGGGTTTGGCGTGGCTAATTGTTGAAGGCAAGGTGCCTGATGCAATTGCCGATGGCGAGGTGTATTCACTGGATATTGGCGCACTGCTGGCAGGTACAAAGTATCGCGGCGACTTCGAAAAACGCTTTAAAGCGTTGATTAATGAGCTGGTTGAAAAGCCCAGTGCCATTTTATTTATCGATGAGATTCACACAATTATTGGTGCGGGTTCGGCTGGTGGTGGTGTACTCGATGTATCTAATCTGCTTAAACCTGCACTTTCTAATGGCTCACTAAAGTGTATGGGATCAACGACTTACCAAGAGTATCGCAACCTATTTGAGAAGGATGGTGCGCTGTCTCGTCGCTTCCATAAGATCGATGTGGAAGAGCCCAGTGTCGATGAAACCTATCGCATATTGCGTGGCCTGAAGTCGCGCTTTGAAGAGCATCACGGCGTGCGCTATCACGACAAAGCGCTGCTTTCGGCAGCGACGCTTGCTGATCGTTATATCAATGAGCGCTTCCTGCCCGATAAAGCCATCGACCTAATCGACGAGGCCGGAGCTTTCCAGCGCTTGCAGCCTGTGAGTAAGCGTAAAAAAGTTATCACAGTGGCTGATATCGAAGAAATGGTTGCGAAGGTGGCGCGTATTCCTGCAAAAGCTATTTCGTCTAATGATAAGGAGGCGCTGCGTAACCTCGAGCGTGATTTGAAGTTGACGGTGTTTGGTCAAGATGCTGCCATCGACTCATTGGCCGCTGCGATCAAACTGTCACGCGCTGGCCTGAAGTCGCCCGAAAAGCCTATTGGCAGTTTCTTATTCTCTGGCCCAACAGGTGTTGGTAAGACCGAAGTTACGCGCCAGTTGGCACGAACGCTAGGCATTGAGTTGATTCGTTTCGATATGTCGGAATATATGGAGCGTCACACCGTATCGCGTTTGATTGGCGCTCCTCCTGGCTATGTTGGTTTTGACCAAGGCGGCTTGCTAACTGAGGCGGTGACTAAGCATCCGCATTGCGTTTTACTGCTTGATGAGATCGAAAAGGCACACCCCGAAGTCTTTAATTTGCTATTACAAGTTATGGATCACGGCACGCTAACGGACAATAACGGCCGTAAAGCTGACTTCCGGCATGTGGTTTTAGTAATGACCACCAATGCTGGCGCTGAGCAAATCAGTCGCTCTAGCATGGGCTTTACGCACCAAGATCACAGTAGCGATGGTACGGAGGCATTAAAGAAAACCTTTACGCCTGAGTTCCGTAATCGCCTCGATGGCATTATTGCGTTCTCTGCACTAGATCCTTCAGTCATAGGCAGCGTGGTTGATAAGTTTTTGGTCGAGCTACAGGCTCAGCTCGACGATAAACATGTACTGCTTGATGTCGATGAGGATGCTCGCACCTGGCTTGCTGAAAAGGGCTATGACCGCTTGATGGGTGCGCGTCCCATGGCGCGAGTGCTGCAGGAGCATCTGAAGAAACCGCTGGCCGAGATGATTCTTTTCGGCAAGCTTGCGGATAAAGGTGGGCGAGTGGCGGTGTCTGTGAAGGATGGGGCGTTGGTGCTTGAAGCTGAGGTGGTTAGTAAGCGGGAGCTTGCTAAGACTGTTTGAGGTGATTTGGCTTGCAGCATCAAGACCATGGGGTGAGTGAGCCACGCTTCGCTATGCTTCACCCACCCCATGGTCTTGATGCTGCGTCCGAAATTACATGCTTTCGGCTGTGGCCCTAGAATTCCCAAAAGGTGCCGCGCCTGAGCACTG
>JBFJJU010000126.1:0-4376 GCA_041612115.1 Perlucidibaca sp.
AAACTGTTCAACCAATTCTTTGGCTTCACGTTTATTCAGGCCGAGCTCGTCGAACAAGCGATCAACCATATCGGCTTTAGTTAAGGCACCCATCGACGTCTCTCCTGAACGATTTTATCGCTTAGCGTAAGCGCACGGCTACGTCAGCCAATGCAGTTAGTACGTTGTCCACACTACCCTGCACCTCAGCATCTAATAGGGTGCGTTCAGCATGCTGCCAAATGACTGTAATCGCTAAACTGTAATAGCCCTCAGGCAAACCAGCTCCGCGATACACATCAAACAAATCAACACGCTGCAGGTCGGCACCTGCGTGCTGTCGGATACTGCAAATAACAGTATCCGCATCCACTGCCAATGGCACGAGCAAGGCCAAATCACGCTGCATCTGCGGAAAGCGCGATAGCGGCGTAAAGCCCGGCAGGCTACCTAAAGCTAACAACTGCTGTGACAGCTCAAAAGCAAATACAGGGCCGTCAACATCGAAAGTTGCCAATGTGCTGGGATGGATTGCACCAAACACACCTAAACACGTATCGCCTTCGTATAGCTCAGCACATTGGCCAGGGTGAAATCCGTCACGCTGTGCTGACACAAATCGCAGCGTAGCGACTCTAGCGACACTCAGCAAGTGCTCAATATTTCCTTTGAGATCATAGAAGTCGACATTAGTCCTCGTGTTGCTCCAGAGCATCGGCAAGGCTGAGCCCACCAACACACCAGCAAGCATCGACTCTTGCACTAAGCCATCAGCCTTAGGCAGGAAACGCATGCCTGCTTCAAATAAGCGGATACGACTTTGCTGGCGACTTTGGTTATGACGAACAGCCATTAGCAGGCCCGGCAATAGGCTAGTGCGCATGCTCGCAAGCTCTTGCGACAATGGATTAGCCAAGGTCAGCGGCGATAAATCTGGGGTAAAGCATTGCTGCACCGAGGCTTCGGTAAAGCTGAAAGTAATGGCTTCCTGATAGCCCATATCGACTAAAGCGCGTTTTAGGCGGCGCAGGCTTTGCGCTGACTCAGTGCGTGGCGCAAGTGTGATAGCCGCTAGTGCCGGCGCAACGGGTATATCGTTGTAGCCAGTTAAACGGGCCAGCTCTTCGATCAGGTCAACCTCAATGCTGATATCGAAGCGATGACTGGGTGGCGTCACCAACCAGCCATCGTTAGATGCTTCAATCTGCATGCCTAGGCGCTTGAGCAAGGCCGATACGCGAGCATCCTCAATGCTAAAACCAAGCACACGGGTGATGCGTTGGCGTCTTAAATTTATGGCAAGTCGCTGTGGCAAATGCTTGGCATTGGACATTTCCAGTACAGGGCCGGCTTCACCACCTAGTACTTCGATAATCAGCGCTGTGGCCATCTCAATGGCATGGCGAGGCAATTCCGCATCGACACCACGCTCGAAGCGATGCGAAGCATCCGTGTGCAAACCATAACGACGTGCCTCACCAGCTAAAGCCAGTGGGTCGAAGTGTGCCGCCTCTAAAAATACGTCAATTGTTGTGTCCGAAACTGCGCTGTTTTGCCCGCCCATAACGCCAGCCAGTGCAATCGCGCCATGATCATCAGCAATAACTAGGCTAGTGTCGCGCAGGCTCAGCACTTGTCCGTCGAGTAAAGTCAGCGCTTCAGCTGCGTTGGCGCGGCGAATACGGACGCTGCCATTAAGCTTTTGCTCATCGAAAGCATGCATGGGCTGGCCAAGCTCAAGCATTACCCATTGCGTGATATCGACCAATGGGCTGACGCTGCGCACACCATAGCGGCGCAGGCCATCGACTAGCCATGCAGGGCTTGGCGCTTGGCCTAAGCCGCGAATAACACGACCGACATAGCGCGGGCAAGCACTCGTATCTTCAACAACAATGTCACGTTTATGCTCAGTAGTTGCAGTCATCGCTGATGGCAATGACAACTGAATATCTAAATCAAAAACTGCGGCTGTTTCTCGCGCCAAGCCTCTTAAACTCAGGCAGTCACCACGGTTAGGCGTTAAGCCTAAGGTGATCAGTTGATCATCTAGGGATAAATATTCGCGAATATCGGCGCCAATGGGTGCATCTGCTGGTAACTCCCAGAGGCCATCTGATTGTTCAGCCAGACCAAGCTCTTGTTCGGCGCAGAGCATGCCGCTAGAAGCGACTCCACGCAGCTTGGCGGCCTTGATGCGAAAGTCGCCAGGCAAAACTGCACCAATCGTGGCCACTGGCACACGAATATCGGCGCGTACATTGGCGGCACCACATACGATTTGCAGCAGCTCAGGCTGAGCAATATCAACCATGGCCACGCGTAATTTATCGGCATCAGGATGCTGCTCTGTGCTGACCACACGGCCAACCACCACGCCTGTAAACGCAGGAGCCATCGACTCAATGGCATCGACTTCAAGACCGGCCATGGTGAGCTGATGTGCAAGATCGGCGGTGTTGACCGATGGGCTAGCTAAACGGCGTAGGCGTTGTTCACTAAATTGCATAGTTAACTCGCAAAACAGGCATTAAACATGCCTTATAAATAATTAATATTTAAGAGAATTGACGAAGAAACCTAACGTCATTATCGAAAAATAGGCGCAGGTCATTGACGCCATAGCGGAGCATAGCAAAACGCTCAACACCCATGCCAAAAGCAAAACCCTGGAATTTTTCAGGGTCAATGCCGCAATTGCTGAGCACTTGCGGATGCACCATGCCGCAGCCCAAGACCTCTAACCAGCCAGTCTGCTTACAGACGCGGCAGCCTTTGCCAGCACACATGACGCAGGCAATATCGACCTCAGCGGAGGGTTCGGTAAATGGGAAGTACGACGGACGAAAACGTACCTTCAAGTCCTGCTCGAAAAACACCTGCAAGAACTCGGAAATAATGCCTTTGAGATTGGCAAAGCTGACATTCTCATCAATTAACAAGCCTTCGACTTGATGGAACATTGGCGAATGCGTTAAATCAGAATCGCAGCGATACACACGACCAGGGCAAACGATACGAATTGGCGGTTGCTGTGACTCCATAACGCGCACTTGCACGGGTGAGGTGTGCGTGCGCAGCAGGCGATTAGCATCAAAATAGAAGGTGTCGTGCATCGCCCGCGCTGGGTGATGCGAGGGAATATTTAATGCTTCAAAGTTATGGAAATCATCCTCCACTTCTGGACCATCGGCAATTTGAAAGCCGGCTTGCGTGAAGAAGTCTTCAATTCGCTCCATCACGCGGGTTACTGGATGCAAACCACCTGCTTGCTCGCCACGGCCAGGTAGCGTGACATCGATTTGCTCACGCTTAAGCTTATCGCTTAAGGCTTGTGCCTCTAGATTTGCTTTACGTGAGCTGATGGCCTCTGTTACGGCCTCGCGTACAGCATTTAGCTCAGCACCAAAAGTCCGACGAGCATCGGCATCCATGCCGCCTAAGCGGCGTGATTGCTCACTCAACACACTCTTTTTACCTAGAAACTCCACGCGCAACAGCTCAACACTTGCTACATCATGGGCGGCGGCGGCGGCGGCGCTCGCGGCGCTGACTAATGCCTGCAAATCACTCATAGGCCATCATCTCATTTAAAAAATCGACCATTAAGGGCCAATATTCAACATAGGTGTCTGCGCAAACTGCAGCAAGACGAGTCAATAAAAAAGGGGAAGAACCACAACGGCCCTTCCCCCTTTATACCGCGCTAGCACGCCAGCGCAGTTGGTTATCAGCACGCTCAAAGCGTGCAAATAACCGATCGATCAGGCAGCGAGGCTGGCCTTGGCCTTTTCAGCAATCGCAGCAAAGCCGGCGGCATCATGCATAGCAATATCAGCCAATACACGACGGTCGATTTCGATGGATGCTTTTTTCAGACCGTTGATCAAACGGCTGTAGGACAGACCGTTCAAGCGCGAAGCCGCGTTGATACGAGCAATCCAAAGGGCACGGAACTGGCGCTTTTTCTGGCGACGGTCACGGTAAGCATACTGGCCGGCTTTGATAACCGCCTGAAATGCTACGCGATAGACGCGCGAACGAGCACCATAGTAACCCTTGGCACGATCGAGAACTTTTTTGTGACGACGATGGGCAATTACACCACGTTTTACACGAGCCATTTTTTATCCTCCGTCAGATCAGCAGTTAGGCATCATACGCAGCACGCTTGGCACGTCACAGGCGGCAACCTGAGTCATGGGGCGTAACTGACGAATGCGCTTCGCAGATTTCTTGGTGAGGATGTGGCGCTTGTAGGCTTGCTTGCGTTTAAAGCCATTCGCCGTTTGAACGAAACGCTTTGCAGCGGAACGTTTGGTCTTGATCTTTCCAGACATTGTGTCTTACCTCGTTTAGTGACCCTTTCAGCCCTTGTCGAACGGTCCGCAGACTGA
>JBFJJU010000127.1:0-4374 GCA_041612115.1 Perlucidibaca sp.
ATGCTGCCAATCAACGCTTCTAACGAAGGCTGATCGCCCATGTGGGTTTTCGCAGCAACAACTTTACCGCCGACATTCTTAAAGAATGTTGTGGCTTTCGTGCCGATCAAGCAAAACTCAGCTTCGACACCTTGCTCACGGTAATCACGAACCGATTGCACGACATGCTTGAACAAGTTGATGTTCAAACCGCCACACAAACCGCGGTCTGACGACACAATAATGTAGCCAACGCGACGCACAGGGCGCTCGACCAAATAGCTGTGTTTGTACTCAGGCGTTGCATGCGCAACGTGAGCCACTACTTGACGAATCTTTTGGGCGTATGGCTTACCTGCCACCATACGCTCTTGGGCCCTGCGCATCTTGGAGGCGGCCACGAGCTGCATCGCTTTCGTGATCTTCTGCGTGCTCTTGATGCTCGCTACCTTGACGCGAATTTCTTTTAAGCTGGCCATAGCCTCACCGACTCTTTGCTGGGTGATGGCTCGGCACTAGGCCGAGCCTCCCGTGGCTCACCAGGTTTGGGTGGCCTTAAACTTCTCGATACCGGCACGCAGTGCCGCTTCGATCTTGCCATCGTAATTAGCGGTGGCATTGATGTCGTCCATCAGCGCTTTTTCTTCGCTGTTGAAGAAGCTATGCAAGGCGGCCTCAAAAGCCAACACCTTGTTCACTGCAACATCGTTTAAGTAGCCTTCGTTGACCGCAAAAATCGACAGCGCCATATCCGCAATATTCAGCGGAGCAAATTGCTTCTGCTTCATCAGTTCGGTTACGCGTTGGCCCAATTCGAGCTGCTTACGTGTGGCTTCATCAAGATCAGAAGCGAACTGAGCAAACGCCGCTAGTTCACGATACTGAGCCAGCGAGGTACGAATACCACCGGACAGCTTTTTGATGATCTTGGTCTGTGCAGCACCACCAACTCGCGACACCGAAATACCAGCGTTAACAGCTGGACGAATACCGGCGTTAAACAACGATGACTCCAGGAAAATCTGGCCATCGGTGATCGAAATCACGTTGGTTGGAACGAACGCCGACACGTCGCCCGCTTGCGTTTCAATGATAGGCAGAGCGGTTAACGAACCGGTTTTGCCTGTCACTTCGCCTTTGGTGAACTTCTCTACGTAGTCAGCCGACACGCGCGAAGCACGCTCAAGCAAACGGGAATGGAGATAGAACACGTCGCCAGGATACGCTTCACGACCTGGTGGACGGCGCAGTAGCAAAGAGATTTGACGATAGGCTACAGCCTGTTTCGACAAGTCATCATAAACAATCAGTGCATCTTCACCGCGGTCACGGAAATACTCGCCCATGGTGCAGCCAGAATATGGCGCCAGGAACTGCATGGCTGGTGCTTCAGCAGCAGCAGCAGCAACTACCGTGGTATACGCCATGGCACCAAACTCTTCGAGTTTGCGAACCACGTTGGCAATGGTCGATTGTTTCTGACCAACAGCAACATAGACGCACTTAATGCCAGAGTTCTTCTGCGCAATAATGGCGTCGATAGCCAATGCGGTTTTACCAGTTTGACGGTCACCAATGATCAGCTCACGCTGGCCACGGCCAACAGGAATCATCGCGTCGACAGACTTATAGCCAGTTTGCACAGGCTGGTCGACCGATTGACGCCACCAAACACCGGGAGCCACTTTCTCAACGGCATCGGTCAGTTTAGCGTTGATCGGGCCTTTGCCATCGATAGGCATGCCCAAGGCATCAACCACACGGCCTAGCAATTCAGGGCCTACCGGCACTTCCAAAATACGGCCTGTGCAACGAGCCTTTTGGCCTTCTTGCAGTGTTAGGTAGCCGCCTAAAACCACGGCGCCGACAGAGTCACGCTCGAGGTTGAGGGCCATGCCATAGACACCGCCGTCGAATTCAATCATTTCGCCGTACATAACGTCAGCGAGACCATGAATACGCACGATACCGTCGGCTACGCCAACGATGGTGCCTTCGTTACGGGCTTCAACAGACGCATCTAGGTCTGTGATGCGGCTCTTGATCAGCTCGCTGATCTCGGAGGGATTCAGATGCTGCATGATGCTCTCTTCCTCGAAGGAATAATCAAGTGTTCAGGGTGGCGCGAAGCTTGCCGAGTTTGCCTCGTACAGAGGCATCAATGACTAAGTCACCGGCATGAATCACGGCCCCACCAATTAAGCTGGCGTCGACAGCTGTCGTCAGATTTACCTGACGCGACAGTTTTTCAGTTAACACACGAGCCATTGCTGTTTGTTGCTCATCACTCATAGCAAATGCCGCAGTTACTGCCACATCGACAGCGCCTTCGGCTTGTGCGCGAAGCTCATCGAACAACTCGCTAATTGCTGGCAATGCGGCTAAGCGCTTATTGCCAGCGAGTTGACGAATGAAGTTCTGGCCTTGCTCATTGAGCTTGTCAGCGACCACAGCCAATAATGCTTCGGCTTGATCTTTCGCACTAAGCGTTGGGCGAGCGACATAGGCGGCAAATTCAGCATTTGCAATTACCTGTGCTGCTAGCGCCAGCATACCTGACCATTCGGCCAAGCCGCCTTCGCTCTGCGCCAACTGAAAAGCGGCCTTAGCATAAGGACGTGCAACGGTCGTTAATTCTGCCATGACTGTCTCAAACGCCTCTTATTTCAGCTCGGTAGCCAAGTTATCTAGCATCGCTGCATGCTTGGCGGAATCGATTTCGGCTTGCAAAATCTTTTCTGCGCCTGCAATGGCGAGGCTAGCAACTTGTTGACGCAGGCCATCACGGGCACCAGCAATTTCTTGCTCAATGTCGGCGCGGGCCTGAGTCAAAATACGGTCTGCTTCAGCGGCAGCTTGCGCTTTCACTTCATCAGCCACTTGGCTGGCGCGGCGATTAGCTTGCTCAATCAGCTCCGCTGATTTTTGCTTAGCTGCTTGCAGCTCTTGCGCAACCTGGGCATGTGCAACCTCCAAGTCTTGCTTTGCTTTATCGGCAGCATTTAGGCCATCGGCAATTAGCTTTTGGCGCTGCTCAAGTGCAGCCATGACTGGCGGCCACACGAACTTCATGCAGAACCAGACAAAGATAGCAAACGATACTGCCTGGCCTACGATTGTGAAGTTGATGTTCACGCTATCACCTCTATTCCGGTTTCATTTACGAGCATAGTGCTCGCCGCATTTCGGATTTTAAAACCGAATTACAGAGTAATGAACGGGTTAGCGAACAGCAGGAACAGGCCAATACCTACACCGATCATGGTGACGGCGTCGAGCAGACCGGCGACGATGAACATTTTAACCTGCAGCTGAGGAGCCAGCTCTGGCTGACGAGCAGTACCTTCTAGGAACTTGCCGCCCAAGATGCCGAAGCCGATACCAGTGCCCAAAGCACCCAAGCCAATCAGTAGGGCAACGGCGATCAGGTTAAGGCCAATGATTTGTTCCATGTGAGTTTCCTCTTCAGGGTTGGTTCAGAGTTAAAGTTACGGGGTTTTCTTAGTGATCGTGCGTTTCAGAAGCCATGCTCAAGTAAACGATCGTCAACATCATGAACACGAACGCTTGTAGCGTAATGATCAGAATGTGGAAGATGGCCCACGGCACAGACAACGTCCACTGCACATACCACGGCAGCAGCGCGATCAAAATAAACAGCAGTTCGCCGGCATACATATTGCCGAACAAACGCAATGCTAGCGAGATTGGCTTTGCAATCAACGCGATACCTTCAAGCAAGAAGTTAAACCATGTTAGCCAGATAGTGTTGAATGGATGGAAGGTTAGCTCTTTTGCAAAACCACCCACACCTTTCATCTTAATGCTGTAGTAGATAATTAGCGCAAATACCGAGATACCCATGCCCAAGGTGGCGTTGACGTCGGTGGTTGGCACGATCTTAAAGAATACAGAGTGCGCATCCATGCCTAAGAAGTTAACGCCAATCATTGTTGCTAATGTTGGAATGAAGTCGACGGGGATTAAATCCATCAAGTTCATCAAGAAAATCCAAACAAAAATCGTTAATGCCAATGGCGCAATGACTTTCGATGTTCCGCTATAGGTATCTTTGACGTTGGTCTGAACAAAGCCAACAATGACTTCGACCAAGTTCTGCAACCCACCCGGCACGCCTGCGGTTGCGTTTTTTGCGGCACGACGAAACAGCCAGCAAAATACGATGCCGAGAAAAATCGACCAACCCATTGTGTCAACGTGAATAGCGTTGAAGCCCATTTCAGCAGCTTCTTGAGCCGTATGCGCAAAACCCCAACCGTTTTCCGGGTGATTCCCGTAGGTCAGGTTGGTGAGGTGATGCTTGATGTATTCGGTGGAATTACCAGCCATTCGTCTCTACCCATCAGCGCTGCGTGTTTCGGTTGGCCAATGGCA
>JBFJJU010000128.1:0-4231 GCA_041612115.1 Perlucidibaca sp.
ACCAAAAGTAGCCCTGGCAGAAACACTGCGATGAGCATAATGCTTGCGCCAAGCAGAGGTGACGCCAGTGCCGGCACGCTAGCGCCCAAATAAGCCGCAAGCGTAAACAGTGGCCCTGGCACTGCCTGCGCCAAGCCATAACCCGTGTAGAAAGTGTCGGCACTCAGCCATCCAGGCGTGACCAGCTCGGCCTGCAGTAATGGCAGCACGACATGGCCACCGCCAAAAACCAAGGCACCGGCGCGATAAAAACTATCGATCAACGCCAGCCACGGAGACAGTGTGCTGAGCAGCGGCAAGACAAAGAGTAAAGCCAAAGCCAAGCACAACAGCAGTATGCCAATAGGGAAACTTGGTGCACGCAGGGCCGATGCCTGCGTGTCGGCGGCTGTAGGGCGAAAGCTTATTGCACCAATAAATCCTGCCAAAACCAGTACAACAACGGTGGCTTGTGCCGAACTAAGCACGCATAAAGTAGCGGCAGCTAAAAGCATGACAATGAGTCGGCCACCGCCTGCGCTGTGTTGCTTTGCCATCCGCCAAGTGGCTTGTGCGACGACAGCAACAGCCACCGCCAATAAGCCTTGTAAGATGCCTGCGGGTAAACCCTGTGTCGCCAAAATACCCACTGCAGCTAGTGTCAACAGCAGTGTCGAGGGCAGCGTGAAGCCTAGCCATGCTGCTAGTGCGCCACGCCAGCCGCCGGCGTGATAGCCCAGCGCAAAGCCGACCTGGCTGCTGGATGGTCCTGGCAAGAACTGGCACATGGCTACTAGCTCGCTGTACTGTGCTTCGGATAGCCAGTGACGCTTAGTCACAAAGGCCTCGCGAAAATAGGCGAGGTGCGCAATCGGGCCGCCAAAAGCAGTGAGGCCAAGCTGGAGAAAGCACAGAAAGATTTGCGTGGTGCTGACAGAAACTAAGGGCTGCATTTTTTTGCTGCTTTGAGTACGACGAGTATTCAGCTTTGTCATGGTGTTTTGGCTTGCGTCTAGCATTGGGCAAAGGGTATACGAGGTAGGTCTTTTTAGCGCAAATTAGTGTGAGGAATGTGTGAACAATCGATTACAAACACCGAAGCCCGGCCTGCATGAGTACTCCGTAGTTTTTACCGATCGCGCCCTAAACCATATGTCACCTGAGTTTCAGGCCTGCATGCGTGATATTTCTGACATGCTTAAGCGTGTCTATGGCGCTGACGCAGCGGTTATTTTACCCGGTGGCGGCAGCGTTGGTATGGAGGCTGTAGCGCGTCAATTTGCTAATGACGTGCACTGTTTAATTATTCGCAATGGCTGGTTTAGCTTTCGCTGGACGCAAATTTTAGATACTGGACGCATTGCCGCAAGCACAACGGTGTTGTCGGCCAGCACTGGCTCAGATGAGCATCAAGCGACATTTTCACCTGCACCAATCGACGAGGTAGTCGCCGCCATCCAAGTAGAAAAACCCGCCGTGGTGTTTGCGCCGCACGTTGAAACCGCCTCTGGCATCGTTTTACCCAATGATTATATTCGCGCTGTCGCCGAGGCCGTGCATGCCTATGGCGGGTTGTTTGTGCTCGATTGTGTGGCCTCAGGCACGCTCTGGGTCAATATGCGCGAGCTTGGTGTCGATGTGCTGATTAGCGCGCCGCAAAAGGGTTGGTCTGCTACGCCCTGTGCCGCACTGATTATGCTCAGCGAGCATGCCTTGCTGCGCTTGAACGAAACCCAGAGCACATCCTTTGCGCTAGATTTGAAGAAATGGCATCAGATCATGTTGGCTTATGAGAATGGTGGCCATGCCTACCACGCCACCATGCCCACCGATGCGCTGATCTATTTGCGCGATGCCATGCGTGAGACCGAAGCTGCCGGTTTCGATGCCATGTGCCAAGCGCAAATTACACTAGGCCGTGAAGTTCGTACTTTACTTGCCGAGCATGGTTTTCGCAGTGTCGCTGCTGCCGGCTTTGAAGCCCCTGGTGTGGTGGTTTGCTACACCGATGACGATGCTATTCACACTGGTAAGCGCTTCATTGAGCTCGGCCTGCAATGCGCAGCTGGCGTACCGCTGCAGTGCAATGAACCAGCTAGCTTCAAGACTTTCCGTCTTGGGCTTTTTGGCCTCGATAAGCTGCAAAATATTGAACGCACAGTGGCGCGCCTACGCACAGCACTTGAGGCGCTATAGGAGTTTGTATGTCGTTTGATGTGGATTTATTTGTCATTGGTGCCGGTTCTGGTGGTGTTCGTGCCTCGCGCTTTGCTGCCGGTTTCGGTGCGCGAGTAGCCGTCGCAGAAAGCCGCTATTTGGGCGGTACCTGCGTCAACGTAGGTTGTGTGCCGAAGAAGCTTCTGGTCTATGGCGCAAGCTATCAGGATACACTCGCGCATGCGGCAGATTTTGGCTGGCAGGTCGGTAAGTCAGTGTTTGATTGGACTACATTAATTGCTAATAAAAATACTGAAATCAGCCGTCTTAATGGCGTTTATAAAAACCTGCTAAAAAATAGCGGCGTGACCCTGCATGAGGGTCATGCGCGCTTGCTCGATGCTCATACCGTCGAGATTAATGGTCAGAAAATTCGCGCTGCACATATTTTGATTGCTACTGGTGGTTGGCCATCGGTGCCACAGTTCCCCGGTAGCGAGCTAGCCATTACCTCCAACGACGCCTTCTTTTTAGAGCAGCTGCCTAAACGTGTGCTAGTCGTTGGCGGCGGATATATCGCGGTCGAGTTCGCCTCTATTTTTCAAGGCTTAGGTGCCGAGACTTCACTGTTGTACCGCGGCGATTTATTCCTACGTGGTTTTGATCAAAGTGTGCGTGAGCATGTGCGTGACCAGCTTGAGGTCAGCGGCTTAGATCTACAGTTCAACACCGATATTGAATCCTTGGCTAAGACCGAAGATGGACGTATTAAAGCCAGCTTAAAAGATGGCCGTGAGCTCATTGTCGACTGCGTATTTTATGGCACGGGTCGCCGCCCTATGCTCGACAACTTAGGCCTGGAAAACACCGGTGTGCGTCTGACTAAGCAGGGTTATATCGCGGTCGATGAGCACTATGTGACGGCTGAGGCGAGTATTTCGGCGATTGGCGATGTGATTGGCGATGATTTTGGTGGTGATGTAGCTACGGCGCGCCTGCAACTTACGCCCGTAGCTTTGGCTGAAGGCATGGCAGTAGCGCGGCGTTTATTTAAGCCTGAAGAATATCGTGCGGTAAATTATCAGCTCATTCCAACAGCGGTGTTTTGCCTGCCGAATATCGGCACTGTAGGCATTAGCGAAGAGGAGGCAGTAGCGAGCGGTCATCGCGTAGATATTTATGAGTCACGCTTTAAGCCAATGAAGCTATCGCTTTCAGGTAGCGAGGAACGTTCGTTGATGAAGCTAATTGTTGATGCCGATAGCGATGTCGTGCTCGGCTGCCATGTTGTTGGCCCTGATGCCGGCGAATTAGTGCAGGGCATTGCCGTGGCCATGAAGGCTGGTGCCACCAAAGCGATTTTTGATGACACCATCGGGATCCATCCGACCTCAGCAGAAGAGCTGGTCACGCTACGTTCGGTGACTCGTACGGTAGGCTAAGCGCATTAATAACGGCAGCGCATCGACTAAAATAGCTTCGATGCGTCGCTGTTATTAGCCTTAGCGTTTCGCGGCTTTTTTCACGCGGCGAGCCGTCGTGATTTCATCCCAATAATAAGCACTAAAAGCCTTCAGTATGCCCATCTTGGTGTCAGCAGACTGACCATCAGCAAGCCGGAAAATCTGCTGGTAATACCACGCTTGGCCTCCGAGTACATTGAGCAACTTTAGTGGTAGCACAGTACTGGTCGGTGAAAATAAGCCACTATCGGCAAGCTTCAACTGGTGCTCGAAATTCACCGCGCGCGTGATGCGGCCGCTGAGTAAATCATTCGGTGTATCTGGGTGGCTGCACAGAGGGCGACCCAAGCCGATGACATCGCAGACGCCTTCTTTCAGCGCTTCTTCCATCACTTCTACACTACGAAAACCGCCAGTGACCATCAAAGGCATAGTGGCTATTTTGCGGATGGCTCGCGCGTAATTTAAGAAGTAGGCCTCGCGCTGCTTGGTGGATTCGCGTTGCGGCGCCTCAGCGGTCGCGGTGTCGGCACTGCCGGTGTGGCCGAGCAACTTTGGCTGCTCATAGGTGCCTCCTGAGATTTCCAGCAGGTCTACGGTTTCAGCATGGAGCATTTTTACAACGGCTAAGC
>JBFJJU010000129.1:0-4173 GCA_041612115.1 Perlucidibaca sp.
AACTGACAGAGATGCCCTTCTCTGCCAGCAAATCTTCGATGTCACGAAAGCTCAGGTTGAATCGGTAGTAGATCCAGACTGCGTAGCTGATGATGCTGGGATGAAAGCGGTGTCGTTTGTAGGTACTCATAACCAAATTATCTCAACCCGCGAGTTAACTTGTCAGTATCCAGAATGCGCTCAGCGCGTGCTATTTGGTAGTCATAGCCTAAATGTGGGCTTTGCCTCAGGTCCACATCTTGGTCTGCAATGCCATCTTGAAGTAACCGAAGACATAATTCGGGGCTGGTGTCAGCAAGGGAGAGAAGAGGTAAAGCGTCATGAAAGCGCCCAAACAGTGCAGCAAGTGGATGAAATCCTCCGCTTAATGCCATCTCGCTTACCAGCGCTACGCCGCGTTGCCCAGCATGTTTATAGCCATTGGATTAAGGGCCTTGAACGCTCTCGCGTGCATGCCGTATGGCATCGCTCGAGCAGTAGCGAGACATACTTTAACCACTCTTATTCAAGAGTGAACCGGTAGCCCACGCCAATTTCCGTCGTAATGAATTTGGGGCGCGCTGGCTCGGACTCTAGCTTCTGCCGTAGCTGCCCCATGTAGACTCGAAGATACTGGCTACTCTCACTATGCGATGGCCCCCAAACTGCACTCAGCAATTCACGATGCGTCATGACCTTACCGACATCTCTAATAAGCGTTACCAGTAGGCGGTACTGAATGGGGGTCAAATGCACCACTTCGCCACCCCGGCTCACACGCCGCATCACCAGATCTACTTCAACCTCGCCGAATCTGACGACTGCCGCCTTGTTGTTACTGTTACTGTCATAACGCCGCAGCAATACGCGCAGACGTGCCATGCACTCTGCTGTACCGAACGGCTTAGTTAAGTAATCATCCGCGCCGGCATCCAGCGCCGCCACTTTCTCGGATTCATTGGAGCGTGCAGAAAGTACCAGCACGGGCCTATCGCACCAGCTACGAAGCTCCCTGATCACTTCGATGCCATCCATATCAGGTAGACCCAGATCAACAATCACCAGATCTGGCTTACGCGTCGCCACCTCGATGAGACCACGCTCGCCGGTTTCAGCCTCATACACCTGCCAGCCTTCATTTCCCAGTGTGACCGAAAGAAAGCGCCTGATCGGTTTCTCATCTTCGATGAGCACCACCGTGCGGGTCGTGGCATCAGTCATGTATCAAAGCCTCATCATCTGCATCTGGTGGGAAGGTAATATCGGCGATCGGCAGAGTAAAGCAGAACTCTGCGCCATGAGGCATGCGATTGGATGCGGTAAGATTGCCACCATGAGCCTCGAGAATAGTACGGCAAATAGCAAGACCCAGACCCACGCCCGGGATCGTCGACTCCACCTGCCCTCGCGTGAACTTCTCGAAAAGACGCTCAGCTCGGCCCGGCGGTAATCCTGGCCCATCATCACTGACACAGACATGTATTTGTCCGCACTCCTGACGTGCCGACAAGATCACCCTGCTACCGGCAGGCGTGTACTTTGCGGCATTCTCAAGCAAGTTGACCAGAACACGCTCGATTAGCACGGCATCAAGCCGCAGCATGGGCAGATCTGGCTCTAGCGCCACGACCACTGTGTGCTGTCGCAATTGATGCTCACTCGCCGCTAGTGCCGCACCAAGCACATCATCTAATAGCTGCCACTCGCGTTTAATTTGAACACCGGATTGTAGACGCGCCATTTCCAGCAAATTACAGACCTGACGACTCATGCGCTGTATCTCTGTCTGAACCGTTTGCACCAACTCGCCATGCTCTAGCGCAGACAGATCAGAATTTTCGAGCAAACCAACCAGTCCGGTAAGCGTTGTCAGCGGCGTACGCAAATCATGTGATACGGCGGACAATACGCCATTCCTCAGACGCTCGGCGGACATGGCTACCAAGGCTTGCTGAGCGATATCAACAAAATGCAAACGCTCGAATGACTGTGCAATCTGGCTCGCACACGCATCAAGCAGCCGCCGCTGTTCGGGCAGAAATATAATAGAAGCCTCAGTCGGTACCAAAGCCAGTACACCGCGTATCCGCATGGGAGCTTTCAGCGGCAGGTAGTGGGCAGTATGTCCGGGTAAGGTGCGCGTACCCAATCCGGCAATCTCACCTTGATCAAACACCCAGCGCGCCACACTGGCATCAAATGGATCTGGTACTGGACCATCCTGCAAAACATCCTCGACTGTCGGCAGAAAAATATGAATGCTTGACTGAAACAGTCCACTCAAATGCCGCTGGCTGATCTCCAGCACCGCATCGATAGTCAAAGCACCAGCAAGCTCACGCCCAAGTTCATATAGCGCCCTTGTTCGCCGTTCGCGATAGGTTGCTACACGAGCCTCAAAACGCAGCCGTGAGGCCAGATGACTAATAGTCAGAGCCACCACCAGCAGCATACCGAAGGTAAACAGGTACTGAGTATCGGCAACACTGAAAGACAAGCGCGGATCAACGAAGAAGAAGTCGAAAATCAGCACTGAAGCCAACGAGGCCAAGATGCCCGCACGCCGGCCGTACCGTATCGAAACCATGATGACCAGCAATAGATAGACCATGACCACATTGGCTAGGTCAAAGACATTAAGCAAACCAGCCGCCAGCATCGTGACCACTGCTGTCGTCACGAGTGTCTGAATATAGCCGCGGCCATGATTACCATGATTCTCGCGATCGAACAAAAGGCTGCTGGCCTGACTGGCCAACGACTCACGCGGCGTCGGGTCATCCAGCGCTACACAGTAGCTATCAATATCATCGGCAAGATGTGCGAGCTGATTGGACAGCACCGGATGCCACAGCCGACTCAAACCTTGACGGCGACCGGCACCGAGTACAAATTTCGAGACATTACGGCTGCGGGCATAGGCCACTAAGGTAACCGCAAGGTCGGAGCCGGCCAGTATCGAGGTCTCAGCCCCCAGCTCCTGAGCCAGTGCTAGCGTCTTTAATACAGCCTGGCGCCGGGACTTGGACAAGCGTTGCAACGCAGGCGTTTCAACATAGACCGCCAGCCAGTCGGCCTGCAGCTTAGCTGCTAGACGAGCGGCACGGCGCACTAAGCGTTCGCTGCCTTCATCGGCGCCGATGCAGACAAGTAGGCGCTCTCGTGCCTGCCAGATCGGCTGGATGGCGCGATCATCACGGTAGGCGCGCATCTGAGCATCGACACGATCGGCCGTGCGCCGTAGTGCCAGCTCGCGCAATGCCAGAAGGTTGCCCTTTCGGAAAAAATTCTGCTGCGCTCTCGCGGCTTGGTGCGGCAAATAGACTTTACCGGCCTGCAAACGACGCAACAGCTCTTCAGGTGGCAAATCGACCAGAACAACTTCGTCTGCGCCATCGAATATGCGGTCCGGGACTGTCTCACGTACGCGAATGCCTGTGATCTGGCCAACGACATCATTGAGACTTTCGAGGTGCTGCACGTTGATCGCCGACCAGACATCAATGCCGGCCACCAGCAATTCCTCGACATCCTGCCAGCGCTTGTCATGACGCGAACCGGGCGCGTTGCTGTGCGCTAGCTCATCCACCAATATGAGTTTCGGCTGGCGAATCAGCGCGGCATCCAGATCAAACTCGCCAAAGCGACTACCGTCTTGGGTAATTTGACGGCGAGGCAAAAGCTCCAAACCCACCAATCGCGCCTCGGTCTCAGCACGACCGTGGGTTTCAACCACACCAACCACCACATCACGTCCTTCTGCTGCTGCAGCACGGGCTGCTTCTAGCATGGCGTAGGTCTTACCGACCCCAGCACAAGCACCGAAAAATATTTTCAGGCGGCCGCGCTGCTCAGCCGCCTGCTCTCGCTGCAACTCGGCCAGCAAGGCATCAGGATTTGGACGCATTAGGGTTGTGGCAGCTGGGCGGTTGTCAGACATCAGTGCGCTTCCACCTTATCCAGTGCTAAATTGAGCGCCAGTACATTGACCACGGGCTCACCGAAAATACCCCAGAGTCGCTCTTCAGTGTTAGCAGCAATCAAATCAGCCACTACCGCGGCAGATAATTGGCGTTCTCGCGCTATGCGCACAATTTGCCAGTGAGCAGCAGCGGGTGAGATATGCGGGTCGAGACCACTAGCTGAGGCCGTTAGCAAATCCGAGGGAATCGCTAGGCTAGCCCTTTCAGGATG
>JBFJJU010000130.1:0-4118 GCA_041612115.1 Perlucidibaca sp.
ACGAAGCGGTGCCGCGTGAGTCTGTGTGGCCTTGAATTTCAACAGTTGCTGCTGGGTATTCTTTCAGCAGTTTAGCAATGCCTTCGATTTCGTCATGGAATTCAGGCTTCACAACTGATTTGTCAGTATCGAACAGTACACGCATTTCACGGCTAACTGTTTCGACCAACTCTTTGGTGCAGCCATCAGCAGTCACAACCACGTTGGTTGGTGTGCCTGGGCATTTGTCAGCGCTGTTAGCAACGCCATCTTTGTCATCGTCGCCATCAGTTTTCACGGCAACAGCTGCAACAGCAGCAACTGGTGCAACAGCAGCGGCTTTCTTCCCACCAAAGCTGTAAGTCACACCAACAGAGGCGATGCCGTCGTGCCAGCTTTCTTGCATATCTTCAACGCCACGGATTTCGCCGCGCAGCGCTAGGTTGTCGGCCATCTCGTAAAAAGCACCAACAGCTACGTTAGCAATGGTGTGCTCCACGTAACCCGGTGTGCCAGCACCTTTTGACGTGCCACGCATTAGGCCTCCACCAATCAAAACATATGGTTGAAGTTTGTTGGCTACGTTGAAACGATAGTAGGTATCTAGAGTAGCCATTTCATGGCGAACGCTGCCGCCGCCAGTTGTGTTAACAGTTGGGTTGGCGAAGCCATAACGCAATTCTAAACCTACATTTGGGTTCACGCGGTAGCCAAGCGCTAATGATGATTCGACATCATCATCAAGAACTTTTTCGTTATCAAACATGTGGTAGCCGACCATAGGGCTGACAGTGATTTCAGCATGAGCTGCCATGGCAGCTGTAGCCATAAATGTTGCCAAAGCAAGTTTATGCAATTTCATAGTCAATAAATCCTTGTAAATAAATGATTACTAGATGTAACAACGCGTAGAGTAGTGCTATGAGGTAAACTGGTCAAGTAGACGACTTTGCAACTCAGCCCAACTATTTATGTGTGAGCTTTTCATCGTGCCTGACCTCCTTCAACGCTTTCATTTTCAAGATACGCCTGTCCGCGGCGAGCTTTGCCGACTCAGTGATGCCTATCATTCGGCACGGGCAAAACACCATTATCCTGAGCCTGTGGCAGCGCTCTTGGGGCAGGCTATGGTGGCAGTTGCTCTAATGACGGCAACATTAAAGATTAAAGGCAGCCTTATTCTTCAAATTCAGGGTGATGGCCCTGTTGGCCTGATTATGGCGGAGTGCAACCAGGTCGGCGACGTGCGCGCAATTGCGCGTTTTGATGATGAAACCAGCTATGCCGATACGCAATGGACATCACTTACCGGTGTTGGCCGCCTGCTGCTGACGATCGAGCCCGATGATGGCGAGCGCTACCAAGGCATAGTCCCACTGGAGGGTGCGAGCTTAGCGGATGCGTTGGGTTATTATTTCCAGCAGTCTGAACAACTTCCGACGAAATTCATCTTCGCCGCCGACAACGAAGGCGCGGCAGGATTAATGCTGCAAGTTTTGCCAGGCCATAATAGTGGCGAAGATGATGACTTGTGGCCGCGTGTTACGCAGTTGGCAGCGACGGTTAAAAAAGAAGAGTTATTGAGTGTTGATCCAGAGCAGCTTTTATATCGGCTGTTTCATGAAGAATCAGTCGAGCTTTTCCCGCCCACTGAGCTACGCTTTAAATGCACCTGTTCGCGCGAGCGCAGCGCCCATGCTTTAGTGTCTTTGGGTATTGATGAATTGCGAGAAGTGGCTGCTGAGCAAGGAGGCACGATAAGTGTCGATTGCCAGTTTTGTCATCAGGTTTATGGCTTTGACCAAGTCGATATTGAGCAGCTATTTCAGCCTGCAGCAGACGCACCAGATAGCGTGCAATAAGCTAGCGGCGCATCCAGAGTCTAGGCTTGGGCAGCGCGATACTAATGTCTAAGCCGCCATCAGGATGATTGCTTAAGTGCAGCTGGCCGCGATGCTGCAAGACGATGCGCGCAACAATAGCTAAGCCCAAGCCCGAGCCTTGCGAGCCGCGAGCACTATCGCCGCGTCGAAACGGCTCTTGTAATTCCTGCATACGAGCTTCATCAATTCCTTGGCCATGATCTCGGCAGCGCAGCACGATATTTGGTCCTACTTCTTCTGTGCTAAACACCACAGGAGCTTGGCCGTAGCGCATAGCATTTTGAATCAAATTGCCAATCAGTCGCTTGAATGACAGCTTGCGTAGGCGCAAGGCTGGTATCTCACCAAGCACAGTGTCGATATGGATAAGATGACTAAACTGTTGCGTTACCTCACTCACCAAGGCATTTAAATCGATTTGCTCGGCCTGCTCTTCCGAGCCATCGCGCATAAAGGCAATGAACTGATCCAAAATCGCGTCCATGTCTTCAATGTCAGTCACCAAGCCCTCAGCCAAGTCACGATCGCGCATCACCTCGGCAGTCAGGCGCATGCGAGTTAATGGTGTGCGTAGGTCGTGCGAAATGCCGGCGAGCATCACAGTGCGCTCTTGTTCGGCTAGATGAATTTGCCGAGTCATTTGGTTGAAGGCTCGGTTCACCGCGCGGATTTCGGTTGGGCCACTTTGCACATCCAGCTGTGTACTGTGCTGCCCGCGCCCAACGCGAATGGCCGCCAACTGCAGACGCTTTAAGGGTCGGTTGAGCTGCCGCGCTAAAATAATGATGGCGATGATCGACAGCAGCGGCACGCCCAAGATCCAGCCCAAAATAATGCCTGGGCTGTATTGCTGCATAAATAACAGCTCTTCGCGTACCCACATGGGCTGTTCGGTGTCGGCGCTTATCCAGAGCGTAGGGATGGGCTTAAATTCGAAGTACACCAAGGATGGAAAGTCTAATTCTCGGCGCAATTGCTTTTGAAAGCGGTCGGTGAATAGCTCGGCAAACCATTTATCTCGTGGCGATGGAAAGCGCTCGGCATCGCGAACGATTTCGACATTTCCATAGTCACGAAGCGCCCGATCGATAACCTCAGGTGCAATACCATCACGCTCAGCATCGCGTAGCTTCAGCATTTTAATGGCAGAGCTATGCGCGTGCTGACGAATCTCCGGCAAATATAAGTTTTGCCAAAAAAACGCGATCGATAGCGCTTGACTCATCAGTACCACGATGCCGATAACGAGTGTCGTGCGCATGGCACTGGATCGTGGCTTTAGCCATTGCACGAGACCCCGTTTACGCTTAGCTGGATCTTGCAGCTTGAGCATTAGGTCAGCTCGTCGGGTACAAATACATAGCCCACACCCCACACAGTTTGAATATAACGGGCGTTGGCAGGATTGGTTTCGATGAGCTTGCGCAGGCGAGAGACCTGGACATCAATGGAGCGTTCCATCGCACCCCACTCACGGCCGCGAGCAAGTGCCATAAGTTTGTCGCGCGTGAGTGGTTCGCGAGGGTGTTGTACCAAGGCTTTTAAAACAGCGAATTCGCCTGTAGTCAGTGATACCGATGTGCCGGTATTACTCAGTTGGCGCGTCGATAGATCCAGTGTCCACGGGCCAAAGCTAACCACTTCGCTGGTTTGTGATGGCGCCCCAGGCAGCTCGCGCGTTTGCCTGCGTAGCACAGCCTTCATGCGCGCTAACAGCTCCTGTGGATTAAATGGCTTTTGCAAATAGTCATCGGCGCCAGCCTCAAGGCCGTTGATGCGATCACTGTCTGCGCCACGCGCGGTAAGCATAATGATAGGCGTATTATTGCCAGACTCACGGAGGCGATGGCAAATGGCAATGCCATCTTCGCCGGGCAGCATAAAGTCGAGCACGATAAGGGCGAATAATTCGCGGCCTAGTACGCGATCCATTTGCACGGCATCAGCTACGGTTTTTACGCCATAGCCTTGGTCTTCTAAAAATCGCTGTAAAAGCGTGCGCAGACGCACATCGTCATCGACAACTAAAATCTTCAGGGCGTCGCGATTGTCGCTATCCATCCCATCCTCATCTGGTTTTACCGTTAAGCCTGAGTGTACGCAGGCGCAAGGCGTTTGAACACGGGCGGCTTTTGCCTGACACAGGCGGCGGCGTAAGTGGTTTAATTGCGCATCTTAAAAATCGTTTTAACAATACTGTGAGTTGTTATGTCTGCGCTAGCTTTACAAATTGCCCGTGAACTCAATGTGCGATCT
>JBFJJU010000131.1:0-3963 GCA_041612115.1 Perlucidibaca sp.
ATATCATTCTCGACGGGTTGCTACACCAATTATGTCGTTGCTCAAGGCTCAGGAAATCTTAAACCTTGGTGTGCGAAGGCCGCGGCATCGAAATGCTGCGGCCTATCACGGCGACGTTTAGCTTCGAAAGCTGAGTCGCATGCGCGGCTCATGAACTGTATCAGAACATGAGCTTTCACACCTTAGCGGGTGCGGGCAAAAACTTCTAATTCACTGAAGAAATAGCCAATTTCGCGAGCAGCCGACGTGGTTGAGTCGGAGCCATGAGCGGCGTTTTCATCGATGCTAACAGCGAAGTCGGCGCGGATAGTGCCAGGCGCTGCATCTTTAGGATTAGTCGCACCAAGGATTTCACGGTGAGCCAAGACAGCATTTTCGCCTTCTAAAGCGCTAACAACCACAGGGCCGGAAGTCATGAAAGCAACCAAGTCTTTGAAGAAGCCGCGCTCGCGGTGCTCAGCGTAGAAGCCTTCGGCTTCGGCTTGCGACAGGTGCTTCATTTTGGTGGCAACAATAACCAAGCCAGCAGCTTCGAAGCGGCTGAAAATAGCGCCAATAGCGTTTTTGCCAACAGCATCTGGTTTAACAATAGACAGTGTACGTTCGATCGCCATAAGGCACTCCAAAAATAGTCTGCACTGGCACTATGCCAGCCAATGGGCGCAAATTATACGCGCTTAAACTTCGTCTATCCACGCCATTTGAATGGCTTCTAAGACTTTTTCGCCACAATGCGCAGGGTCGTCATTGAACTCAGCCAAGTCCATCACCCATTGCCGCAAGTCGGTAAAACGCACAGTCAGTGGATCAATATCGGGATGGGCATCGCACAGGGCAATGGCAATTTCTAGCGTATCAGTCCATTTTAATGACATGGCAACCTCAGTGTTTTTCGGATGCGTGATTGAGCGTGTAGCGTGGGATTTCGATAACTAAATCTTCATCCGCTACTTTTGCCTGGCAGGATAAACGTGACTCAGCCTCTAAGCCCCAGGCTTTATCGAGCAAGTCCTCTTCCAGCTCATCGAGCTCGCCTAGCGAATCAAAACCTTCACGCACCACCACGTGACACGTCGTGCAGGCACAGGATTTCTCGCAGGCATGTTCGATCTCTATGCCATGACGCAGTGCCGCATCACAGACTGTTTCGCCAACATTTGCTTCGATCACTGCACCTTCAGGGCATACCTCGTGATGCGGCAAAATAATGATCTGCGGCATGTTATTTCTCCTCGAGCTGAGTCAGGGTTTTGCCGGTAAAGGCCGATTGTATGCCCGCGTCCATGCGGCGAGCGGCAAAGGCTTCGCTGGCTGCATTAAGTGCTTCTGCAGCTGCGGTGATAGCCGCGCTGTTATTGCCACCGGCTAATACTTTTAGTGTCTCGACTTGCTGATTAAGCAATTGCAATTCTGTGCTATCGAGCAAATGACTGTCTTTTGCTAATGCCGCCTCGATGGCTAACCACAAGCGCTCAGCCTCTGCTTTGGCCTCATGCAAACTGCGCGCGTGCATGTCGTCGCTGGCGTGCGCCTGTGACTCTTTCAGCAGGCGCAAAATATCATCGTCAGCCAAGCCCCAGGATGGTTTCACCACAATATCGGCGCGCACTCCAGAGGTGGTTTCCATGGCGCTTACACTGAGTAGGCCATCGGCGTCGACTTGAAATGTCACTACAATGCGGGCAGCACCGGCAACCATCGGCGGAATGCCACGCAGCTCAAAGCGCGCTAATGATCGGCAATCAGCCACTAGCTCGCGCTCACCCTGCAGCACGTGCAGACTCATCGCGGTTTGGCCATCCTTAAACGTGGTGAACTCCTGCCCACGCGTAACCGGAATCGGCGTGTTACGAGGCACGATTTTTTCCACCAAGCCGCCATAAGTCTCTAAGCCTAAAGACAGCGGGATGACATCAAGCAATAACAAGTCGCTATCGGGCTTATTACCGACTAAGACATCGGCTTGAACCGCAGCACCAATGGCGACGACTTGGTCAGGATCGAGATGCGCAAGTGCCGGCTTGCCGAAGAATGCGCCGACGCGCTCGCGCACCAATGGCACTCGCGTGGAGCCGCCAACCAAAACCGCCTCGTTTAAATCAGCGGGCTTTAATCCGGCATCGCGCAGAGCACGACGGCAGGCTTTTAGCGTGCGATCTACCAACGGCATGATCAGCGCTTCAAATTCGCCGCGACTTAAGCTGCCCTGCCAATCGGCGGGCGCGCCACCAGTGCCTGCACTGATGTTTAAATGGATTGACTCACGCTCGGTGAGTGCTTCTTTTACTTTGCGCGCCGTAGTTAGCAGGCGCCGCTGGGCGTCGGCATCGGGCTGAGTAATCTTGGCTTGCTGCATCAACCACGTCGCGATGGCATGATCGAAATCATCGCCGCCAAGCGCTGAGTCACCGCCGGTTGAGAGCACTTCAAACACACCTTTGTGCAGGCGTAAAATGGAGATATCGAAAGTACCGCCACCGAGATCATAAATGGCGTGTACGCCTTCAGCTTCACGATCTAAGCCATAAGCCACCGCAGCTGCAGTCGGCTCATTTAACAAGCGCAAGACATTCAGGCCAGCCACGCGTGCGGCGTCTTTAGTCGCTTGGCGCTGCGACTCATCAAAATACGCAGGCACGGTAATGACTGCGCCCGCCAGCTCACCGCCCATCACGGCTTCGGCGCGCAAACGTAGCGCTTTCAAAATTTCACTGGATGCTTCTACTGGACTGCGCTCACCCGCAGCGGTTTGAAAATACGGCACACCATTGTCGTGAGTAACAATGTTATAGGGCAGCTGATCACCCAAGGCTTGAGCGGCGTCGGCACCACGCCCCATAAAGCGCTTAACCGAAGCCAGTGTATTGATGGCGTCGTGGCCGCCACGCTCACGCGCCGCCTCACCGACTGTTACCGCACCATCGGCAGCGTAATGCACGACAGAAGGCAGCAATACTTGACCGGTGACATCGGGCAATACGCGTGGCAGGCCGCTTTGCACGGTGGCAACTAATGAATGTGTAGTGCCTAGGTCAATGCCGACCGCCAAACGATGTTGATGCGGGGCTTGAGCCTGACCGGGTTCGGCGATTTGTAACAAAGCCATTAATACAGATCCTGTTCGTCTTCAAGACGCTCAATATGGCGATCGATCTCGCTCAACAAGCGCTGCATGAATTGCATTTTACGCACGGTATCCTGTGCTTCTGACCAGTCTGGCTCGGCATAATCGATGGCGAACTCACGCTGCAAGCTAGCCTGCCATTGCCCAACCTCATCACGCAGACCCTCTAGGCCTTCTATGCTGTCGGCTTCGTCGAGCTGTTCGCGCAGATCCATTTGCGCCATGAGAAAGTCGGTATCGGAGACTGTCGTGCTTTCGTTATCGATGCCATAGCCTGCCAGCTCGAGCAGATAGCGCGCACGCCGTACAGGGTCGCGCAGCGTGTCATGCGCAGAATTAATGCGCGATGACATCAGCACGGCCTGCTGCTGTGCTTGCTCATCGTGGCTAAAGCGATCGGGATGGTATTGCTGCTGCAGCTGACGCCAGACAGGACTCAAGGTCTGCGCATCAAGCGCATAGGCTACTGGCAGACCAAATAAGGCAAAGTAGTTTTCACTGCTATCCACACGCGACTCCGGAAACGGGCTCACGGGCCAAACCGCGGCTTACACCGTAAACGATTCGCCGCAGCCGCATTCGCCCTTTTGATTGGGGTTGGTGAACTTAAAGCCTTCGTTAAGGCCTTCTTTAACAAAGTCCATTTGCGTGCCATCTAAGTAAGCCAAACTTTTCGGGTCGACAATGACTTTGATGCCATGCGACTCAAAGACTTGATCTTCTGGGGCAATGGTGTCGACAAACTCCAGCACATAGGCCAGACCCGAGCAGCCCGAAGTTTTAATGCCAACGCGCACGCCCTCGCCTTTGCTGCGGCCGGCCAGGCAAGCGGCAATGTG
>JBFJJU010000132.1:0-3845 GCA_041612115.1 Perlucidibaca sp.
AAAGCCACATACGCCATCGATGACAGAAGACGGCAAACGCATCGTGGTCATTGGCCACGCCGCGCCGCTCACTGGCACTCAGGCGCATCTCGGTAAAGATAATGAAAATGGCGTGCGCTTAGCCATCGATGATTTAAATGCTGCTGGCTTTAAAATTGGCGATGAGTCGGTAGTGTTCCAACTCGACTCGCAAGATGATCAAGCCGACCCGCGCATGGCCACCACAGTGGCACAAAAATTTGTTGATGATGGCGTTCAGGCTGTTATTGGCCATTTGAATTCAGGCACTACTATGCCGGCCTCGCGCGTTTATAACAGCGCCGGCATTGTAGAGGTCTCGCCTTCGGCAACCACGCCGCGCTACACCCAACAAGGTTTTGATAACGCCTTCCGTGTCATGGCTAATGACATTCAACAGGGTCGAGCTTTGGGCGGGTTTGCGGTACAGGAGCTAGGTGCAAAGAAAATTGCCATCATCGATGACCGCACTGCCTACGGCCAAGGTCTGGCTGATGAGTTCGAAAAAGCTGCTGTTGCTGCCGGCGCTGAAATCATTGTGCGCGAATACACCAGCGATAAAGCCTCGGACTTCACAGCTATTTTGACCAAAATTAAAGGCAAGCAACCGGACTTATTATTTTTTGGTGGCATGGATGGGCAAGGTGCACCAATGGCCAAGCAAATGCAGTCGCTGGGCTTAAAAACACAGCTGCTTGGCGGCGACGGCATTCATACTGCCGAGTTTATGAAGCTTGCTGCATCAGCGGCTGAGGGTGTTGTGGCATCGCTTCCGGGCCGACCCTTAGACACGCTAGCGAATGGTCCTGCATTTAAAAAGCGCTTCGAAGCCAAGTACGGCAAAATTCAGCTTTACGCCCCGTATTGCTACGACGCCATGATGATTCTCGCGCAAGCCATGCAGCGTGCCGGTACTACCGACCCTATGAAAGTGAAGCAAGAGTTGGCTAAAACAGACTATAACGGCGTAACCTCGCGCATTCGCTTTGATGCTCATGGCGATCTCACACAAGGCTCGATCACGGTCTATCGTGCTAAGGCCGGCCACTGGCAAGTGCTGAAAACGATTGAGTCGAAATAAGCCATGGATGTGTTGCAGCAGCAGTTACTCAATGGCCTGATTTTAGGCAGTATTTACGCGCTTATCGCCCTCGGCTACACCTTGGTGTATGGCATTTTGGGACTGATTAACTTCGCTCATGGCGAGGTAGTGATGATTGGCGCCATGGTCACTATTAGCGCGTTGAGTTGGCTGCTTGGCATGCATTTGCCTTTGTCGCCGATTTTTCTGGTGGCATTTAGTTTGCTTATGGCAATTCCGGTGTGCGCTTTGCTGGGCATGGGCATTGAGCGCTTTGCCTATCGGCCGCTACGAGGCGCGCCGCGTTTAGCACCGCTGATCACCGCCATTGGTGTCTCCATCGTGCTGCAAAACGTCGCCATGATGATTTGGGGTCGTCAATACATTCCCTTCCCTGCGATTTTGCCAAGCGAACCCATTCACCTTGGCTCCGCCACGTTTATGCCCGTGCAGGGCGTTATTGTGCTGCTCTCCGCGTTGCTGATGGGAGCACTCTTGCTGCTCGTGCATCGCACCAAACTTGGTCGTGCCATGCGGGCAGCGGCGCAGTCACCCTCGGTCGCTCGCTTGATGGGCGTCTCTGTCGATCGTGTCGTTGCCAGTGCCTTTGTTATTGGCTCTATATTGGCCGCTGTCGCTGGCGTCATGGTGAGCGCAAATTACGGCCAAGCGCATGCCTATATGGGCTTTATGTTAGGTCTGAAAGCCTTTTCAGCTGCCGTGCTTGGCGGTATCGGCAACTTAGCAGGTGCAGTCGTTGGCGGCTTGCTTTTGGGCATTATTGAAAGCTTGGGCGCGGGCTATATTGGTGACCTGACTGGCGGCTTTTTGGGGAGCCAGTACCAAGATGTCTTCGCTTTTCTAGTGCTGATTTTAGTGTTGGTGTTTAGGCCCTCGGGCCTGCTGGGCGAGCGTTCGGCGGATCGCCCATGAAGTTTAATGTGATGGCATTGGCGCAAGGCCGTGCGCGTTGGTTCTTACTGGGCCTACTACTGACCGCGCCATTTTGGGCGGGCGCTTTGCTCGGGCCTTACTGGGTACGCATCCTAGACTACTGCTTGCTCTACGCCATTTTGGCTCTGGGCCTCAATATTGTGGTTGGCTATGCCGGCTTGCTCGACTTGGGCTTCATTGCGTTCTATGCCGTTGGCGCCTATGTCTTTGCGTTGCTAGCCTCGCCGCACTGGGATTTGCATTGGTCGCCATGGCTGATTTTACCTATCGCGGCAGCCATCGCTGCAGTGGTTGGTGCCATGCTCGGCGCACCAACTCTGCGACTGCGCGGCGACTATCTCGCCATTGTCACTTTGGGTTTCGGCGAAATCGTACGTTTATTTATCAATAATCTTGACCGACCAATAAACATCACCAATGGCCCGCAAGGCATCAGTGGCATCGATACGTTAAGCATTGGCGGATGGAGTTTTGATCAAGGCTTAAACCTTGGTGTGGTCAATCTAGTCAGTGCGCAGCTGTATTTTTATGTCTTACTTGCACTGGTTATTGTTGCCGTTGTGGCCTGTCGACGATTAGAAAACTCTCGTATTGGCCGCGCCTGGGTTGCCATTCGTGAAGATGAAGTGGCGGCAACCGCCATGGGTATTAATACGCGCAATATGAAGTTGCTAGCCTTCGCCATGGGTGCGAGTTTTGGCGGTGTTGGCGGAGTGCTATTTGCCTCATTCCAAGGCTTTGTTAGCCCCGAAAGCTTCACGTTGATGGAGTCGGTTATGGTGCTCTGTATGGTCGTGCTCGGCGGCATGGGGCATATTCCAGGTGTGCTGTTGGGCGCATTTTTGCTGACTATTACGCCCGAGATTTTGCGTGAAGTGATTAGTCCTTTGCAGCAACAGCTATTTGGTCATCAAGTGGTCGATCCAGAAAATTTACGCATGCTGCTATTTGGCCTGTCGATGATTTTAGTCATGCTCTATCGCCCGGGCGGGCTCTGGCCATCGGCTCGTCGTGCGCAGGAGCTGAAGCATGACTGAGCTTTTGCAGCTGCGCGATATCAGCAAGCGTTTTGGCGGTGTTAAGGCTTTAAAGGGCATCGATTTAAGCATTCCCGAAGGTGTCATTTATGGGCTGATTGGTCCCAATGGCGCCGGTAAAACTACGCTGTTTAATATCATCACCGGCATGTATAGCGCCGATACCGGTACTCGTGTGTTGCGTGGGCAAGCATTGCCAATGGCCTTAAAGCCGTATGAGATCGTCATTCGTGGCATTGCGCGTACATTTCAGAATATTCGCCTGTTTCATTATATGAGCGCGCTGGAAAATATCATGGTTGGCTGCCATCGCCACAGTGGCATAGGCCTGTTCGCCACGTTGTTTAATACCGCAGGTGCGCGCGCTGAAGAGGCTAGTATTCGGGCGCGAGCCTTTGACTTGCTCGACTACGTTGGCCTACCACGTAGCGCTGCTTCGCGCCTTGCCAATGAGCTGTCATATGGCGACCAGCGCCGCCTAGAAATCGCCCGCGCCTTAGCTACACGACCTGCGCTATTAGCGCTCGATGAGCCTGCTGCCGGCATGAACCCAACCGAGACTGAGGCGCTGCGCGTATTGCTCTCCCGCATTCGCGATGACGGCATCACCGTGCTGCTGATTGAGCACGATGTAAAACTGATGATGAGTTTATGTGATCGCTTGGCCGTGCTCGACTTTGGTGAGCTGATAGCCGAAGGCGAGCCAGCAGCTATTCGTCAAGATCCACGCGTGATTGCGGCGTATTTGGGAGGTG
>JBFJJU010000133.1:0-3805 GCA_041612115.1 Perlucidibaca sp.
ACGCGGCGTTGATGTCGGCGATATTTACATCGGCAACGGCGTATCTGAGCTTATCGTCATGGCCATGCAGGCCTTATTGAATAACGATGACGAGATGCTAGTGCCAGCGCCAGACTATCCGCTATGGACTGCTGCCGTCACGCTCGCTGGCGGCAATGCCGTGCATTATCTTTGCGATGAAGACAATGGTTGGTTCCCTGACTTAGCCGATATCGAACGCAAAATCACGCCAAAAACTCGTGGCATTGTGGTGATCAACCCCAACAACCCAACCGGCGCGGTCTATTCACAAGAAATTCTTGAAGGCATCGTGGCGTTGGCGCGTAAGCATCAGCTGATCATTTTTGCCGATGAAATTTACGACAAAATTCTCTACGACGAAGCACAGCACACTTCTATTGCCACACTGAGCAATGATTTGCTCTGCATCACCTTCAATGGCCTATCAAAAAGCTACCGTGTCGCTGGCTTTCGTTCTGGCTGGCTGATGGTCAGTGGTGCCAAAGCTCAAGCCGCCGACTATATCGAAGGCTTAGACATGCTCGCCTCCATGCGCCTATGTGCCAACGTGCAAGCGCAATTTGCCATTCAAACGGCATTAGGCGGCTATCAAAGTATCAATGACTTAATTCGTCCTGGCGGGCGCCTTTACGAGCAGCGTGAACTAGCGTGGAGCATGCTCAATGACATCCCTGGCGTGAGCTGTGTGAAGCCTCAAGGTGCACTGTATTTATTTCCGCGCTTAGACCCTGTTATTTACCCAATTGTCGATGATCAAGCGTTTATTCTGGAGCTGCTAAACGCCGAACGTGTGCTACTAGTGCAAGGCACAGGCTTTAACTGGCCTACTCCTGATCACTTCCGTGTGGTGTTTTTGCCACACCGCGAAGAGTTGATCGAAGCCATTAACCGTTTAGCACGCTTTTTAGCCGATTATCGCCGCCGTCATGGCACCGATACGCTATTAGCAAACACCTGACACAAAATAAGCGCGAGATGACTTGAAAACATCATCTTGCGCCCCTAAGTTATCTACTGAATCCAACTATCTAGGAGCTTAAAAGCCCATGTTACGCATCTTCTTGTTCCTGCTCACCAACTTAGCCGTCATGGTGGTTGCTGGTGTTGTACTCAGCCTGCTAGGCGTGGGCTCAACACATGGCGCAGGCAATACCTTGCAATTGGGCAACCTGCTCATCATGTGCTTTGTTTTTGGCACAGTAGGTTCGCTAGTCTCGCTGCTGCTATCGAAATGGATGGCTAAGCGCTCCATGGGCGTGCAGCTAATCGAAACGCCACGCTCCAACGAAGAGAAATGGCTGTTTGAGACGGTTACTGAGCTGTCACAGAAAGCCGGCATTAAAATGCCTGAAATCGGCATTTTCCCTAGCTATCAGTCCAATGCCTTCGCGACTGGTTGGAACAAAAACGATGCCCTCGTTGCTGTCTCCTCTGGCCTACTGCAACGCATGAATCGCGATGAAGTGCGCGCCGTTTTAGGCCACGAAATTGGTCACGTTGCCAACGGCGACATGGTCACCCTCGCGCTCATTCAAGGCGTAGTTAACGCATTCGTGATGTTCTTCTCGCGCATCATCGGCAACTTTGTCGATCGTGTGGTGTTTAAAAATGAAGAAGGCCCAGGCATCGCCTACTTTGTCACCAGCATCGTGGCTGACATCGTGCTTGGCATCCTCGCCTCCACCATCGTGATGTACTTCTCGCGCTACCGTGAATTCCGTGCTGATGAAGCCGGGGCACGGCTAGCTGGCCGTCAATCCATGATTAATGCGCTGCGTGCTTTGCAACGCGAGCATGAAGTGCCGGATCAAATGCCTGCAGAGATGACGGCAATGGCTATTACCTCTGGCAAGCGCGAAGGCTTTAGCATTGCGTCGTTGTTTATGTCGCACCCGCCGTTAGAGAAGCGTATTGCAGCACTGCAAAATATGCAGATTGCTTAATGGTTTAACGACAGCTGTTGTGAAAAAGGCCCGAATCATCGGGCCTTTTTTTTGGCTTTTAATTTATTAACGAGACGGCCATTGGGCCGAAGCAATATGTCCACCACGCTGCGCTATGCGGGCATATTGCTTCGGCCCAATGGCCTTAGCGATGAAGTTTAATACTCAACTGCAGCGGTCTTGCGGGGGGTAAGTAGGTCCCCCGCGAATAGCGAAGCGTAGCGGGCGACCTACTTACCCCCCGCAAGACCGCGTGAAATCGCGTAAAGCTACGTGAGACCGTGAGTTAGGCACCCATCACCGGATAGTCCGTATACCCCTCAGCCCCACCACCATAAAACAACTCTGGCCGCTGCTCATTCAGTGGCGCATCCAAGCGCAAACGCTCTGCCAAATCCGGGTTCGCAATATACGGACGCCCAAATGCCGCCGCATCAATCAACGACTTGCCCAATAAAGTAGATGCTTTCTCTTTCGTATAATTACCCGCACCAATAATCACACCAGGGAAACGCGCGCGCAGAGCAATACGGAAACGATCATCCAACTGTGGGCCACCGGCCCAGTCAGGCTCAGACAAATGCAAATAAGCAATGCCGCGTTGCGCAAACTGCTCCGCCAAATACAGACCCATGGCCTCGCCTTCGGAATCGTCAAGAGCATTAAAGTTACCCATCGGCGAAATACGAATACCTACGCGATCGGCATCCCACGTGGCAATGACTGCATCCAGCACTTCCAGCGTTAAACGCGCACGATTTTCCAAACTGCCGCCATAGGCATCACTGCGATGATTACTTTCCGTGGACTGAAACTGATGCAGTAAATAGCCGTGCGCAGCATGAATTTCAACAAAGTCAAAGCCCGCTTCTTGAGACGCGCGCGTGGCATGCACATAACTCGCAATTAGCTCAGGAATTTCCTCCAGCGCTAAAGCACGTGGCGTACTACAGGGCACACGCTCAGGTTTGCCATCCGCACCAAGCACCGTAGTTTTAGTTCTTGCCGGCAGATCAGATGCCGATACTGGCGGCTGATTATCGATTTGCAAGCTGCTGTGCGAGATGCGACCAACATGCCAAAGTTGCATAGCAATATGGCCACCGGCCGCATGCACGGCACTGGTTACACGCTGCCATCCAGCGACTTGTTCGGGCGAATAAATACCTGGCGTTTGCATATAACCTTTGCCCTGTGGCGAAATTTGCGCAGCCTCGGTGATAATTAAACCAGCGCCAGCTCGCTGCTGATAATACGTCACCGAAATATCACTAGGCACATCGCCCGCGCTAGCACGCATCCGAGTGAGCGGCGCCATCACAACGCGGTTAGGCAGCGTTAATGCACCTATCGTTAATGGCTCAAATAATTGACTCATTTCTAGCTCCTAAAAACAGTGATTCGGAAGGCTGTAGCTTGATAGACAGCGCCCAAGCAATGATTTAGCCCGCAACAGCGTACAGTGCGGCCTGTTGATAACCCGTGATGACTGGCCAGAGCCCAGACCAAGCACGATCTAAATCGGCACTATGTGTATCTAATCGAAGTGGCCGACCCGATAACGCCGCTAGCTTGGCGGGCGTAGCCAACACACGCAATGCGTCACGACCAATTTTTTCTAATAACGCTGCACTTAATTGTTGGTTACCTCGGCCAATAAGGCTGCCCTGCCCACCCGTTGGCGTGATGATGATGATCAGTGAGTCTTGCTCGGCAAAGCGCAGTAAATCGGCGGCAGTAGCATCGGCGCAAACTAGCTCGCCATCGCAAATGATATCGAAGCCTAATAAGGTGTTTGGCAGCGCTAAGGCCTCGGCAACGGCAGCAACCGTCGTGCCCGG
>JBFJJU010000134.1:0-3757 GCA_041612115.1 Perlucidibaca sp.
ATTGCCAGTGAATGGGATCAAGATTTAAGCTTAAATCAGCGCCAAAAAATCATCCGTGAAAGTAACCCTCAAGCTTTTATTAACGGCAATATCAATATTATTCGCGCTGGTGCTCGTCTGAGCCTACCGGACACTGCAACAATCAACATACCCACTGAGCGTGCTGCGAATCGTTGGTATCAAAAAGCGCTAAAACAAGCTGAAGGCTTACTTGAGCCGACACTGAAAAAGCCAGTAATTGCTGCTGCAGATGCAGAAAGTGGCGAAGCTAGCACTGATGCCAATCTGACACTGGTCTCGCCAGGAAAAGATAATGGTGGTGCTAGCGGTGCAACAGAAAAGGCTGGTAGTGACGCCGATGCAAGCGCTTTAGCCGATGCTGAAACAGAGCGCAGGAGCCTGCTCGATAAGCGCCTGCAATTACGTGACCGACTAGCTTCGCTAAATGAAGAAAATGCCGGTGCTGATAAGCGTTTAGCAGTATTGGATGAGCGTTTAGCTGCCATGGAGCGCGGCGAAACAGTGGCTGATGAGGTTGCCGACACTGTCAATGATGAAGCAGAAAGTGATCATGGCTGGCTGTGGTGGCTGGCTGCCGGCATCTTTTGGCTACTGCTTTTTGTTGTGTTATTGCGTCAACGTGCTCAAAACAAAGCGGCTGCAAGCGCAGCAGAAGCGGTGCCAGAAACTAGTCAAGAAGATAGTGCTGAGCCTGCGGTTGATGCTCGAGCTGAACCTACATTTGACGATACCTTTGCGAGTTTGGCCGCAGGCTCATCCTCATTAGGTAGTTATGTCGATGAGCCCATTGACGATGAGGAGGCCGAAGATGAATATGACTTCCTTAATGACAGCGAGGCTGAGGCTTATCAAACACGACTCGATTTAGCCCAAGCGTATTTAGATATGAATGAAGTGGACGCTGCCCGTCAATTGCTAGATCGTGTCGTTGAAGGTGGCACTAATGAGCAGCGTGCGCGTGCTCAAGCACTCATCGATGAGCTAGGCTAAGCACGAATTTGATGACTCAGCGTTACGCCATCGGCATTGAGTTCGATGGTCGTTTTTATCGTGGCTGGCAAACGCAACAGGCTGGCGTTACTAGCGTTCAAGCCACGCTAGAGGCTGCGCTCAGCAAAGTCGCCAATCATCCTGTCATTGTTCATGGTGCCGGACGTACCGATGCAGGTGTGCATGCTTCAGGCATGATTGCCCACTTCAATAGCCCGTCGATGCGTACCGAGCGTAACTGGTTAATGGGCGTTAATACCTGCTTGCCTGAGAGCATCACGTTGCGCTGGCTAACGCCTATTCGTGATGACTTCCATGCGCGCTTTCAAGCTACTGCACGGCGCTATCACTACATAATTTATAACCATCCACGGCGCTCCAGCCATTTAGTTGGACGAGCAACTTGGCACTACCATGCACTTAATGCAGAGCGCATGCACGAAGCTGCGCAGCATTTGGTTGGCATCCATGACTTCAGCGCCTATCGTGCTGTCGCTTGCCAGTCCAATCGCCCAGTGCGCGATGTGCATTTCATTAACATCGAGCAGCGTGGGCCATTGATACGCTTGGATATTCAGGCCGATGGTTTCCTGCATCATATGGTGCGCAATATCGTCGGCGTATTGCTCGTCATAGGGCAGGGCAATGCCGAGCCTGCTTGGGCGGCTGAAGTGCTTGCCAGTGGCGATCGAAGTGCCGGCGGTATTACAGCTGCTCCAGATGGCTTGTATTTCGTTGATGCGCATTACCCAGACGCATTGCCGCGAGAGGCCTTGGGCCCCAGTTGGTTGTCAGCCTGGCCGGTTGCTTAGGCTGTTTGGCCGTCTGAAAACTGTCATTAAAATGACGTAACACTTGGCAACAAGCGTATTTCCGAGTTAACTGCTGAGCACATAAAAATAATGTGCATCACTGGAGTAAATCTGTGCAGAAATTTTTTCAAGCCACTTGTTTGGCAATAGCTACCTTCGGCTTGAGTGCGGCTGCGCACGCATTCACTGTTGAGAATATGTCTGCATGGTCGGCTGTAAATCAGCCATTGCGCATGGATATTGAGCTGGCTGATTTGGCTGTTACCAATGCCAATGAAGTTCAAGTTCGTGTTGCCAGTGAAGCTGAGCATGCCCGACTTGGTCTGACACGACCAAGCTGGGGCGATAACGTTCGCTTCCAAATGATTACCTTACCCAATTTTCATGTCGTGGCACGTGCTACTACTGCAAATGCTTTCCCAGATGAGCGCGTGTCATTCGTCGTGAGTATTAGTACGGCGGGAGAAGGTCGCTTGCAGCAAGTGGGCTCGGCTTTAGGCCAGCAGCCTATTGCATCGAAAAATCCGCCATCTGAGCGTCCAGTTATCAAGGTAACGCCTGAGAAGAGGCCGGTTGAGGTGGTTGATTCAAAGCCCGCGGCTAGCAATGCAGTTAAGCCTAACTCTTCTCATCCGCAAGCTAAGCCTTATAACCCAACGGTTGAGTCTGTCACAGCTGAAGCTGAGGCTAATAAAGCAGCTATAGATGTGCCAACAGCAAGTAAAAAGCCTATGGCTAAAGCGGCTGTTCCCGTCGTTAAAAAGCCTTCTGCGGCTACGGCTGTCGCTGCTGCGAAGCCGAGCCAGCCTAGTGCGCCGATAAATTCGCAAGACCGTGCAGCGCTTGAGTTAGGCCTTAAGGCAGCAAAAGCACAAGTCGCCGATTTAGAGGCACAGATTGCTGCACTCGATAACGTAGCTGCAAAAGATGCAGTTGCTGATATGAGTCCAGCCGCAACAGTTGCCGATGACGCTGTTGCAGCGTCTGCAGATGATGGGCTTGTCGTTGAGCTTGATGCAGCTGCAGCGACTGGAAGTGAGCTTGATGTCGATAATGAAGTAGAAAATTCTCAGGCAGTTGCCACGGCTACGGTTGCAAGTGAAGAGGCGCTAGTGGCTCCAGAAGTCTCAACATTGAAGCCGTATCAATGGTTTGCCCGCATCATGATTCTCTTCGTATTGCTTATGCTATTGGTTTTCTTCCTTATCGATAAAATCCGCAATCGGCGCTAATTACGCGGCTCAGGCCGTGCCACTAGGCACGGCCTTTGCTACACTCGCAGGCTGATTTGGCCTAGGGTGTGAGCACGGTGTCATTGCCTATTCGCGCAAGAACGCGCGTTAAAATCTGCGGTATCACGCGCATGGAAGATGCACTTCACGCTATTACGGCTGGTGCAGATGCTTTGGGCTTTGTGTTTTATGAGCCTAGCCCACGTGCCGTGAGTGCAGCTCAAGCCTCCGCCATCACGGCTAAGTTGCCGCCGTTTGTAAGCACTGTTGGCCTTTTTGTCGACGCCCCCGTTCAGCAAGTACGCGATACGCTAGCGCTTGCGCGATTAAGCCTGCTGCAGTTTCATGGTGATGAAAGTGAGGCCTACTGCCTGCAATTTCATCATCCTTATATCAAAGCTTTACGTGTGCAGCCCGGCGATGACGTTGCCGCTCGTATGCGTGAATATCCATCCGCCGCCGCAATTTTGCTCGATGCATGGCACCCCAGCCAGCCTGGCGGTACCGGCTTATGCTTTGACTGGCAGCAAGTTCCTAAGGAAATGTCTATGCGTGTGGTGTTGGCAGGCGGCCTAAGCGCGTCTAATGTAGCCGATGCTATTCGTGCCACCTCACCTTATGCCGTTGATGTGAGTGGTGGCGTTGAGTCAGCTAAGGGCATTAAGAGTGCCGAAAAATTAACCGCCTTTATGGCAGGAGTTC
>JBFJJU010000135.1:0-3641 GCA_041612115.1 Perlucidibaca sp.
AAGCATTTAATTGCTGTGGCTAATGGGCTTTCAGACGCGGAACTTAGCAAGAAACTGAGGAACTTAGCAAGACATTCGGAGTAACTATAAAATACTCGCGCCTAGCAAGACTCTCCAGATTTTGCCTAAATAAAAATCTAAGCAACTGTTATATATAGTTATTTATTGTCCATTAATGCAGCGGATCGGCTTTCACATAAGAAATTGGTGTTAAATTTTCGTCATCAAATGTGACAATTTCCCAAGCATCTGGCTGCTCAATCATCGCGCGCAGTAATTTATTGTTCATCGCGTGGCCAGCCTTATAGCCTTCGTACGCACCCAAAATACTGCAGCCAAACAAATACAAATCGCCGATGGCATCGAGCATTTTATGACGGACAAACTCGTCCTCAAAACGCAGGCCGTCTTCGTTCATCACACCCGTGTCATCAACCACAATGGCATTGTCCATGCTGCCGCCTTTGGCTAGGTTATTTGCGCGCAAATATTCGATGTCGCGTAAGAAACCGAAGGTGCGCGCACGACTTACCTCATTTACATAAGCGGAGGTGGAGAAATCCACAGTCGCCCATTTGTGCTCATCGTGAAATGCTGGGTGATCGAAATCGATAGTGAACGACACTTTGAAGCCGTTGTAAGGCTCAAAAGCAGCGATTTTGTCACCATCGCGAACCTCTACACGGCGCTTAATGCGGGCATACCGCTTCGGCGCTTCCTGCTCAGCAATGCCTGCTGCTTGAATCAAAAACACGAAGGGGCCAGCGCTGCCATCCATGATGGGAATTTCTGGCGCGCTGACATCGATTAAGGCGTTATCGATGCCAAGGCCGGCAAGCGCCGACATTAGATGCTCAACGGTACCGACGCGCACGTCATCATCTACCACCAAGTTGGACGACATGGTGGTTTCTCGCACGAGGTCTGCGCGCGCGGGGATGAGTACCGGCGGATTCAAGTCTGTGCGGCGAAACACAATTCCTGAGCCCACCGGTGCAGGATGTAGGGCGAGATATACTTTCTCGCCACTGTGCAAGCCCACACCACTGGCGCGTATGACTTGCTTGACGGTCCGTTGCTTTAGCATAGTTGTTACAAAGTATTTCAGAGGCCTAGATACTAGCAGAGCCTCCGAAATCCCTCAATCCGCTTGGCGACGCAAAAATGCCGGGATATTCAGCAAGTTCAAGTCTGCTCGACGCGGCGAACCGTTCACCACTTTGGCATTACGCTCATAGGCAGGCGTGTCGTACTTAGCATACGCATCCTCTGCAGGTGCTGGGCTAGAGTTCACTGCCTGCGCCAATGGCACAGCAGGTTTATCGACTACAGCAGCTGATGCAGCTGGAACCAAGCTCATCGCGGAGCCCTTCTGCGTGAGTGGCCGTGCATGGGCTGGAGTGCTCGCTTTTGGCAAACCAGTCGCCACTACGGTGACGCGAATTTCATCGCCTAGGGTTTCATCCAAAATAGTACCGATGACCACAGTCGCTGACTCAGAAGCAAATTCGTTAACGATGTCACCGACATCAGAGAACTCATCAAGGCCTAAGCTTTCGTTTGCAGCAATCGAGACCAGCACGCCACGCGCACCTTTCAATTGCACATCGTCGAGTAGCGGGCTGTGAATCGCCATTTCGGTGGCAATGCGCGCGCGCTCTTCGCCTTTGGCAGAGCCTGAGCCCATCATCGCTAAGCCTTGCTCAGACATGACTGCGCGGACGTCGGCAAAGTCAACGTTGATGTGGCCAGGGTGTAAAATCATATCAGCGATGCCCTGCACCGCACCTTGCAATACATTGTTTGCTGCGCGGAACGCTTCGACTAGCGACACTTTACCTAGCACCTGCAAGAGCTTGCCGTTCGGGATGGTGATCAGTGAGTCGACATGATGCGCCAACGCTTCAATACCTTGGTTCGCTACATCCATACGCTTTTTGCCTTCAAACGGGAATGGCTTAGTCACCACACCAACCGTGAGAATGCCCATTTCACGAGCCACTTCCGCGACTACTGGCGCACCGCCAGTGCCTGTACCACCACCCATACCGGCCGTGATAAAGACCATGTCGGCACCTTGCAGTGTTTCACGAATACGATCGCGATCTTCCACCGCCGCTTGGCGACCCACCTCTGGATTTGCGCCAGCACCTAGGCCACGCGTGACTGCATCACCCATGTGAATAAGCGTGCGCGCCGACATTTTTGTTAATGCTTGCTTGTCGGTGTTGGCACAAATGAAGTCCACACCTTGCACTTGGTTGGCAACCATATGCTCAACGGCATTACCGCCGCCGCCGCCAATGCCAACGACTTTAATAATGGCTGAACCGAGTTCGCCGCCGTTCTCTGCTAGGGTAAATACGTTTTCCATGATGCTCTCCAGCCCCTAAGGGCTTTCGCCGATTTGTATAAATGCTTCAAAGTTTTGGCTTCCTGCCACTGTGGTCGCCGTCCCGCGACCGTCAAAAGTGCTCAGCCCATTCGCCTAACACTTAAAAGTTGTTAGCAAACCAACCTTTCAACTTGCCCATTGCTTCACCAAGACCTTTAGTTGCTCCATGACCTTGGCGTGGCTTGCTGCTCGCGCCATTCTCTAGCGCGCGCTGCTTGCCATACATCAATAAGCCAATGCCTGTGGCATAAATAGGGTTTTGCAGCAGTTCTTCCATACCGCCTAACTTCAGCGACTGCGGCATGCCAATGCGCACCGGCAAATGGAAAATAGATTCAGCCAATTGCACCGCGCCTTCAATGCGCGCAGAACCGCCAGTCATCACCACACCTGCTGCAAGGTGATCGCCGTAACCACAGCGATCAAGCTCAGCTTGCACTAGGCTAAATAACTCTTCGTAGCGCGGTTCAACGACAGCTGCCAGTGTTTGTCTAGCCATGGTGCGCGCTGGGCGATCGCCCATGCCGGGCACGCTAATGGTTTGCTCTGGATCGACGAGTTGCGGGACGACGCAGGCATAGCGTGTTTTGATGTCATCGGCCGCTGGCGTTGGCGTGCGCAATGCCATCGCGATGTCATTAGTCACTTGATCGCCAGCAATAGGAATGACTGCCGTGTGGCGAATCGCGCCATTCACAAAAACAGCAATATCGGTCGTACCGCCGCCAATATCGATCAGGCATACACCGAGCTCTTTTTCATCTTCGGTGAGCACTGCGAAGCTTGAAGCGTATTGCTCAAGCACCAAGTCATCGATAGTGATTTCGCAACCACTCACGCACTTCTCTAGATTTTGCGCAGCATTGGCTGAGCAGGTAACCATATGAATATGGCCTTCCAAGCGCACGCCAGCCATGCCTAAAGGATTGCGAACATCGCCTTGGTTATCGACCAAATACTCCTGCGGCAGCACATGCAAAATGCGCTGATCGACAGGATTGGCACCTGACTTAGCTGCTTCTATGACGCGCTCGATGTCATTTTTCGACACCTCGCCATCACGCGTGGCAACCACTGCGCTAGCGTTTCGGCCACCGATGTGGCTGCCAGCAATGCCAATATAGGCTGAGTAAATGCTGCAGTCGGCCATTAGCTCAGCCTCGCCCACAGCCTCTTTAATGGCCACCATGGTTTCGTCAATATTGACGACCACACCTTTGCGCATACCTTTTGATGGCCGTGAGCC
>JBFJJU010000136.1:0-3618 GCA_041612115.1 Perlucidibaca sp.
CCGCCTTGACGGGCGGCTGAACTGCTCATAGAATGCGCAACCCTGAAAAGGAGCCTCTAGGCTCTTTTTTCGGTTGTGCAAAATTAACGGGAGAGAACAGGCCGCTATGGCAACTACTAACCAATTGATCCGTAAGGGTCGTCAAGCACTGGTCGAAAAGTCCGGTGTTCCAGCTCTAAAAGGCAGCCCGCAGCGTCGCGGTGTCTGTACTCGTGTCTATACAACGACACCTAAAAAGCCAAACTCGGCTCTGCGTAAAGTTTGCCGTGTGCGCTTAACGTCGGGATTCGAAGTGAGCTCTTACATCGGTGGTGAAGGCCACAACTTGCAAGAGCACAGCGTGGTTTTGATCCGTGGCGGTCGTGTTAAAGATTTGCCCGGCGTGCGTTATCACACTGTTCGTGGTTCGCTAGACTGCGCAGGCGTTAAAGGCCGCATGCAGTCGCGTTCCAAGTACGGTGCCAAGCGTCCTAAGAAGTAAGACTTAGGCGCAGTAAGGCCGGGCAGATGTAATCGTCCCGGACACCCCTGAAGCTTCATAAAAGGTTTAAAGAGTCATGCCAAGAAGAAGAGTTGTAGCAGTCCGCGAAATCCTACCAGACCCAAAATTTGGTAGCCAAACCCTCGCCAAGTTCATGAACCAGGTGATGGAATCCGGCAAGAAATCCACCGCAGAGTCGATTGTTTACGGTGCGCTCGCACGCGTTGCTGAAAAAAACAAAGGCAATCCCGTGGAGATTTTTGAATCGGTTCTAGAAAAACTGCGTCCCATGGTTGAGGTCAAGGCTCGTCGCGTTGGCGGCGCCACCTACCAGGTGCCAATGGAAGTACGCCCCTCCCGTCGTACTGCGTTGGCTATGCGCTGGTTGGTAGACTCCGCTCGTAAGCGTTCGGAAAAAACCATGGCTCTGCGTTTGGCTGGTGAGTTGCTCGATGCCAACGAAGGCAAAGGCGCTGCTATCAAGAAGCGTGAAGACGTTCACCGTATGGCCGAGGCTAACAAAGCTTTCGCGCACTACCGTTTCTAATCTTGGCCTGAGGAGACTCGCGTGGCTAGAACTACCCCGTTAAACCTATACCGTAATATCGGTATTTCGGCGCATATTGACGCCGGCAAAACTACCACTACTGAGCGTGTGCTTTTTTACACAGGTAAAAATCATAAGCTCGGCGAGGTCCATGATGGCGCAGCCACTATGGACTGGATGGAGCAGGAGCAAGAGCGCGGTATTACCATTACTTCCGCGGCAACGACATGTTTCTGGTCTGGCATGGCGAAGCAGTTTGAGCAGCACCAAATTAACATTATTGACACACCTGGCCACGTTGACTTCACTATTGAAGTTGAGCGCTCCATGCGTGTGCTCGATGGTGCTTGCATGGTGTATTGTGCTGTTGGTGGCGTTCAGCCACAGTCGGAAACTGTTTGGCGCCAAGCAAACAAGTACAAAGTTCCTCGCCTAGCTTTTGTCAATAAGATGGATCGTACTGGCGCTAACTTCTTCCGCGTTGTTGAGCAGATGAGAACTCGTCTAGGTGCTCATCCAGTGCCGCTTGTTGTGCCCATCGGTGCCGAAGAAAACTTCGAAGGCGTTGTTGATTTGGTCACAATGAAAGCAATTTACTGGGAAGAGGCGACTCAAGGGATGACCTTTGATTTGCGCGATATCCCAGCAAGCTTGCAGGCTGATTGCGACAAATGGCGCGAAAATCTCATTGAGTCAGCTGCTGAAGCCTCTGAAGAGCTGATGAATGAGTATTTGGAAAATGGTGAGTTAAGCGAAGAGCAAATCTACAAAGCAATTCGCATGCGTACATTGGCTGGTGAAATTCAGCCTATGCTATGCGGCTCGGCATTCAAAAACAAAGGCGTTCAGCTGATGCTGGACTCTGTGATTCGTTATTTGCCTGCACCAAACGACGTTGCTGACGTAACTGGTGTGCTTGACGACAAAGATGAATCTGAAGGTAAGCGTAAGTCATCAGACGACGAGCCTTTCTCCGCGCTTGCTTTTAAAATCATGAACGACAAGTTCGTTGGTAACTTAACTTTCGTGCGTGTTTATTCGGGTGTGCTGAAGTCGGGTGAAGCGGCTTGGAATCCTGTGAAGAGCAAGAAAGAGCGTATCGGTCGTATTCTGCAGATGCACGCCAACCAGCGCGAAGAGATTGGTGAAATTCGCGCAGGTGATATCGCTGCCCTCGTGGGTTTGAAAGATGTGACGACAGGCGACACCCTGTGTGATGAAAATAAAGTCATCACACTTGAGCGTATGGAGTTTCCTGAGCCAGTGATTTCGGTAGCAGTTGAGCCGAAAACGAAAGCTGACCAAGAAAAAATGTCGATCGCTCTCGGTCGCTTGGCTAAAGAGGATCCATCGTTCCGTGTTCGCACTGACGAAGAGTCTGGCCAAACTATCATCTCCGGCATGGGTGAGCTTCACTTAGATATTCTTGTTGATCGTATGCGCCGTGAGTTTGGCGTTGAGGCCAACATCGGTAAGCCACAAGTCGCCTACCGTGAAACCATTCGCAAAGCAGTGGACGCCGAAGGCAAGTTTGTTCGCCAATCCGGTGGTCGCGGTCAGTATGGTCACGTGCTGCTTCGTCTGAAGCCAATTTATGGCGATGAAGAAGGCGTTGACTATAAGTTCGTGGAAGAGGTCGTTGGTGGTACGGTTCCGAAAGAATACTTCGGTGCTGTCGACAAAGGTATCCAAGAGCAAATGGCCAATGGCGTTCTCGCTGGCTATCCAATCGTAGGTATTCAAGCCACGCTGTATGATGGTTCTTATCACGATGTCGACTCCAACGAGATGGCGTTTAAAATCGCTGCTAGCATGGGCTTCAAACGCGGCTTTATGGAAGCTAACCCTGTGCTTCTTGAGCCCATCATGAAAGTTGAAGTGGAAACACCGGAAGACTACATGGGCGACATCATGGGTGACTTAAGTCGACGTCGCGGTAACTTGCAAGGAATGGACGATTTGCCTGGTGGTACGAAGTCTATTCGTTGCGAAGTGCCATTGTCGGAAATGTTTGGCTACGCCACAGACATGCGTTCTATGTCGCAGGGTCGCGCCACATTTACAATGGAATTCGGCAAGTATGCTGAAACTCCGAAAAACGTTGCTGATGCGATCATCACGAAATATACCGCTAAGCGTAGCGCTGGCGAATAAGTAACCTGGGCGCTGCCTCCAGCTTTGGGTGCAGCGCTTTTCAGAACCCTTGAGGATTTTAAGAAATGGCAAAGTCAAAGTTTGAACGTAATAAACCGCACGTTAACGTCGGCACCATTGGTCACGTCGACCACGGTAAAACCACGCTAACAGCTGCTATCGCCACATCATGCGCAAAGCTGTACGGCGGCGAAGCCAAAGGCTACGACCAAATCGACTCGACTCCTGAAGAGAAGTCGCGCGGTATTACCATTAATACATCGCACGTCGAATACGACAGCCCGATTCGCCACTACGCGCACGTCGACTGCCCAGGTCACGCTGACTATGTGAAAAACATGATCACCGGTGCGGCTCAAATGGACGGCGCTATCCTTGTGATTGCTGCTACAGACGGCCCTATGGCGCAAACCCGTGAGCACATCTTGTTGTCACG
>JBFJJU010000137.1:0-3083 GCA_041612115.1 Perlucidibaca sp.
AGGCGTCTTTGTCTCCAATCATAGCTTGCCTAAACCTTGCTCAACTAACGTAGCTCATTTCCCGCTACTACCGGTAGAGGTATCATTAAGTGAAGATATTTTTCACTATATGGAGCCTCATATTGAGGAACATTTAGTTCGCTTAGGCATTGCCTTACCTGCACGCGAAATCATGCCAATCGAACACGTATTACGTACTATGCGTGGAGTAACTCGCCGGCAACCTCTAGATGCTTGGGATTACATGCACCCGCATGGCTACTCTAAGTTCACCAGCCAGTTAGCCAAGCGTAGCCTGAATTATCCAGCACCCATTGCCCAAGAGGATTTGATAGTCACCAATGGCTGCATGGAGGCTATTGAGCTAGCACTCAGAACAGTGACTCAACGTGGTGACACAGTTGCAGTGGAAACCCCCAGCTACTATGGCACCCTTCTAGCGCTGGAAGTTATGCAGCGCAAAGCGCTTGAAATCCCTACTGACTATCGCGATGGCATATGTCTTGATGCTTTAGAGCAAGCATTCAAACGAAAGCAGGTAAGTGCCTGCCTAGTCTCCTGTAATGCACAAAATCCGCTAGGTTTTACCATGTCAGCAGATCGCAAACAGAAGCTAGTGAAGCTAGCCACCCGCTACAACATCCCGTTGATTGAAAACGATATATGGGGCGATACTGTTTATGCTGGAGATTGCCCACCAGCCAAGGCATACGATGAAGCGGGAATGGTTATTTACTGCAATTCATTCTCTAAATCATTAATGCCCGGCATCAGACTCGGCTGGGTTGCTCCTGGACGCTTTCACCATCGTTTGCGAGAACTTAAACAAATCAGCAGCATTACCACGGCATCAACTCCACAACTGCTGATGGCTAGGCTAATGGAGAGTGGCTTCTATGCGCAGCATGTACAGCAGCTGAGACAAAAGCTTGCCATGCAAACACAAGAGACTGTCGCTGCCGTACTTGAAGCCTTTCCAGAAGGAACCCGCATTGAGGCTCCCACCGGAGGCTGCGTACTCTGGGTAGGCCTACCTGATCAAATAGACTCCAGAGTACTATTTGACCAAGCCCTGACAAAAGGCATTCATATCTTTCCTGGGTCCGTGTTTTCTGCAGGCCCGCGACACTTCAACTACCTACGCCTAAACGCAGGCGCGCCACTGCATGGCAAACTTCGATTAGCCATTACCCAACTAGGAGACATGGCGAAACGCATCTAGTTCGCCACTCCATCTGTACCAATGCTTTAGGCGAATCTGTACCTGTTATATCCCCACCTCATCCTCGTAGCATGGCCAAGCTCAACAATTACAACAACAAGGTCATACGAGGAATACACTATGTCCAGCTTACCGCGGTACGCAGCACCCTTCGCAGTTAGCTTGCTCTCTCTCGCGCTATTTGGCTGTCTAGGTGGTAGTGACAATAAGTCAAATGCGCTACCTGATATCAAGCTCAAATCATTATCCAGCGCCCCTGAACAAGTCAGTGGTGGTGACGTATTACTTTCATTCGAAGGTGATATGGCGTTGATTGATAATGAAAAGGACCAGCTAGAAATTTTGCTGAATGATGAGAAGGTTGAGGCATCACGCTCAACTCTCCGCAACGGGCGCTATGAAGTTCTAATTACAGGCCTTAAGGAAGGCGAGAACAAACTGCAGCTACGCCATGCCAAACATGGAAAACTGCAAGAGATGTTATTAACTAACCATCCAATTACCGGCCCTATATTCTCTGGGCCACAGCAATACCCCTTTGTCTGCACTGTCACTGAGTTAGGAAAGCAGCCTTTAATCGATACCGACGGTAGTATGGGCTTTCCTGTAAAGGATGCTAGCGGCAATCAGATAGGCTTAAGTAAGGACTGTTCAATTGAGACTTACGTAGAGTTCTATTACCGCACAACCGGCAACCAATATAAGCTTTTGCCAGCCGATCGCGTCAGACCGGCAGATATGGCCACCACAACGCTGACCGATGGCCGAGTGGTCGATTTTATCGTACGTCGCGAAGTCGGCACCATTAATCGCTTCATATATAGTTTCGCCACATTAGCGAACTTAGACGATACCGCTGATACAGCCTCCACCGAATATTGGAATGGCCGTGCACTCTTCCAATTTCTAGGTGGTGTTGCTATTGGGCACACCCAAGGACGCATGGACAATCGTACGAATCAATCCATGGTGCCGGAAGTACTTGGCAAAGGTTATGCCGTTATGTTTTCGACTGGCACGGTCACCGACTCGCATTACAACCTACAGGTCGGCGGCGAAACTGCCCTAATGGTCAAAGAGCACTTCATCAAACGCTTCGGTACACCTGAATATACCGTTGCTATCGGCGGTTCTGGTGGCGGCATTCAGCAATATGTTTACTCTCAAAATCACCCAGGCCTTCTGGATGGTGGCGTGCCGCAATACTCCTACCCCGACATGGTCACTCAAACTATTCATGTCGGCGACTGTGAGCTGCTAGAGCATTACATGGATGCCACGGACAAAGACAACTCCAAGTGGTCCATGACAAAAAATCGTAGCTGGCTAGTTGGCTTTAACGCTACAGATGCTTATCCAGACCCTTTAGCACCCTATAAACCAATGCTTGGCTACAGTACGGCACCTGGCATGACCGAATGTGTTCCTGCTTGGCGCGGCTTAACACCGCTAGTGATGAATCCACACTTCGGTGGAGTACGTAATCAGGAACAAATGCAAGGTGGTGCCATGGATAATGTGGACTGGACCCACTATGACGACTTACGCAATATTTATGGCACCGATGAGGATGGCAACCCTAGAACACTATTCGACAACGTTGGTGTTCAATACGGTTTACAAGCGCTTAACGATCATAAAATCACCCCTGCAGAGTTCCTCAAACTCAACTCACAAATTGGCGGCTGGAAGCGGCCTAAAGATATGGCTCAAGAAGGCTTCCCATTCCTAGGTAGTGAAGCAGATGTTATGAGCGGCAAGATCGCATTCGACCCATGGAGCAAAAACAATATGCTTTTAAGCGCCGATGGAATAGCGCCTGCTCCACGCACAAAGGGAGACTTGAAAGCAATGAATGCTG
>JBFJJU010000138.1:0-3024 GCA_041612115.1 Perlucidibaca sp.
GATGAGCGGCCCAAGAAATCGCTGGGTGGCATAACGCCCTCAGCCTACGCCAGACAACTGGCAAAAAATGCGCTTAAATTAAGCGCGGACTCTGAAGCCAAGTGCTACTGAAGATGGGGGGACGTCGTCGCCAAGATCATTTGGTTATCCAATCGGCTCGCTCATTGCAAAAAGCTAAAAATAACTGCATCCAAACTTCCACGCGCTGCGTATAGGTCTAGCAACACCACCATAACGCTTAGAATTCGTGGAGTTACCCTATGATCACTCGCAAACTCCAACGCCCGCGCTTGTTGCCTTTAGTCGGCATGATGCTGATGGCCAGCGCGACCGTTGCTACTACCGCATACGCCTCAAGTCACCGCGAAGCGCCATACATCACCACACAACCGAAAGTCGATGGAACTGATTTTTATATGTTCAACAGCTACGAAGCTGGTCGTGATGCTTACGTCACACTCGTAGCTAACTATCTACCACTCCAAGATGCCTACGGTGGACCGAACTACTTCTCGCTCGACCCCAACGCGCTGTACGAAATTCATGTCGATAACAATGCCGATGCCGTGGAAGACATTACGTTCCAGTTCCGCTTTAAAAACAATTTGGCAGACTTGAAAGTGCCAGTTGGCGACAAGATGACTTCTATCCCCTTGGTTAACTTACCGCCAACAGGCAACACCACCCCTACACTCAATGTTAATGAGCAATTCACCGTAACTGTTGTTCGAGGCCCTCGCCGTGGTACATCGAGCAGCCGTCAGCTAGTAAAAAATGCTGACGGTGGCGGCACAACCTTTACTAAACCAGTTGATAACATAGGTAAAAAATCAATTCCAAACTACGCCTCCTATGCGAATCAGTTTATCTATAACGTCAACATCCCCGGCTGTTCAGCTCCAGCCAAACTATTCGTAGGGCAGCGCAAAGACTCGTTCGCAGTAAATTTGGGTGAGATTTTTGACTTGGTAAACACCAATCCACTAGGCCCAAGAAACGTCGAAGTAGACGACTTAGCAGATAAGAACGTCACTACACTGGCCATGGAAGTGCCAAAAAGCTGCTTAGTCAGTGGTAATGAGCCAGTTATTGGCGGCTGGACAACTGCCAGTCTACGTCAAGCACGGCTACTGAACCCTAAACCAGCGAGCAACAACACTGCCAGCAAAGAGGGTGGTGCATGGACGCAGGTATCACGCTTGGGCATGCCGCTAGTCAACGAAGTGGTCATTGGTCTGAAAGACAAAGATAAATTCAATGCTAGCCAACCAAAAGATGATGGTCAGTTTGCTGGTTATGTAACTAACCCCGCGCTACCAGCACTAATCCAAGCACTGTTTCCAAGCGCTCCTGCACCCACGAACTTCCCACGAACCGACTTAATTGCCGCGTTTTTAACCGGTGTGCCAGGTGTGAATAAGCCTGTTGGCGTAGTTGGATCAGAAATGCTGCGTTTGAATACCGCTATTGCTGCTAATACAGGCGAGCAAAACGACCTCGGTGTTGTTGGTGGAGATAATGCTGGCTTCCCCAACGGCCGCCGCCCTGGTGATGATGTTGTCGATATTGAGTTACGAGTCGCCATGGGTCTGCTGTGTACTATTGAAGGCGTAAATGCTTCGGTAGGCTGCAAAGCCTCTGATGCACCGGCGGGCGGAGCACCCATTACCGATGGAGTACAAAACAAAGCTACAAATTTCGACACTACCTTCCCTTACCTGAAAACCCCGTTGGCCGGTTCGCCCAACAATGCTCCAGCCGCACGATAAGCCACCAACAGGAGAGTGACGATGAACAAATTCACCCCACTCGCCTTAGTCACAGTAGCCGCGTTCGCGCTGGCTGCTTGTGATGGCGATAACAATAAGGCCGCAGCTAACGATGGTTTTGTTGCTGAGGTTCGCGCATTGCTTAATGACATGAGCGAAGCCATGGAACCCATGCAGGCGCTATTTGATCGCCTGATAGCCACAACGCCAGAAACGACGGAGCCGGAGCCTCTATGAGGCTTGGGCTACTTCTTGCCCTGAGTACGCTAGTGTCGACGCCCCTTTGGGCGGCCGACACCATGCGTCAGGTAATTACACCCTCCGACGACAGCATCGTGTTGGAATCTTTGCCATCTGGCCCACGCATCAGCGCACCAACCACCACTACCAATACAAGCTCACTCGCCTCTCAACTAGAACGAGTGCAAAGCCTGCTTACTATCGCCAGACAACAAGGCGACCCTCGATATTTAGGCTATGCCGACGCGCAACTGCGCGTGCTGTTAGCCAAACACCCTGCCGATCTTGGCACTCAATTACTTCAAGCACGACTGCTGCAAGCAAATCATCATTTTGATGCTGCAGAGCGCGTGCTCAATACCCTACTGGCCGCGCCTTCTGCCGTGCATTCCGAAGCGGCATTGATGAGCGCATCCATTGCCCTAGTTCAAGGCCGCTATGCTCATGCCATGGAGCGCTGTCATCAGCTCACGGGCCTTGCGATGTTGCCGTTTTCTTTGATCTGCCAAGCGCAAGTGCAAGGAGCGACCGGGCAAGCAAGCGAAGCACTGGCCAGGCTCAATGCCTTGCCCGCCAAGCAGCTAGGGCTAACCTCGGATCAACGCACGTGGTGGCGCCTGAGTCAGGCCGACATGGCAGACAGACTCGGTAGCGACAATAGCGCCGAGACTGACTATCGCGAAGCAGCAGCTGCGGGATCAGCTGAGGCCGTAGCTGCCTACGCCGACTGGCTATTTTGGCAAGGGCGTGCACGCGATAGCCTGAGCCTGCTTGCTCCGTGGACGGCTCACGACGGCCTGCTCAGCTTGCTCACACGAGCCGAACAACAGCTAGGCCTTGGCAAGCCTTCAGCGATGCATAAGCAGCAAGCACTTGGTCGCTGGCAGGCATTTTTAGCGCGTGGCGAACCTGGCCACGAGCGCGAACTAGCCACATTTTATTTGGATGTAATGCAGCAACCCGCAACTGCTTTACGCCTTGCTCAGCGCAATTGGACGGTGCAGCGCGAAACCGC
>JBFJJU010000139.1:0-2989 GCA_041612115.1 Perlucidibaca sp.
GTCACGGATAAAGGCGGCATCGATAAAACCGGGCAGTAAGTCTAGGATCATTGCTTAATGAGCATCGCGTAGTAGAAACCGTCGTGACCGTCGATTTCCGGCAGTAACTGACGGCCTTCTGGGCACCATTGGCCGGGCATTTCGCCTGACTTCTCTAGCGGGATCGACGTGGCATCGGGTGTGCGCTTTAAGAAAGCGATGATTTGATCTTCGTTTTCGGCTTTGAGCAATGAGCAGGTGACATATAAGAGTCTTCCGCCCGGACGCAGCGTTTTCCACAGCATATTCAACAGGCGCGCTTGCATAGCCGTGGTCTGTGCGACATCGGTAGCGCGGCGCAGCAACTTAATATCTGGATGGCGACGAATAACACCGGTGGCAGTGCACGGTGCATCAAGCAGGATGGCATCGAAAGCTTGGCCATCCCACCAGCTGCTAATATCACTAGCGTCGGCACAGATGGTGTCGATATCCACTGGCAATGGGTCTTCGCTAGCCAAAGTCACGCGCTCGATATTGTCTTGCACGCGGCGTAGGCGTTCGGCGTCGTTATCGATGGCAATGAGGTGTGCCATATCTGGCATTAGCTCGAGCAAGTGCGCTGTTTTGCCGCCGGGTGCAGCACAGGCGTCGAGCACGCGTTCGCCGGCCTTGGGGTTGAGCAATAGCGCGGCTAATTGCGCAGCTTCATCCTGCACCGACAACGCACCAGAGGCGAGCGCGGGTAAATTATGAATAGGCAGTGGCTCGATTAAGCGCAGGCCTTCGGGCGCAAAGCGCGTTGGCTCTAGTGGTAAGCCATCTTCAATAAGCTCTACTAGCAGTTCGCTACGACTATGGCGCAGGCGGTTCACACGCAGGCAAATTGGAGCCGAGCTGTTATTGGCCTCGATGATATCGTTGGCCTCTGCAGGCCAGTCGGCTTGGATCGCGCGCAGCAACCACGCCGGATGCGCATGGCGCTGAACACTGGCGGCATGCACTAGTTCAGCTTCGCGACGCTGCAAGCTACGCAGAACGCCATTGATAAAGCCAGTGAGCTTTTCCATGCCGAGTTGGCGTGCGGCTTCCACGGTTTCGGCGAGTGCGGCATGATCGGGAATACGCATGGCCAATAGCTGATGCGCGCCGATTAATAATAGCGCTTCAACCTCGGAGTCCTTAGTCGCACGTTGCAAGAGCGGTTTGATCAGCGTGCGGTAATAAATCGCAAAACGCGCAGTGCCCTGCACCAACTCTTGTAGCAAGCCAATATCTTCACCACGACAGAGCTTTTGCGCACCTGGCAATGTTGCACTTAAAGAACGCTCGCCTGCTAAGGCTGGAGCTAAAGCTTGTGCTGCTAGTGCACGCACACCGAGTTGGCGTTTTCCGGTGCTACCGTGGCGTACACTTTGATGCGTTCTTGCCGATAGCGAACTCATAGACCAAATACCGTTTGAGGGCTTAGGGCATCGCGCTTGGCATTGAGCAGTTGCGCGATGGGTAAGGCCTTGCCGCCGGCCAGTTGTAGCGTTTCGATCAATAGCACATTGCCATCACCACAAGCCACAGCGAGGCCGTGTTTGTCGGCGCGTAAAATAGTGCCCGGGGCCTCTACGCTGATGTCATCGGGTAGTACGCGTGCCTGCCAAACACGCACCGGCTCGCCATGCAAGAGCGTATGAGCCACCGGCACATTGTTAAACGCACGAATATTGCGTTCGATGACTTCGGCACTTTGCTGCCAATCAATCAGCGCTTCTTCTTTGCTGAGCTTAGCGGCATAGGTCGCCAAGGCATTATTTTGTGCTTCAGGCACTAGGTCTTCACCATCATGCAAGCTATCAACAACGCCAAGCAGCGCGTCGCCACCTAATAAAGCTAGACGGTCATGCAGGCTAGCGCCAGTGTCGCGCAGTGAAATTGGGCATGAAGCTTTAGCTAATATGGCGCCGGTATCGAGGCCAACATCCATTTGCATGATGGTAATGCCGGTTTCGCTGTCGCCGGCCAAAATTGCACGCTGAATGGGGGCGGCACCACGCCAGCGAGGCAGTAACGAAGCGTGCACATTGATGCAACCTAAACGCGGTATTGCCAGCACGTCTGGTGGCAATATTAGACCGTAGGCGGCGACAACCATCAGATCTGGCTTTAAGGCAGCAAGTTCGGCCTGTGCATCGGTGTCTTTGAGGCTGAGCGGCTGTAGCACGGGAATGTCGCGCAGCAGTGCAAGCTCTTTAACGGCGCTGGGCTTTAAGGCTCGACCACGACCCGAGGGGCGATCAGGTTGGGTGTAAACGGCGATGACATCATGGTGTCCCTGCAGGAGCGCGCGCAGGCTTTCTGCGGCAAATTCGGGGGTTCCTGCAAAGACGATGCGTAAGTGGCTTTCCAATGGGTACTCGTGTGTTAGTCGCGGGATTTGTGCAGCTTTTCAAGTTTGGCCTTAATGCGATTGCGCTTTAAGGCCGAAATATAGTCAACAAAGAGCTTGCCATCGAGATGGTCGATTTCATGTTGGATGCAGACTGAAAGCAGGCCATCGGCTTCAACAGTCTGAGCCTTACCGTGTAAATCTAGCGCGCTAACGCGGATAAGGTCGGGGCGCTCGACACTTTCATAGAAGCCAGGAATGCTCAGGCAGCCCTCATCGTAGGCCTTGGTTTCGGCTGAAATAGGCTCAAACGTTGGGTTAATAAACACCTGTGGCTTTGACTGGTCTTCGCTGACATCGACTACTAACAAACGAATATGGCGGTCAACTTGTGACGCCGCAAGGCCGATACCTGGTGCGGCATACATGGTTTCCAGCATGTCTTTTACGAGCTGACGAATTTCATCAGTGACCTCGGCCACGGGCTTGGCAACCGTGCGCAGGCGTGGATCGGGAAACTCTAAAATGGGAAGCAACGCCATTTATTTACTCCGGCAGTTGGCAATCAGTGCGCAACGCAGCTACACCTAAAGGTGAGGTTAAACATCGTGCCGCTATTATAGGCTGCAA
>JBFJJU010000140.1:0-2904 GCA_041612115.1 Perlucidibaca sp.
GCGAAGCCGTAAAAGTTAAACGCTTGTACTAAGCCATGCTGGTTACGCGAGCAGACTCTTTTGCGCTCGCGTACCGCATAGCTGCGTTGGTCACTTCTGCTTAATTTCTACCGCTTCAGCATTCACTCGCTGTATGAGCTAGCTTTGCCATGCCTGCACTAAAAGTCCGTCTAACAGATGCTATGAAAGACGCCATGCGCGCCCAGCAAAAAGATCGCCTACTGGTGATCCGCACCGCACTTGCCGCATTTAAACAAATTGAAGTCGATGAGCGCATTGAGCTCGACGATGCTCGCTCTCTAGCCGTCATGGAAAAACTAGTGAAACAGCGCCGCGAATCTGCCGCCGCTTTCGTCACCGGTGGTCGCCCAGAACTGGCCGAGCGCGAAGATGCTGAAATCGCCATTCTACAAGAGTTTTTGCCGGCACCATTGAGCGAAGAAGAAATACTCTCACTGATTTCTGCTGCCATTGCTGAGGCTGGCGCCACTAGCCCGAAAGACATGGGCAAAGTGATGAACTTATTGCGCCCCATGGTCGCTGGTCGTGCCGATGTCGGCGCGTTGTCGCAGCAAGTTAAAGCGCGCCTTTCAGCTTAGGTAGTGCCGCTTAAAGCAATCGTCAGCCTAGAGCCGCGGCCTAATGAGTTGACGATTGCACAGCAAGGCTTGCTGTCGCACACTCAACTCCCCGTTTCTGCTTGAGCATTAGCCCGCATGGCCGCTGGTCGTATTCCGCAATCATTTATCGATGAAGTGCTCTTGCGCACCGATGTCGTCGATCTGATTGACGCGCGCGTCAAGCTTAAGCGCGCGGGCAAAAATTACTCAGCCTGCTGCCCCTTCCATCAAGAAAAATCTCCCTCGTTTACGGTCAATCGCGAGAAGCAGTTTTATTACTGCTTCGGCTGTGGCGCAACCGGCAACGCATTGAGCTTTCTGATGGAGCATGATCGCCTAGACTTTATCGATGGCCTGCGCCAGCTCGCTGGCGCCGCCGGCTTAACACTGCCCGAAACGCGCGATGCCGCAGCAGCACATAAACCATCGCAGCAACCTTTATTTGATGCCCTCGAGCGCGCCGCCATATTTTTTGAGCAGCAACTTCGTAGCGCCACGCAAAAACAACGCGCCGTTGGCTACCTCAAAAATCGTGGTGTTAGCGGCGCAATCGCCAAGCAATTTCGCATTGGATACGCGCCGCCAGGCTGGGATAATTTGCTGCAAAGCCTCGGCCAAGACACCGCCATGCGCGATCTCTTGCTAGCCTCTGGTTTAGCTATTTTCAACCCGCAGCGCCAATCACACTATGACGCGATGCGCGATCGGGTGATTTTCCCCATTCGTGATTTTCGTGGCCGCGTCATCGCCTTTGGTGGCCGCGTGCTCAACGACGACAAACCCAAATACCTGAACTCACCTGAGTCTCCGGTTTTCCATAAAAGCCAAGAGCTTTATGGCCTTTATGAGGCGCGTCAATCCGGCAAGCTCACGCGCTTGCTCGTCGTTGAAGGCTATATGGATGTTGTCGCACTCGCACAAGCTGGCATCAACGAGGCCGTAGCAACACTGGGCACTGCTACCAGCACCACCCATGTCGAGCGCCTATTTCGCGTCGTACCCGAAGTCGTTTTTTGCTTCGATGGCGATAGTGCCGGCCGCCGCGCCGCCTGGCGTGCCCTAGAAAATGCCTTGCCCGCCCTCCGCGATGGCGTTAGTGCGAAATTTCTTTTTCTGCCCGATGGCGAAGACCCCGATAGCCTAGTACGCAAAGAAGGCAGCGCAATGTTTCGTGCCCGCATCGATGCCGATGCCGTGCCGCTGGCAGACCAACTGTTTAAGCATTTAAGTGAAGCGCTAAATCTAGCATCGATCGAAGGCCGCACGCAGCTCGCAACCTTGGCGCTGCCATTGCTGATGACCATGCCGGAGTCACTGTTTCGCACGCTTCTGCTGCAACGCCTAAGTGAAATTACTCAGCTCAGCGTGGCGGTGCTGGAAAAGCAGCTTACGCAAATGCTAGAAAAGCATGACGCGCAGGCCGCTGCGCGTGAGCAAGCGGCAAAGGCCGCTGCTGAGGCTATGGCGCAGACCACACCACAAAGCATGCAATCTCTGCCTTCGCAAGACTCCTCACATGACAGTGCATATGATTCACACTGGGCCGCAGATGATGACGAGCGCGGCGCCATTGACGAGGCGTATTACGCCAACCTAGCAAGTTCATCTAACCATGCTGATGAACGCCCCTCGAGCTTCACGCCAAACCAACGCCTATTCAGCCAACAAGCTGCTCGCAAATCACGCCCACAGGCGCCAACTCGACCCAGCCTACGCTCATTATCGGCACAGGCCATTCGCCTCCTGTTACGCGAGCCAACTCACGCACAACTCTGGCCCGAGGTCATGCTCAGCAGCCTCAACGACCCTGAAACTGAGCTACTTTGCACATTAGCTCAAGCCTTGCGAGAGGCGCCAGAGCGCTCCTTAGCCGCGCTACTAGGCAGTTGGCATGGCCGCCCCGAAGGCGAAGCATTAGCCGCCATCGCAGCCGCCGAAAGCCTCTTGCCCGATGCCGACAATGCGCTAGAAGCTATTGCTCTTGGCCATCGCTTACATGGACGACTATTAGAACAGCGCATTGCTCATGCCGATAACGCATTGAAAGCATCGCCAAATATGGAAAACCTGCTGACTTTAACGCAGGCTAAGCGCGAACTAGCCGAGTGGATGCGACAATTACCTCAAGCACCGAGCAGCTGAGCGTGCGTGTGAGCTGACAAGCCCCCCCTTCTCGGCTTATAATCCCGCTCTTATTTTGCAGCCGTTGCGCGAGGGGCCACATGAGCACCAAAAAGCCGAACACGCCAGATCCATCTCAGCAAGACGCAGATGGACCAGACGA
>JBFJJU010000141.1:0-2875 GCA_041612115.1 Perlucidibaca sp.
CAGCCCCATTTGGCGTGGCGGCGGAAAGAGCTTTGCAGCACGTCCGCAAGACTGGGATCAAAAAGTAAACCGTAAGATGTATCGCGGTGCTATGCAGTGTATTTTGGCTGAACTCGTTCGCCAAGATCGCCTAGTGCTTGTAGATGACTTCACGGTTTCTGCACCAAAAACGAAAGAACTGATGGCTAAGCTGCAAAGCTTGGGTCTGACGAACGCGCTGATCATCACTGATGCTGTTGACGAGAACTTGTATCTCGCGGCACGCAACATCCCGCATATCGATGTAATTGATACGACGGCTGTTGATCCAGTGAGCTTGATTGGCTTCGAAAAGGTACTGATGTCGGTGCCTGCAGCCAAGAAACTTGAGGTGGAATTGGGATGAGCCAGGAACGTCTGTTGCAAGTATTGCTTGCGCCGCATGTGTCCGAGAAGGCCACGATGGTAGCTGAAAAGCATCGCCAAGTGGTTTTTAAGGTGAGTCGCGACGCCAACAAGCTAGAAATCAAGAAGGCCGTTGAAGATCTGCTCAACGTTAAAGTTGATGCGGTTAACACAGTGCTGGTCAAGGGCAAAAGCAAACGCTTTGGTCGCTCCCAGGGCCGTCGCCAAGACTTCAAAAAGGCTTATGTCTCGCTGAAGGAAGGCTTTGACATCGACTTCAATGCCATTGGCACAGTCGAATAAGGGCCGGGAGAACTGACATGGCAATTGTAAAATGCAAACCGACCTCGCCAGGTCGCCGCTTCGTTGAGAAGGTTGTTCATAAGCACCTTCACAAGGGTCGCCCACACGCGCCTTTGGTCGAATCACAATCAAAATCTGGCGGTCGTAACAATAATGGCCACATCACCATGCGTCACATTGGTGGTGGTCACAAACAGTTATACCGAGTGATTGATTTCAAGCGCGGCAAAGATGGCATTCCAGCCACTGTTGAGCGTATTGAATACGATCCTAACCGTACCGCGCACATTGCCTTGCTGAAATATGCTGATGGCGACCGTCGTTACATGATCGCGCTGAAAAATCAGCAAGTTGGCGATCAAGTAATGTCGGGTGACGCAGCGCCGATCAAAGTGGGTAACGTTTTGCCATTGCGCAATATGCCACTCGGTTCGACGATTTGCTGTATCGAATTGAAGCCTGGTAAAGGTGCTCAATTGGTTCGTTCGGCAGGTACTTCAGCTCAGTTGCTCGGTCGTGATGGTAGCTACGCTATCGTGCGCTTACGCTCAGGCGAAATGCGTAAAATTCACGTCGATTGCCGTGCTGCATTCGGTGAAATTTCCAACAGTGAGCATAGCTTGCGTTCGTTGGGTAAAGCCGGTGCCAGCCGCTGGCGTGGTGTTCGTCCGACAGTTCGTGGTATGGCCATGAACCCGGTCGATCACCCGCATGGTGGTGGTGAAGGCCGTAACAAGGGCATGCAGCCGGTGTCGCCATGGGGCACGCCGTCCAAGGGTTATAAAACCCGAAACAATAAGCGTACGAGCGGCATGATCGTCCGCGACCGTCGCGTCAAGTAATGGGTAGAGGAGTCTTATTGTGCCTCGTTCACTGAAAAAGGGTCCGTTCGTTGATACTCACCTGTTTGTTAAGGTAGAAGCAGCGGCGGCAGCCAACTCGAAAAAGCCCATCAAGACCTGGTCGCGTCGTTCGATGATTCTGCCGGAAATGGTTGGCTTGACGATTGCCGTGCATAACGGCAAACAACATGTGCCTGTGTTCGTAACTGAACATATGGTTGGTCATAAACTTGGCGAATTCGCGCCGACACGTACCTATCGCGGTCACGTAGTCGACAAGAAATCGAAGCGTTAAGGAGAGCATGATGGAAGCTATCGCAAAACTGCGTGGCGCGCCGATCTCGGCTCAAAAGGCTCGCCTTGTCGCCGATCAAGTTCGCGGCTTGTCCGTGGAGCTGGCCCTGAATACGCTAAATTTTAGCGATAAGAAGGCTGCAGGCTTCGTAAAGAAAGTGCTCGAATCGGCAATTGCCAATGCTGAGCACAACCAGGGGGCGGATGTGGACGAACTACGTGTCGCCACTATCTATGTAGATGAAGGTGTAACGCTCAAGCGTATTATGCCGCGCGCCAAAGGCCGTGCGGATCGTATTAGCAAGCGCACATGCCACATCTCCGTCATCGTGGCTGAAGGCAAGTAAGGGGCTGAAGAAATGGGTCAGAAAGTTCATCCAATCGGTATCCGCTTAGGCGTTGTTAAAAAACACAATGCCAACTGGTATGCCAGCCCGAAGCAATACGCTGAGTTTCTACTCGCTGACTTGCAAGTGCGTGAGTTTTTAAATGTGCGTCTTAAGGCTGCCTCAGTGAGCAAGATCCTCATTGAACGTCCTTCCGAGAATGCGCGTATTACGATTTCGACAGCTCGCCCTGGCGTGTTGATTGGCAAAAAAGGTGAGGACGTTGAACGTCTACGCCGTGAAGTAGCCAAATTGATGAAGATGCCGGTACAGATCAACATCGACGAAATCCGTAAGCCAGACTTAGATGCCAAGCTCGTTGCTGAAGGTATTGCCTCGCAACTTGAGCGTCGTGTGATGTTCCGTCGTGCTATGAAGCGCGCGGTACAGAACTCCATGCGTGCTGGCGCTAAAGGGATCAAGGTTGAAGTGTCGGGCCGTTTAGGTGGAGCAGAGATTGCTCGTACTGAATGGTATCGCGAAGGCCGTGTGCCACTTCATACCCTGCGTGCCGATATCGATTACTCGATCGTGCGTGCTGAAACCACCTACGGCTGTATCGGCGTTAAAGTGTGGATTTTCAAGGGTGAAATCCTGGGTGGTATGGATCAGGCCTATGCGCCAGCTCCTGCCGAGGAAGCCCGTCCCGCTAAAAAGCGCGGCCCG
>JBFJJU010000142.1:0-2806 GCA_041612115.1 Perlucidibaca sp.
GAGGCGTACTCTCGAAGCTTCGCATCATTTTCTACAGGATCTCCGAACCATCCCCACACACCAGACCATAAGGCTGTGCCCAGCGAGTCCGCCGCTAGCTTCGCGAGCTGAAAACCTTGCTCAATACTAAGCGGCGCTATCGTAATGGAGTCGGCGTACAGGTGAGGAGCAAAGACAATATTGGTATCGCTGGTAAAGCCTTTTAGTGGTGGGAGCGTTGCACCAAAGGCTGACCAATCCACTGTAGGCTCAAAAAATACAATGTGGGAAAAGCCATTGGTGGTATTGGCTTCCGCAGCGCGAATAGCTTTTATCGCCCGACCATAAAAGCTACCGGTGGATAGCAACTCCGACACACCAAGCAAAAAGCCGGGATGAGGCTCATTGAGCAGATCATAGCCAGCGACTGCAGGCTCCGCCGCAAACTCAGCAGCAAGCTTTCCCCAAGTAGTAACTAGAGCGCTTTGAATACCATTTCTATCTAACCAGAAGTTAGTAAAAGCAGCTGTAACGGCTGGCGATAGCTCACGAATACTGATTCGGCAAGTACTTAAGCCGTCGGTAATGGTTGCCCAATCAGGGGCGCCATCCCAGCCAATGGCAGGCTGCAACAACGGTGGCAAACAAAACTCACCAGCAGGTGTCGCAATATGCTTACCCCATGCGTCTTGATGCATGTCCAGTACTACATACATGCCTTGATCTGCAGCAGCGTGCACTTGCTCACGAATCTCACGTATATACGCTTGGTTTAGCTCGCCACGCATAGGCTCTAACTGTGACCAGTGGATCACCAAGCGGATCACGTTAAAGCCAAGGCTGGCCATATTTGGCAGGTCATGTGGTCGAGGCTTTACCGCAGGAGGAAGATCGGGGCGGCCCTGGTAGTAATCACCTAAAGAGGTGTAATTCACGCCACGCAGTAACACTTCTCGATCAAACTCATCGTAAATTCCTGCTCGATTACCTGTCTCCGCATGTAATCTAGGCAATGGCGCTGCACGCGCAGCAGATTCAGAAGCCGCTGTGCTTTCTTCCTGACGAGTGCCTTCATCGATACAGCTGACCATCACGACTGATGCAATTAGACAGGCAAGAATATTAGCTTTCATTAGGAATATGCCTCTGGCGTAGAGGCGTCATGGTAAGGCTCAGGCGTTAAGAGTCATTACCGAATCGAGTCATGCTCATTGTCCTATTCGGACATATTGGCATTGCGATACTCGCCAGGAGTCACGCCCGTCCACAACTTAAATCGACGATAAAAAGAGGCCACTTCCTCGTAGCCCAAAGCTTGAGCGATATCGATAAATGACTGCGTAGGATCAGATAAGAGTAATTCCGCTTGCTCTTGCCTCAGCTCATCAAGAACGAGTTGATAGTGCGTATTTTCAAGCCGAAGGTAGCGCTGCAAAGTTCGGCCACTAACGCCCAGCTGAATGGCCACTTCAGATTTATTGATAGCGCCATGTTGTAGCTGACGAAGCAGCTCATGCCTCACTTTCAGTCGCCACGTCTGGCTATCGCTACTTAGCGCAGACAGCTGCTTTTGAGCATGAGCTTCTAATGCTTGTAGTAAACCAGCATCGGCTTGTCGCAATGGCAGCATTAGCATGTCGTGATCAATAACAATTCCGCTAAACAACTGATCAAACAGTACAGGACATCCAAAAAGCTCAAAATAGTCTGCGCTCTTAGCACCATCGGGCAAGCTATGCTCAAACCTAATTTCACATGGCGGGCGATTGGTATCAGCAATCCATTGGCCAAATGAAAGCCAAGACGCAAGTACATTTTCCACCATATGACGCTTCACCTGTGGGTTGGCGACTCGTGCATGCCAGCTCATACAAATACGCCCATCCAACGGCTCGACCTGACTCACACCAAGCTCACCTACTAACCGCTCGTAGCTAGCTACTCGCGCCATCGCATCACCCAGTGAGGCGCAATTAATTAAAATATAGCCCAAGACGCTCCATGCATCTGGCTGCACGATCAGCCCTGCCCGTAGCCCAAACAAGACATCCTGCGACTGCTCAACAAGCGCCATCAACAAACGTTCGTGTATCGCAGCAGGCAAGCGGCGCTGCGCATTCTGAATATCTTGCTGATCCAAACCTAATAAGTTGAGTGCCTGTTCGCTATCAACACCTAGCTTCTTTGCTGCGTGAACATACCGCAGCAAACCAGAGGCCGATGCTTCGCCAGCAACGTCTTTAAGACCGTGTGCTGCGGATGTCGAAAAATGAGTCATAGAGCCTGCGTAAACGCCGAAACAGCGCTCAATCTATACTGAAATTAAGCCCTTTGCCTATGTGATACATCGATATCAGTGCCTTGTCCGAATCGGACAGTGAGGATGACTGTATTCGGCAATGACTTGCTTAAGGTAGTCCGTAGAATGCTTTGTAATCTATACAAGGTCGTCCTAATGATGAAGATCTCTATTTTTCTCGGTGTATTGTTGTCTCTTATGGTCTCTGCCTGTGGCGGTAGCACTAGCAGCTCTAAGCTAACACCTTCCTCATCATCTGAAGCCGCTGCGGCGAAAGCATCGTTCAACCAAGCCAATGGCTGGGTAACCGATGCTGATGGCCATGTCATTATTTTCCATGGCTTCAATATGGTCGCCAAAGAGACGCCCTACACGCTTGAATCAGTTGGTTTTGATGATGATGACGGTGCCTTTCTCGCCGAGCATGGCTTTAACGCAATTCGTCTCGGGTTCATGTGGAAGGCTGCCGAGCCTGAGCCTGACCAATTCAACGAAGGTTATCTCAATAGCATTGAACGCACTGTTAAC
>JBFJJU010000143.1:0-2789 GCA_041612115.1 Perlucidibaca sp.
TCAACCAAAACACACTTGACGATGAATAGGCCGATACGCATAATGCGCGGCCTCTGCAATGCGCCCATAGCTCAGCTGGATAGAGCACCAGGCTACGAACTTGGGGGTCGGGAGTTCGAATCTCTCTGGGCGCACCATATAAAGAAAAAGCCGGATAACTTGAAAAGGTTATCCGGCTTTTTTCGCCTAACTATTAGCTTATTTGTTTCTTTCAGAACGCTGCTCGCGATGTTCTGCCCGCTTCGCTTCGTACTTGGCAACAATATCGCGCTGCTCAAGCGTCAATATCGCATTCATTTTTAGGCGAAAGCTATCGTGCTGCTCGCGACGTATTTTACGTATTTGTTTTTTCTGTGTATCAGTTAATTTCAACTCACGAAGGCCACGCTCCTCTCCACGCATGCCCTTCTTATGATGTTCACACTTATGATCTGCTTTATGCTCGGCTTTATCGCCACCAAAATTCCACCACGCGGCTTGTGCTGTCGCTGGTATGGCCATCGATAAAACTGAAGCAGCAATCAATGCAGTCAATGTTTTCTTCATCATCGTTAAATCCTCGTTATGAAATGCTGAGATCATCTAAGCGTTGATCCGTGACTTCAGTGTGCCCATGGCATGCGTTAACTTGCGTTAAGCGGACTGTAAAGCTAGGTAAAGATGGCACGCGTCATGAAACTAGGTCGTATCATGGCCTCACCACCATTAGCTGAGTGTGGCTATGCAGCCTATTTTACTTGTCGATGATGACCGCGAGCTCACCGAGCTCCTCGCTACCTACTTAAGTGCTGAGGGCATTGCTAGCGAAGCCGCGCATGATGGCCAAACTGGTGCCGCACTGGCACTCAGTGGTCGCTTTCAGATGGTCATTCTCGACGTCATGATGCCGGGCCAAAACGGCATCGAAACCTTGCGACAGATACGCCAAAGTAGCCAGATTCCCGTGCTCATGCTCACTGCTAAAGGCGATGACATCGATCGCATAATTGGCTTAGAACTTGGTGCCGACGACTATGTGCCCAAGCCCTGCTCGCCGCGCGAAATTCTGGCGCGCATTCGAGCCATTTTACGGCGTACAGAAGTCATGAGCGCCGATGTGAAGCAACTAACGCCTCGGCCTGATGCCGCACTTAGCTATAGCGGCCTCACGCTCTGGCCGAGACAACGTCGCGTGCATTGGCTTGACAAAGAGCTTGAGCTAACTAGCACCGAGTTCAGTCTGCTCGAAGCCCTGATGACACAAGCCGGAAGCATCGTCAGCAAAGCTCATCTCTCGGAGCTAGCACTTGGGCGCAAGCTCATGCGCTTTGATCGCAGCATTGACGTGCACATCAGTAGTATTCGGCAAAAACTCGTGGCTCTCGGTGAGCAGCAAGCACTAATTTTGACTGTGCGTGGCCAAGGCTACCAATTGCGAGTGAGCTAATGGGACGATTATTTTGGAAGTTATTACTGGGCTTTTGGCTAGCGCTGATTAGCGCCAGCTTCATCGTAGGCGTGATGGTCAATAACGAGCGTGATCGAGTGCGTGCAGAGTCAACACAAGCTATTTTGGCGGCAAACCCAGCACTATTTGCCGATGGCATTACTAATCCTGAGCAGCGCAAACAGTTACGCCAGCTACGTCGTGAGCTGCGCATGCAGGCGGGGCTAGAGCCACCTCATCGCCCCAAACGCCAACCCTACTGGCCTTGGCTCACTGGCCTACTCGCCAGCCTAGCGTTTAGCGCCGCGATTGCTTGGTATCTAGCCAAACCGATTCGACACCTACGCCATGCCTTAAATCAAGTGGCGCGCGGCGAGCTCGATACGCGCGTGGCATTTGCTATGAATGGCCGCCGCGATGAGTTAGCCGACCTCGGTGTGGCTTTTGACCAGATGGCCAATCAGCTGCAGCAGCATATTGAGGCGCAAAAGCGCCTGCTACACGATGTCTCGCATGAACTTCGCTCGCCATTAGCACGATTGCAAATTGCCATTGGCATAGCGCATCAAACGCCTAGCGCCATACATGATAGCCTCGCGCGCATTGAGGTCGAATCAGAGCGGCTTGATACGCTGATTGGCGAACTGCTCACACTATCGCGCTTAGAGAGCACACAGGCGACGCTAAACTTGCGCAGCATTGATCTCAATGAGCTGGTGGCCAGTATCGTTGATGACGCCAGCTATGAGCTCGCTGAGTCGACTAAATCCATCGACTTCTCTACCGCAACGCCGGTCATCACAACTATCGATGAAACCGTGCTCGGGCGTGCCATCGAGAATATTGTGCGCAATGCAATCAAGTTCACGGCCGAAGGCAGCACCGTCCGTGTCACGCTACTTCAACTGCCTGAGCATATTTGCTTAAAAGTCGTTGATGCCGGGCCTGGCGTGGCTCACGCCCACTTAGTCCGCATGTTTGAGCCGTTTTACCGTAGTGAAGCAGGCGTGTCGAAAGCCCACACGCGTAATGGCTATGGCTTAGGCTTAGCCATTGCACAGCAAGCCACCAAAATGCACGGCGGTACGCTAACTGCCGAGAACATACAGCCTCATGGCTTGTGCATGACACTGACGCTGCCGCAGCTTAAGACCGCAGCTTAAGAGCCGCCTTGTTATGCTGATAACCAAAAAGGCAGATTGGCTTTAGTATTATGATGCGACTCTATATGCTTGATAGATGGCGAAGTTAGCCGAAGCCAATTATATTAATGTATATACATTGACTATCATAGTGATAGCCACTATGGTGGTTTTGCGTGGATACACAACGACACCTGAGCGGGAACTAACGCGATGACCGA
>JBFJJU010000144.1:0-2475 GCA_041612115.1 Perlucidibaca sp.
ACCACTAAACTATACCCGCATATTTCTGCTGAGCTGCTGCAATGGTGGTGGGAGAAGGATTCGAACCTTCGAAGCTTTCGCGTCAGATTTACAGTCTGATCCCTTTGACCGCTCGGGAATCCCACCTCTATTAGCATGCAGAGGCAAATACAAGCCGCTGCACCACTCCATTTACACGCTCTCGCTTGGTGCCGGCACCAGGAGTCGAACCCGGGACCTACTGATTACAAGTCAGTTGCTCTACCAGCTGAGCTATACCGGCTTCTTCATACGAGGCGCAGAAGTTTAATGAATACTGCAGAGGTAAACAACACCGTTTTACGCTTTTCGTATAATCATCTGCTCTTTATTTCGGCAATTGAACTTCTCTAAGCCTCAGATGCACGCTTAATCGTGCTCCAAAGCGACAAGGGTGCATCACGCGTGACACGGTCTGCTGTCTGTACAACATCTCCGGACTGCCAAATAATTATTGCTGCAAGAAACACAGCCACTGCACTTAATGCCAACGCGATAGGCTTCATCTACTTTTCTCAACAAGGTGATTTAGTGCAATGAGCATACCTTCGAAAACTAATAATGGGCGACACTCGGCATCAAGGTGGCCCTTAAAATATGGCGCATCACCCCCCGTTATATACAGCCTAGAACGCCCTGAGCCTTTACTAAATTGCGCACCAACATCGTTAGCAAGTGCTATTAATGCACGCAAGCCACCATGACTGACACACTCTGCCGTATTTAGCCCGAGATGCACTGCACCAAGTCCTATGCTTGGGAAACTTACAGAAGCTGTCTGCTGCGCCAAAACATCGCGTTGCAGCCTTAAGCCTGGCAGAATATATCCGCCCTGATGAGCTCCTTCGCCCAGCACATCTATCGTAAAAGCTGTTCCGGCATCGATTACGACAGCATCACCTAGGCGTACAAGTGGCAATAACGCCAACCAACGATCAATCCCTAATCGTTCTGGAAACTCATAATGCGTGGCGAGTAATTTGGAGTCGTATTGAAGCTGAAATATCGGCACAGATGGCAGGCTATTGGTAACCACACACTTAACGCGGCGAAAGGCTTCCTGTGTCGCCACAGAAGCGATAGCCACAGCCGTTATCAAGGCACCATGACGGCCAAGCCAAGACTGCATAGAAGGAACATCAATGACTTCCTCTAATAGGCGCAGTAAATCATCTTGAGCGCAAGCCTTTAAGCGGGTGTTACCCAAGTCTATTAGCAACTTCATGTATTGATTCGCACACTAACCTCACCAGAATGACAGCGCACTAGTTCAGAGCCACACAAGATCAGCAAAGCCCCTTGCTCATCAATCCCCTGAGCGCAGCCCTCTCTCCATTCGCCCTGATATTCGAAACTGACCATGCGCTCAGAAAGCGCATCATAGCTAGTCCAAAGCGGGCGCCAAGAAGCTAGGCCATCGCGACTAAAGTCCATCAGCATTTGGATCACATTACTGCAAAGCGCAGCACATAGATCATGTCGGTCATAGTCTATTTTTAAATCCTGCAGTGCGGCCACAGGCCTTGCCAGAGATTTTTTTTCGGAGCTCAATAGTAATTCGTTTATACCGAAGCCAATGATCAAGCGACTAGGACCTTCAGCCATAGCATCCATCTCAACCAAAATTCCGCCCAACTTCTCTCCATCTAGCCACAGATCATTGGGCCATTTCAGTTCAACAGGCCAGCCCATGTGGCGCAAAGTGGATGCCAAGCTTAATCCCACCGCAATAGCCACACCCACCCACGCAACAGGGCTTTGAGCAGACACAAGGCCTATGCTTGCAGTGATTTGCCGACCAGGCAAACTCAACCATTCGCGCCCACGACGGCCCTGTCCTTTTTGCTGAAAGTCGGTGATTGCGAGCTGCATCTCTCCCAGCCCTGCTTTAGCTATGCGGTCTCGCATCCAAAGATTGGTTGAGTCAATACGGCTCAGCACATAACAGTTCGTCAAAGCGGTCAAGCCAGCAAGCTGAGCACGCAGCTTTGGCTCATCCCACCAAACATAGTGATAACCAAGCTTATAGCCTAGCCGTGGCAATGCCTCAATCAACACCCCCATGCCTCGAAGGGCCGTAATGCGTTTCGCAATGGCCGCGCGAGTGCAACCAAACTGCTTAGCAAGGCGCTCACCAGATGTGGGGCTGTCTGCAGATAGCGTAAGTAATAAAGATAATGGCATGGACTCGCCAAGAGAAGATGCAAAGAACACTGATAATAGCGTTGAAATCATGCGCCGTAAAAGCGCCCATACAGCAGCCAAGAGATAACAGCGTCACAGCATGAGATTGTCGGTGCTTACCAAGTCTCAGAAAGCAAAAAGCCCCCGTCATTTCTGACGAGGGCTGTTGCATTAGGTGCCTGGCAATGACCTACTTTCACATGGCTACTGCCACACTATCATCGGCGCTGACCGGTTTCACTACTGAGTTCGAGATGGGATCAGGTGGTTCAC
>JBFJJU010000145.1:0-2264 GCA_041612115.1 Perlucidibaca sp.
GTCCGTATTTTTAAATCGACCGGCGAAGTCGCTGACATTAAGTAAGGTAGGTTGGTTGAAATGGCCAGACTGAAAGCTGTATTTAAAAATGAGATTTCACCTAAGCTGCAAGAAGAGCTAGGTCTCAAAAACGTGATGCAGATACCGCGCATCACAAAGATTACTCTGAATATGGGAGTGGGCGGTGCTAGCCAAGATAAGAAGCTTATCGATGGCGCCGTGGCCGATATGCAGTTGATTTCTGGCCAAAAACCCGTTGTCACGCTCACTCGCAAATCCATCGCAGGCTTTAAAATCCGTGATGGTTGGCCAATTGGCTGCAAAGTAACTTTGCGCGGCGACATGATGTATGAATTTTTAGATCGTTTGATCGGCATCACGATTCCTCGTATTCGTGACTTCCGTGGGTTTAGTCCCAAGTCATTTGATGGTCGTGGCAACTATAGCCTCGGCCTAAAAGAGCAGATCGTTTTCCCTGAAATCGATTATGACAAAATTGATCGCCTACGTGGTATGGATGTGGTTATCACCACTACTGCACGTACCGATGAAGAAGGTCGCGCATTGCTGCGAGCTTTCCAGTTCCCGTTTAAGTGAGGCTGAGACATGGCTAAGAAGAGCATGAAGAATCGCGAATTAAAGCGCGAAAAACTAGTTGCCAAGTTCTCAACGCTTCGTCAGGAACTGAAAGCAACGATTTCGAGTGTTAGCGCCAGCGAAGAAGATCGTTGGTCTGCCATTCTGCGCCTACAAGGCTTGCCACGTGATTCGAGCCCAAGCCGTTTGCGTAATCGCTGCGGTTTAACGGGTCGTCCACACGGCTATTTCCGTAAGTTTGGCCTGTCACGTATTAAGTTGCGTGAAGCTGTGATGCGTGGCGATGTGCCAGGCGTTGTTAAGGCTAGCTGGTAAGAGGGTTACAGAATGAGTATGCAAGATACTGTTGCGGATATGCTAACGCGCATTCGTAATGCCCAACGTGCTGGTAAGCCAACCGTTGGTATGCCGTCATCGAAGCTAAAAGTTTCGCTAGCCAATGTGCTGCAAAGCGAAGGCTATGTAGCTGGCTCAGAAGTAAGTGAAGGTCCTAAGCCGGTACTTACTCTGACTTTGAAGTATTTCGAAGGTAAGCCAGTAATTGAAGAAATTAAGCGTATTAGCCGCCCGGGCCTTCGTATTTACAAAGGCTCCAGTGAGTTAACACGCGTCAAGCAGGGCTTAGGTGTTCTGCTTGTGTCGACTAACAAGGGCATCATGACTGATCGTGCCGCACGCGCTGCTGGCGTGGGTGGCGAAGTCATCGCGCTCGTGTCGTAAGAGGAAGCGAAGATGTCTCGTGTTGCCAAATCCCCGATTACTTTGCCAGCTGGCGTAGAAGTAATCATTAAGGGCCAAGACGTTCAAGTTAAGGGTGGCAAAGGCGTTTTGAGCTTTATGCTCAATGACCTAGTCTCTGTTGCGCAAGAAGGTAGTGAGTTAAAGTTTTCGCCACGCGAAGACACGCAAGCTGGCTGGATGCAGACAGGCACTGCTCGTGCTGTTCTTAACAACTATGTAATCGGTGTGTCCGCAGGCTTCGAGCGCAAATTGCAGCTCATTGGTGTGGGTTACAAAGCCGCTGCAAAAGGCAAAACGCTAAACTTAGCGCTTGGCTTCTCGCACCCGGTCGATTTTGAATTGCCAGAAGGTGTAACTGCGGAAACGCCAACACCAACTGAGATCATTTTGAAGTCTATCGACAAGCAGCTCCTCGGTCAGGTCGCCGCCAACGTGCGTGGCTACCGTCCGCCAGAGCCTTACAAGGGCAAGGGTGTTCGTTACTCAGACGAGAATGTTCTGCGTAAAGAAGCCAAGAAGAAGTAACGAGGTAGAGACTCACCATGAACGACAAGAAAGTTGCTCGTCAGCGTCGTGCTCGCAGCACGCGCATCAAGATTCGCGAACAAGGTGCTGTTCGTCTCTGCGTGAACCGTACTCCACGACATATGTATGCTCAGATTATTTCGGCAGACAGTGGTTCGGTTCTGGCTCAGGCTTCCACCTTGGACGCATCGCTGCGTGATGGCGGCACAGGCAATATCGATGCGGCCAAGAAAGTTGGTGCATTGGTTGCTGAGCGCGCCAAGGCAGTAGGTATCACCCGTGTAGCGTTTGATCGCTCCGGCTTTAAGTATCACGGTCGCGTGCAAGCATTAGCAGATGCTGCGCGTGAAGCCGGTCTGGAATTCTAAGGGTTGAATCATGGCTAAGCTTGAACAAAACGA
>JBFJJU010000146.1:0-2019 GCA_041612115.1 Perlucidibaca sp.
GCAGGTGACGTGCGCCCGCGCAGCCATAGCCGCAGAAACACAAAAGGGAATGCTAGCGTGAGCAACACGGTGTAGAGCCAACGGGGCAAAAGCCATTCCTCGGAAATACTGGAGGCAATGATTCTACCCGCATACACTAGGCGCTGTTTAGGTTTTGATGACAGGTAATTATGGCTCGCATTGTTCGCGCCGACGACGGCATCCATTGGGCACTTTTGCACCCGCGCTACTGGCTGACTTGGTTTGGCCTTGGCCTAATGTGCCTGCTCGGCTGGCTACCTTGGGCTGCACAACGGCGCATTGGCGCTGGCATTGGCGCGCTGGCTTATAAGCTGGTGCCATCACGCGTGGCGGATACTCGCGTGAACATTGGTCTGTGCTTCCCCGAGCTCAGTGAGAGTGAGCGCGAACGCTTAGTGCGCGACATCTTCCGCGAAGGCGGCATCGGCGTAATGGAAGTCGCCCGAGGCTGGATGCGCTCGCCCAGTCGCCTACTGCAAAATTGCCGAGTACAAGGCGTGGAGCATGTCCATGCCGCCCAAGCTGAGGGCAGAGGCGTAATTATCTTAGGCGCGCATTACAGCCACTTAGACTTAAGCGGCGTCATCATCTCGCAGCAGTTTCCATTGCAAGTAGTCTATCGCCCACAAAATAATCCCGTCGCCGATTGGTTTATTCGCAAGCGCCGCGCCAAGCTCTACACCGGCCAAATCGACCACGCCGACATGCGCTCGCTATTTAAAGCGCTGAAAAAAGGTGAGACCGTATGGACCTCGGTGGACCAAGATTTCGGCCTTAAACAAGGCGTGATGGCGCCATTTTTTGACGTGCCCGCCGCCACGCTCACCGCCACCGCACGCATGGCCAAAGTGAATGGCTCCGCTGTGTTGTTTTCACACTTCATGCGCCACGGCGATGACGCCGACTACACGCTGAGTTTTACGCCAGCGCTAGAGGGCTACCCTTGCGGCGATGATGTGGTGGATGCTAGTCGCATCAATGCCGAGTTGAGTTCGCTGATCCGTCGTGCGCCAGCGCAATACATGTGGTTTCATCGGCGCTTTAAGAGTCAGCCAGGTGGCGTTAGCGCGCCCTATGCGAAGAAAAAACGGAAGAAATACGCATGAAAATTTTAGTTACCGGCGGTGCCGGCTTTATAGGCTCAGCCGTAGTTCGCGAACTAATTGCGCACAGCCAACACTCAGTGATCAATGTTGACTGCCTAACGTATGCCGGCAACACCGAATCACTAGCCAATGCCGCGAGCTCATCACGCTACGCCTTTGAGCAAGTCAATATTTGTGATCGCGCCGCACTTGATCGCGTCTTCACAGAGCATCAACCCGATGCCGTCATGCATTTGGCCGCCGAATCACATGTTGATCGCTCCATCGATGGACCCGGTGAGTTTATTCACACCAATATCACCGGCACTTACACTTCGCTCGAAGCCGCTCGAGCCTATTGGTCTGGCCTCGATGCATCGCGCCGTGAGGCCTTTCGCTTTCATCACATCAGCACCGATGAAGTCTACGGCGACCTCCATGGCACCGATGACCTGTTTTTAGAAACCACACCATACGCGCCCAGCTCGCCATACTCGGCTAGCAAAGCCGCGAGCGATCACCTCGTGCGCGCTTGGCAACGAACCTATGGTTTTCCAACGCTGATTACCAACTGCTCGAACAACTACGGCCCCTACCATTTCCCCGAGAAACTCATCCCACACGTGATGCTCAATGCCTTGGCAGGCAAGCCGCTGCCAGTTTATGGCGATGGTTTGCAAATTCGCGATTGGCTCTATGTGGAGGACCATGCACGAGCACTAATACGCGTGGTCACCACCGGCGAAGTAGGCGAAACCTATAATATTGGCGGCCATAATGAGCAAACCAATATTCATGTGGTGCGAACCTTATGTGCGTTGCTTGAAGAGCTTGCCGCTGACCGCAAACCTGCTGGCGTAGCGCGCTATGAAGATCTCATCACTTTTGTCAAAGATCGCCCAGGTCATGACGC
>JBFJJU010000147.1:0-1901 GCA_041612115.1 Perlucidibaca sp.
CTGTGGTTGAGGCGCATATTGCCCGTTTGCGGCAAGTTAATCCCACGCTCAATGCCGTGGTGTGCGAGCGCGTTGCCGATGCCCGTGTTGAGGCTGCAAAAGCCGATGAAGCTGTGGCGAAGGCAAAAAAGGCGCACAAATTAGCGTCACTGCCACCGTTTCTTGGCGTGCCATGCACAGTCAAAGAGAACTTTCACTTCGCCGGTATGCCAAATACCGCCGGCTTGGTCAGCCGCATTGGTCGTAAGGTCGCAGATGATGCGCCTATCGTAGCGAATTTACGCGCCGCTGGCGCCATCCCGCTCGGGGTAACTAACACTTCCGAGCTCTGCATGTGGATGGAAACTTTCAATAAGGTCTATGGCCGCACCAATAACCCCTACAATCCAGCACACACAGTCGGCGGCTCATCAGGCGGTGAGGGCGCAATCGTTGGTAGCGGCGCATCACCGTTTGGTTTGGGCGGCGATGTTGGCGGCTCGATTCGGATGCCAGCATTTTTCAACGGCGTGTTTGGTCATAAATGCTCGCCGGGCCTGATCGATAATGAAGGCCAATTTCCTGGACCATCTGGAGGAATTGATCGGCATTTATCTAGCGGGCCCTTATGCCGCCGCGCGGAAGATTTAGAGCCGCTGGTGCGCGTGCTTGCTGGCGATCGCGCGATGCATTTACAGCCGGTGAGTGATGTCGATATTAGTAAGTTGCGCGTGCTGCAGTTTGCTCGTGAACTGGCTATTTCGCCGGATGTCGATCAACTTGGCGCGCGCGACCGTGCTGTTGAGGCGTTGATGGCGCAAGGCGCTCGCGTCGAAGCGATCCATTTGCCCTTGATGGCGAAGGCGCTAGACCTGTGGTCGGCCATGCTCGCCACTGCTGGCAGCGATCTGACCTTTGCCGATCATCTCTTTGGTACGCGAGCGCCACGCGCCGCACTAGCCGAGTTTGGTCGTTTCGCCATTGGCCGCTCCGACCACACATTCCCGCTGATTGCTCTCGCGCTATTTGAGCGTTTGCCAGAATGGACACCGAAGCGCACGGCTAAATTACGTGCTCAGGCTTTAGTGCTGAAGCGTCAGCTTGAAGATGCTTTAGGCGCTGATGGTGTATTGATTACGCCGCCGTATCCGACGGTTGCACCCAAGCATTATCATGCGATGCTGCCGCCGTTTAATTTCGTCAACTGCGCCGTGTTTAATGCCTTGTCGCTGCCCGGCACATCAGTTCCCACCGGTCTTAATAGCGCTGGTCTACCAACAGGCGTGCAAATCATTGCTAAAGAAGGCAATGATCATCTTGGTTTGGCATGTGCCATGGCCTTGGAAAAATCTCTCGGTGGCTGGGTCTACCCTATTGTGAAAGTGAGTAAATAAGGCATGAATATTCGCCGTGGAATGGCCGAGGCCAATGGCTTAGAGCTGGCCTATGAAGATATGGGTGACGTTTTGCATCCACCCATTGTTTTGATTATGGGCTTGAGTGCGCAGCTCACACTATGGCCTTTAGGCTTTTGCGAAGGCTTGGTGGCCGAAGGCTATCGTGTTATCCGTTTTGATAATCGCGACATTGGCTTATCCAGCAAGCTCAGTGATTTGAAAGTGAAGGGTCCGGTCTGGAAACGCATGGTGCGCGCACAATTGGGCCTGTCGAGCCCTGTGCCCTATACCTTAATGGATATGGCCGATGATGTATTAGGCCTACTCGACTTCCTACAAATTCGCCGCGCGCATATTGTTGGTGCCTCCATGGGCGGCATGATCACGCAGATTTTTGCGGCGAAATATCCAGACCGTGTGCGCTCGGTGGGGATAATTTTCTCCAGCACCAACCAAGCTTTATTGCCACCACCCAAGCCATCCGCATTGAAGCTGCTCACCAGTGGGCCGGGCAAAGGCGCGACA
>JBFJJU010000148.1:0-1833 GCA_041612115.1 Perlucidibaca sp.
GAGTTGCGGTAGACCACCAAACCAACTTTTCAGTTCATCCATGTCGCACACTCCGCTGTTAGAAAGCACTTCGACCAGTCTGCCCTAGCGTTTTGCTTGCGCCAACTCCGCACGCATCGCAGCAATAGCTTCGGCATAACTTGGCGCGTTGAAAATCGCCGAACCGGCAACAAACATATCCGCACCCGCCTCGGCAATTTCACGAATATTGTTCGCGGTCACACCACCATCGATCTCTAAGCGAATATCACGCCCCGAGGCGTCAATGCGTGCACGTGCTTCGCGCAGCTTCGCCAAGGTGCCGGGAATGAATTTCTGCCCACCGAAACCAGGGTTCACGCTCATCAGCAAAATCACATCGACTTTATCCATCACATAGTCAAGATAATGTAGCGGCGTGCCGGGATTAAACACCAAGCCGCATTTGGCGCCACCCGAGCGTATCAGCTCCAATGAGCGGTCGATATGATCCGATGCCTCGGGATGGAAGGTGACAATGCTGGCACCCGCTTCAATAAAATCACCAATCAGTCGATCGACCGGACGCACCATCAAATGCGCATCGATGGGCGCAGTGACGCCGTATTTGCGCAGTGCTTTGCAGACCATGGGACCAATGGTCAAATTCGGCACATAGTGATTATCCATGACATCGAAGTGCACGACATCGGCACCTGCTTCGAGTACGGCATCGACTTCCGCACCAAGGCGAGCAAAGTCGGCAGACAGGATGGATGGTGCAATTAAAAACTCAGTCATAACGCTCTCGTGCAGGTTAAATTTGGCGGGCGCGGATGGCCGCATCTAGATCGGTGAGTCGCTGCGGCGTGCCGACATCAACCCATGGCCCGGGAAAATACTCACCACTGGCGCGACCGGCGGCAATGGCATCATGCAGCAAAGGGGCTAATGGCCGCACTCCCTGGCTCAAGCCTTGAAAGAGACTAGGACAATACACGGCCAAGCCGGCATATGTGAAGGCTGAGTCTTCACACTTAGTCGTTAGCAATGCCTGCTCGCTAGCCACTGGAGCACCTGATGTGATGCCTTGCAGGCCAAAATCTCCCGCTAAATTATGCTCAGGATTATCAACTAACACTAAGTGCGCCTGCTTGCCAGGAGCCAATGCTGCGCGCAAGGCCGTCATGTTATAGCGCAACCAAATATCGCCATTAACCAGAATGAAGGGATCATTGCCGAGCAAACTCAGCGCCTGCACGATACCACCAGCGGTCTCCAACGGCTTGCCTTCAGGCTCATGCGACCAATGAATTCGCACGCCGAAACTGCGCCCATCCGCCAAGACCTGCTCGAGCTTTTTACCTAGCCACGCAGTATTAATAACGACTTGTGTTATTCCTGCCGCACGCAAAGCTTCAAGATGCCATACGATCAGCGGCTTGCCGGCCACTTTAAGTAATGGCTTCGGCGTGTCATCCGTCAGAGGCCGCATGCGCGCACCCAAACCGGCAGCCAGAATCATCGCTTTCACAAATACGACTCCAATATTGGTGCAGCACTCGGGTTGCGCGCTAAATACTCAGGCAATATCCGTAATAAAATGGCGCGTAATGGTGCCAGCTCAGCATAAGGCGCTAACTCATCGAGCGCATAGCGATAGACAACGGGAATGTCATTGAGGTAGCCATGCTTGCCGTCGCGAAAGCTTAGGCGAGCAAAAATACCCAACACTTTGAGATGGCGTTGCACGGCGATCCAATCGCACCAGCGCGCAAACAAGCTCAAGCTAATATGTCGCTCAAGTTTGCCTGCCTGCTGCAGCTGGCGATGAAATTGCGCAATCCAACGACTGACATCCTCTGCCGGCCAAAC
>JBFJJU010000149.1:0-1770 GCA_041612115.1 Perlucidibaca sp.
ATTCATGCATCGACCGTCAGTAAGCGACTCTTCAGGCCTAGTCGTTAGGGTGATATGTCTTCAATATTGCTATTCGTAATATTGAGCACAACTCACTACTTAGGTGTAAAAAATGAAGATGTCAATCAAGCTGATGGCAGCTACTGTAGGTTTTAGTATGCTGCTCAGCGCCCCTGTTTTTGCAAAAAAATCAGACTCTGATGAGCACAAAGAACATCATAACGCCGCGAGCTATAAGCAGAAGCATGATGATGATCACGGTCATCAGAGTGAAAATAAGCATCAGCGCAGCAAAAAAAACAGCTACTTTGACTTGGATAGAAAAAAGAAAATACATACTTATTATGGGGCGAAAAAATCTAGGTATTGCCCTCCCGGCCTAGCCAAAAAAAGTCATGGCTGCACACCTCCAGGACAAGCCAAAAGATGGACTAAAGGCCAGCCCTTGCAAGCAGATGTGGTGTATTACAATTTGCCGAGCAACTTGCTATATGAGCTTGGGCAAACACCACGAGGCCAGAAAGTGGTACGCGTCGGAGAGGATATTTTATTGATCAATGCTGTCACTGGATTAGTGATCGATGCCATTGAGCAGGTCTTTCAGTAAGCCTAACAATCGCAACTAAACTCATACGACAACTCAGGATTTGATCACAAAGCAGGTAGCTTAAGTAGTTCATAGTGCATTAATGAACTACTTAGGGTGCGCTATGGCTAATCGATGCCAACAAGTAGGCCTTACAAAGCACCAAGAGTGTGGCGCAGTCTTGCTATTTACAGCGAGCTTTATGTTTTTAGGCGTTATGTGCCTAGCCCTAGTTGTAGCACTAGCCGTCTTTTTATCATTAAACGTAGCCTACAACGGCTGGTCGATATTGCTGCGCTAGAAGTAGCCGCTCGCGGCGGGCGCTGCGATGATGGTTCTGCACAGATTAGGCTCAACGCTGATGCTAGTAGGCACTGCAATAAACACGATAGTTGTACTACTTAAGCCAATCAAGGAGTCTCATTGGTTAATTAATCAATCGTTGATTTAGTCAGCCACGCGCACTCACTTATCCGACAATTATTGACGCAATACTTGCTACTGCATAATCAGCGGCCAAGCCAGCTCCAATAGCTTAGGCTGAGCCTTGGCATTGGGATGAATGCCATCCTTTTGCATCAGCTCTGGCACACCCGCCACACCATCAAGAAAAAATGGCAGAGCTGTAACTCCTTCAGCTTTCGCCACCTTCGGAAACACGGCAGAGAATGCATCGGTATAGGCTCTGCCGTAGTTCGGGGGTATTTTCATACCGAGCAGTACCACACGAGCGCCGGCCTGCTTCGACAAACGAATCATCGAAGCCAAGTTGCGCTCCATCAGCTTTGGTGGCTGGCCACGCAGGCCATCGTTACCGCCGAGTTCCAGCACCACGACATCGGGCGCGTGCTGTTTGAGCAAGGCCGGCAGTCGCCGCAAACCGCCAGCCGTGGTTTCGCCGCTGACACTGGCGTTTATCACTTGATGCTTTCCAGGCGCTCGTTTTGCTAAGCGTTTGTCGAGCAAAGAGACCCAACCCTGTTCAATGTCCATTCCGTATGACGCACTGATACTATCGCCGTAAATGAGTACAGTCGCGGCTGATGCCGGCATGATGGCTAGGCAAAGCACGACACCACACAAATTATGTATCCAGGTAGACATGACTTTAGACATAAAAACGGCAACTCCAAGCTTGATTGAAACGCGCCAGCTCCAGCAATCGGTGCCCATGCACGACGGTC
>JBFJJU010000150.1:0-1758 GCA_041612115.1 Perlucidibaca sp.
CACTGATAAGTTGGCAAGCTACAAAGTTGCGCAACGCGAGCTAATGCCGACTGCTCATCACAATACAGCCAAGTACGCGAACAACAGGGTAGAGCAATCGCATGAGTTGACGCGATTTCGAGAGCGAGGAATGAGGCGGTTTAAATCGCCGAGCCAGGCTCAGCTATTTCTTACGAATCATGCTGCAGTATCTAACCTATTCAATCTTGGAAGACACCTAACCACAGCAAGTCATTATCGACGTAGTAGGACAGCTGCGTTCGAAACTTGGAGAGCGGCAGTCGCATAGAGGCGAAAAAGTGATTTCTTGCTTAGTCTGTAAGTTAACTTGTCAGTACCGGTCGGGCGGCTCTGGTTAGGAGTCATGGTAGAAGCGGGGCAGATTTGAAGTTTGTCACGAGGATGTCACGGATTTGTCACGGGAAATAAAAAAGGCGCCTCAAGGGGCGCCTTTTTTGTAGCATTTTCAATGCTGTATGTGGTGGGTCGTCCGCGACTCGAACGCGGGACCAATGTTAAAAGCCAAAAGTGTTTCAGGCATAACGCGTCTCTTAGGCGCTAAAAGCCGCACAAATACTGCATTTCAGCCGATCACGCGCTCACAAATCTGCACAGAAAATCACGAGTGAGCACACGATTTTGTCACCCCCTTTTTCGCATTTGCGCACGATTAAAGAGGGCGAAGCATGACCAATTGGCTCAATGTGGCACCAGTAAAGTGACTGACAAGTTAACTTGTCAGAATCATAAAAGTGGCGGAGTTCAAAGGTTAAGTTGGATCAGTCATTGCCCTGAACGTGACAACTATGCACAAGCTGCAAGCAATCGCTAATGTTAGCCACGTTAAAATGTCGGCTAAGCCATCCGCTAATAGGCCAGCGACCAACCCAAATATGCTTAATAGCCCGATTAAAGTGGGCAAAATCCATGTCTTCATAAGGTTCTTCCCATCTCTAAAGTATTGTGCCGCCTGCTTTTTGCCAGCCACAAATACAAACCAGAGATGAGCAGTACAATAGTGAATGCGTTGAGCAGAGCCCAAATTATTTTCAGGGGCATGCCAGCGTAATCACCAAAATGCAAAGGGCGCGATACCTGAAGCATGGTTAGGTACCACGGCATGCTTTGGTTATCTGTTACGTGTGCCGTAAGGACATCTACTAGCACTGGTTTCGATGTACGGGAGGTGAGGGCAGATGTGCCGCGTAAGTACACACCATAGTGATGGCGGCTAGTAAAGCTAGTGCCCGGGAAAGCAATGAACTGCACTTTGCGCTCGGGCTCAACTGCCAACGCTGCATCCACAGCTGCTTGGAGTGAGCCAAGAGTGCTCGGTATAGGCTGGCCTTCATAAGGCTCAATAATTTTTGCCAAATGCGTGCGCTGCCAATTTTCAATGAGCAGCTCGCCCCAAGCATTAATAACACCTGTGGTGCCAACTACTAAAAACCACACCAGTGTGACGATGCCGAGCGCATTGTGAGCATCTAACCATTTCACTCGTTTGCCTCGGCTTGTACGTACCTGGGTAAAGCCAAGTTTGCGCATAAATGGCGCATACAACACTGCGCCAGAGATCAGGCTGATCAGTAGCAGTACACCCATGACGCCGAGAAACAGCATGCCAGGGAGGCCTAGCAACATATCGACATGCAAGCTCTCGATGGTGTTCATCACGCCACCGCTGAGCTTGGGCTGCGCAAGTATGTCGCCACTACGCGCATCAACTGCAACCTGCTTTAGGTCGACTTCACTATC
>JBFJJU010000151.1:0-1751 GCA_041612115.1 Perlucidibaca sp.
AGCATCGGCGCAAACTAGCTCGCCATCGCAAATGATATCGAAGCCTAATAAGGTGTTTGGCAGCGCTAAGGCCTCGGCAACGGCAGCAACCGTCGTGCCCGGACCTAAGGCGTAATACTGACCAGGCAACATATCTTCGACCACGCTGGCTGCGATCTCTGCAACAACTAAAGCCTCGACCTCAAGGCCTGAGCATTTCACCTGCTGCAATTGATTCGCCGCCACAGGCACACGCATTTCACCAAAATGCTTGGCAAGCACGCGACCATTTCGTAAGGCTGCTTCGTCGATATCACGCACTTCGGCAGTATCGAGCGCCACCCATTCACCACGCAGCAAAGCCAGCAGCAACTCCGCTGCCGCTTTCGGGTTAATCGCGAACACGCCCGAATGCATTTTCACACCAGCCGGTAAGCCCAATACAGGCGTCGTTGTACCGATAGCCGTGCAAACATCGCGCGCAGTGCCATCGCCACCAGCAAAAAGTAGAAGGTCTACGCCAGCAGTTTTTATAGCTTGCGCAAGTGCTTGTGTATCTTCTGCTGTCGATGGCTGATGGATCGTAATAGGCAAAGCCTCATACGCCAAGCCTAACTGGTTGAGCATAGAGCCACCCATTGGACCATCTATGCTGACCCAATGCGGCGTGGCGAGCGTACAAGTCTCGACTCCTGACAAGTCCGACGCTTGCGCAGCTTGCAACAATTCATCTAGCGCGCTGAAGAATGCAAGCACTCGACACTGCGCAGGGCTATCGCCAACAAGCGCTTGTGTCACAAGTTTCGCGTGCACATCTGCGGGGATTTCATCGCTACCTTTTAGCGCCAAAGGCCCGCCAACACCGGCATAGGGGTTGATTAGCAGGCCAATACGTAAAGCGCGCGAAGTGGTGATTTCTGAAACAGTCTGAAATGATTTCATAGATGGTTACATTTTACGCAGGAAAGTCCATGACGCACCTGAGGGTACTCACTATATTGAACTCAAGGAAACGCACGAGGTGCCCCATGAATACAGTCAATGCAAGCCACAGCGAAAATCGTCAATACAGCAACGCTTTTCAATTTGCCGCGCTAGTCGATGAACAGGGCCATGAAATTGCGATCACTGAAGAGATGATCCAACAAGCCTGTGCCGACCTAGCGAAACGCTGCCATTTTCCGCAAAGCCGCGCCGCTTAAGTCAGCGCTAGCTTAGCCATACAGAAGCCGCTTCTCTAGCGGCTTTTTGTTACCTACAACTTTTACTGTGAATACTGCTTATCAGCCTTCGCAAGGCCAAACAGCGTAGCTCGCTTCTAGCGTCAATGCATTCTCCCCCGCACTTTGCACAACCACTTGCACACTCACCCGTCCGCGGCCATGACTGGCAATACGAGCCTTCAAACCAGCTAAATCCTCAACGCTAGGCAATATTGCGATGGCTTTGAAGTCACTCATCACCGGTTTTCTATAGCGAATATGCGAATCTGCGGCGGCGACCAAGCACGGTACATACTGCGACTTTGCCCACAACATAAGTGTTGCCCAACCAGTAACCGTTGCTAATGTGGCGAGTGAGCCCGCAAAAGCTGTGCTTTTGTCGTTGGTATTGGGTGCGAGCGGCGCGGTGATGCATAGCGACTGGCCATCCCAAGCTTCAAGCGAGGTTTGCATATAGCTGAGCATGGGAATTTCATCGCGCACGCTTGCCCAAAATGTTTGAGCCTCAGCCAAAGTACTGCTTGCTTGCGGGCTTGAAGCCATAGCGTC
>JBFJJU010000152.1:0-1689 GCA_041612115.1 Perlucidibaca sp.
GGTGGCCAATCTTGCCCCACGCAAAATGAAATTCGGCATGAGCGAAGGCATGTTGCTCGCGGCAGGCCCAGGTGGCGCGGATATTTATCTGCTCTCGCCTGACGATGGCGCAAGCGCTGGCATGCAAGTTAAGTAAGCTTATGGCCGGTTGCGTCCCAACGCATCATGGCTAGACACCCACTGGTCTGAGACGATGGCTGAAGACAGTGATAACTCGCCGCAAAGCACCGTTGCGGCGATGATCTCGGCCAACTTATTGACCTTGCCAGCGCCATAACAGCCCATCACCTCCAAGCATTCGCGTTGCGTTGGTAGGCCGGTGCCGCCGCCATAGGTCGCGACAATCAAGGCCGGAATGGTCACGGAAAAATAATAGTCGCCATTAGGCTTTAATTCGGCATGAACGAAACCCGCCGATGACTCCGCCACATTGGCGACATCCTGCCCGCAAGCCATAAATACCGCCGTAATGCCGTTGGCAAAGTGTGCACCGTTATTGACTGAGCCCGCCATCATCGCACCCATATTTGATAGCTGGCGCTGCTTAAACAACGCCTCGCCACTGGTGTGCATAACCTCTTTTAATAGCTTCGCCGGCAGCGTGATTTCTGCCACCACACGTTTACCGCGCGTGTGCAGACTATTCACCACCGAATGCTTTTTGTCGGTATCGAAGTTTGCCGCTAAAGAAAAGTGCGCAAGGCCAGGCAATTGCTGGGCCAGCATCCATTGGCAAGCAGCATGCGTGGCCTTGCTCACCATATTCTGCCCAGCAGCATCGCCTGTGGTGAAATTAAAGCGTAGCCAGCGCATTTTACCTTGGGCAAATTGCTGAATATCGCGGAGCTGACCCGAGCGCGTAGTGGCCTCGGCGGCGGCCTTAATCTCGGCAAAATGCGCGGTTACCCATAGGCCAAAATCACGGGCATAACGCGCATCATCGAAGACAAAAATTGGCGCACGCTGCATCGCATCATCGATGACGGTAGTACGCACACCACCGGCCTCACGTGTTAGACGCATGCCACGGCTATAACTCGCTAGCAGCGTGCCTTCGGTGGTCGCCATTGGCACATAGAACTCGCCTTGCGCATGCTCGCCATCGAGCAATATGGGGCCAGCGAAACCCATTGGCACTTGCACAATGCCGGAAAAACCTTCGATATTTCCCGGCAAAAGTGCAGGATCGATAGAGAATTGGCCAGTGTGTGTGAGCGCGGCGCCTGTATTTTCTGTCACGGCATCGCGACGCGCCTTCGCCATGGCGTGGCTGTAATCGTTGGTTTTATCGCGCGGCAGTTTTGGCAGCACCACTGTCGTGGTAACGCTTGTAGAGTGGCGATCGGTCATTTTCGAACTCTTCTTATTAGTATTTACGCGAAAATAATATTGCTCAGCGCCAGCGCATCATCGGCAACGGGTTCAAAGGATGCTTTAGCGCATGCACCCCGCCCTTGCGTATCAAGAGCTGGTGAAATCCAGCATTGGGGAAGCGCTTAGCGATTTGCCGCCAGCGCGCTTTTTCAATCGTGCCTCGCATCAGGCCAAAGCTAACATCGCACCAATCGGCTTGACGCACAGCCTCGCTTAGCGAGTCATCATTAATGCGGGTGAACTGATGATGTCGGGCAATGATCGAGAGCACCTGCTGTTTGCGTAGGTCTGGCCACACCATATCGGCCATTGCCA
>JBFJJU010000153.1:0-1629 GCA_041612115.1 Perlucidibaca sp.
CAGCTGTCCTGCTCCGGCGATAATGACTTGCTGAAGTTAGATGCCTTCCAAGATTGAATAGGTTAGATACTGCAGCATGGTTCGTTAGAAATAGTTGCGCCTGGTTCGGAGACTTTAACCGTCGCATTCCCCGCTCCCTAAACCGCGTAGACTCGTGCGATTGCTCAGCCCAGTTGTTCGCGTATTTAGCTGTATTGTGATGAGCAGTCGGCATTAGCTCGCGCTGAGCTACCTTATAGCTTGCCAACTTATCAGTGACTATCGTTCGTGGCTCACCGCCATGATTGCGCAACAAGCGCTTAAAGAATTGCTTTGCCGCCGTACCATTGCGCCTACTCTGAACAAAGGCATCGACCACTTCTCCATCCTGATCGACTGCTCGCCACAAGTAGTGCTGCTTTCCATTTATCTTGATGAATATCTCATCAAGATAAAACGTATCGCCAAATCCGCGATGTCTTTGCTTGAGCTTGCGAGCATAAGCGGGTCCGAACTTGATACACCACAATCGGATCGACTCATAACTGACAGAGACACCCTTCTCTGCCAGCAAGTCCTCGATATCACGGAAACTCAGATTGAATCGATAATAGATCCAGACTGCGTAGCTGATGATGCTGGGGTGAAAACGATGTCGTTTGTAGGTACTCATACGCGAATTATCACAAGCGTCGAGTGAACTTGTCAGTACCGTACTGACAAGTTCACTTACAAACTCAGCAATAATCGATCTCTTTGATACGGGTCTCGCCACGTCGCATGAAGTAGAAAGCCACCGGCACCACCAGCATCGATAACAACGGCGCTGTTAACATGCCGCCAATCATGGGCGCGGCAATCCGTTGCATGACTTCCGAGCCAGCAGCACTGCCCCACATAATGGGCAGCAAACCGGCAATAATCACTGCGACTGTCATCGCCTTGGGGCGCACACGCAATAAGGCGCCCTCATGAATCGCATCCAATAAATCAGCTCGCGAACAAAGACCTTGCGAGACACGACGCTGCCACGCTTGCTTCAAATACAACAGCATGATGACGCCAAACTCCGCTGCGACGCCCGCTAAAGCAATAAAGCCAACGCCACTAGCCACCGATAGATGATGTCCCAAAATCCACAGAAGCCAGACACCACCGGCTAATGCACATGGCATGGTGAGCATGATCAATAAGGCCTCATCGAAGCGCCGAAAGGTCATGTATAGCAGGATAAAAATAATCATCAGCGTGGCTGGAACAACCCACATTAGACGCGCCGTGGCGCGTTCTAAAAACTCAAACTGCCCTGACCATGAAATTGCATAGGCTGGGGGCAGCTTAATAGAGTCGACAACAGCTTTTTGCATGTCGTTCACAGCAGAGCGTAAATCACGGCCGCGCACATCGACATAGACCCAGCCAGACAAGCGCGCATTCTCACTGCGCAACATCGGAGGCCCGTCGACAATGCGTAACGACGCCACATCGGCTAGACGAATCTGAGCGCCAGTCGCCGTGACAATGGGCAGATTCTCTAAAGAGGCCAGCGAATCTCTATTTTCGCGCGGGTAGCGCACGTTAATGGGGAAGCGCTGCAGGCCCTCAACGGTTTCACCGATATTTGCACCGCCAATGGCTGAGCTCACGATG
>JBFJJU010000154.1:0-1577 GCA_041612115.1 Perlucidibaca sp.
AGTGAAAAACGAGTTGGATAACAACTGCCAAGGTATTTTGGGCTATGTCGTGCGTTGGATTGATCTCGGTGTAGGCTGTTCGAAAGTGCCCGACATCAACAACGTAGGTTTAATGGAAGACCGCGCCACGCTGCGTATCTCCAGCCAACACGTGGCTAACTGGCTGCGCCATGGTGTCTGTACCAAAGCTCAAGTCACCGAAGCCATGGAGCGCATGGCCGCTGTGGTTGATCAGCAAAATGCTAGTGACCCTCTCTATACACCAATGGCGCCAGACTTCGCCAACAGCGTTGCCTTCCAAGCTGCTGCTGAATTGGTCTTTGAGGGTTGTGCTCAGCCCAACGGCTACACTGAGCCAGTGCTTCACCGCCGTCGCTTAGAGCTCAAAGCAGCCAATGCTTAAGCCTTAAGTTGCTTAAAAAGCCGCCATCTGTTTTGCAGTTGGCGGCTTTTTTATAGCCATTTCCGCGGTATGGTTTAAGGTAAAGAACAGCTAATTTAAGGATGTGTTATGAACCAGATGCAAGCGGGAATTTTAGCGCCAATCCCTGAAAACGCGAGATTCATTAGTTTTCAATTAGCCGATAGCAGCTTATTAGAGGCTACATTAAGGGCTGTTCAGGCTCATGCCGATGGCGAGAGAGCAGTGGTTGGTATTGGCTTGTCGGTCGTAGAGGCTCTGGGTCAACACATCCCAGGCTTAACGGCAGGCCCTCGCGTGGATGGTAGTTTGGTCGAAATTCCTTGTCAGCCCATCGCGCTCTGGTTATGGCTTCGTGGGCCATCGCGTGGTGAGCTTGTGCATCAGGAGCGACATTGGGTCGATATGCTCACACCGTGCTTTACCCGCCTGCAAAGCATAGAGTCGTTTTGCTACGATAATGGCCGCGACTTAACCGGCTATGAAGATGGTACAGAAAACCCAGAAGGCGAGGAGGCGATTGCCGTTGCCAGTGTCACTACCCCTGCTATTGATGCCTTAATTGGCAGTAGTTATGTAGCCGTTCAGCAATGGCTGCACGATTTTAAAACTTTCGACGCGATGACCGATGCTGAGCAAGACAATAGTTTTGGGCGTCATCGTATTAGCAATGAAGAGTTTGATGAGGCGCCTGAAAGTGCGCACGTAAAGCGCACAGAACAAGAGGCTCCCACGCCTGAGGCGCATGTGTTGCGCCGTTCTATGCCATGGTCGGCTGGTGCTCACGCTGGCTTGGTATTCACTGCCTTTGGCCACTCGCTAGAAGCCTTTGAAGTATTGTTATCGCGAATGAGCGGCGCTCATGATGGCATAGTTGATGGTTTATTTGCTTTCACAAAGCCAGTAAATGGGGCGTATGTTTGGTGCCCAGGAATGCGTCAAGGCCAGTTAGATTTACGAGTTTTAGGGCTCTGAATCTCGCTTAATTACTATTTCAGTCATAAAAAAGCCGCTATGAAAGCGGCTTTTTATTAGCGTCAGTTTATGTCACCGGCACAAAATCTGCTTTTTCACGCACGGCACAGTCTGGACAAGCCCAATCATCGGGGATGTTCGCCCATGCTGTGCCAGCAGGGAAGCCCTCTTTCGGGCAGCC
>JBFJJU010000155.1:0-1560 GCA_041612115.1 Perlucidibaca sp.
AGTTTTATTCTCCAGCTCCTCGCCAATCTGCACGAGGTTATCGAACAGCTTACCTCCCTCTTCTTCCGCGCGTGAAAACGCACCTAAGCCTGCTAGCCAAATTTGCTGGGTATATTTGCGTAAGTCTTTTGCTGGGGATAATTTCAGTCGACCGCGCGCGGTCTGTTTTGCATCATTTGTCATAACTACCTCATTTCAGGCCATAGTGTGCGGCTTTTATAGGCCAACCATCAAGAGCCATTGCAGCATTCCTGCTACACCACCGAGTAATGCGCCAAGGCCTATCAAGATCCACTCATCTTCTTTAAAGGCCGGACGCAGCAAATCTTGGAAGGCGCTATTGCTCATGGCTTTTAAGCGCTCGCTAAACACACGATCGATCACTTGCGAACGCTCATCAGAAAAGCTCGCCTCGGTAATCGAGTCTAGCGACATGGCCACGGCGCGATCAGTCACTGTGTTTTTCAAGTCAATATAGGCTTCGGCACCCATGGCCAGCTGCAAAGCAGCACGAATCACCGATGAGTCTAGCAAGGGCCGTAAATGTCGCTTAACAATAGCGCGAGTCTTGCCTGCCTGTGGGCCAGTAAGCACTTCGACCATGAGGTTGCGTAGATTGATAATCTCCGCCGTAGTCAGCGCTGAGAGCTTATTAGCAACTTCAGCTTTGCGGCGCATAAACAGGCCATGCAAATGCAGTGGGCCCCAGCTCATCGGCTCTACGGGGCGAAAAATAAGGTTTAGCGCTAGCCAATTGGTCAAATAGCCGACCACGAAGCCAAATATAGGCAATAGCCATGGTTCTGGATAATAAAGGTAAATACCCAGCTCCAGCAGGCCGAAAAGAAAGCCAAAATAGGCGCCCGAGCGCACCACGAAGCGCAGCTCATTGGCGCCCACTTCGGTAAACACTCGCACCACGAGGGCTTTATTGGCGCGCATCATGCGCACCACCATGTCGCGTAAATCCACCAACTGCTCAATGTTCGCCGCCATGTCTTCAACAATATTGTCCATGACTTCGGGTAGCTGGCGTCGCGTGCGAGCATAGACGCGACGGCGCACCATCAGTGGCACACGCTCCCAGAGCACGGCGTGGTTTTCGCGCATCACCTCATCGATATAGTCTTCGATGCGCTCATCAATACTTTTAGCGATGTGCTCAGCAATTTTCTCTGGCTCCATGGCCTGAAATAGCTCAGATAAATCTGCCAATTTGGCTAAGGCGTTATCGACGACGATGCCAGCCATCTTGCCCGATTTTGATGGCACAATGCCCTGCCAACCAAGACGCAATGGCCGAAAACCAACAAACTCGATGGGCTTGAAGGTCATCGCCAAAGCCAACCAATTGGTCAGCCAACCAACCAGCGCCGCCACTACGGGAATGGCCAGGTAAGTATAGGCTTGTGGCTGATTGAGCCATGCGGTGAGCCAGTCGTTCATCTATTTCCTGTGAAAATGGGAAGCATTAGACCGAAAAATCGCGCAGAATTGGTCGGATAATCGCGCAGTATACACAGACGCCGGAGCACACGGCGGCGCCCGAGGCTGGCAATG
>JBFJJU010000156.1:0-1535 GCA_041612115.1 Perlucidibaca sp.
CCCGTGCGGCCGGCTAGCGAATTAGCTACTATCCTGTCTGCCGATCAAGAAGCCCGCGCACGCGCGAACAAATATATTGCGTCGCTGCCAGATCACCCACGCGACTAAACGAGGACAAACAGATGTCATTTCTTACTATTGTTCTCGCCGGCATCCTAGTTCTAGGGCCACTCATTGCGATTCATGAGTTTGGCCACTTTTGGGTGGCGCGCCGCTGCGGTGTGCAAGTCCTCACATTCTCTATCGGTTTTGGCCCCGCGTTATGGCGTCGTACTGCTAAAGACGGCGTTGAGTATCGGCTATCGATGATCCCGCTTGGCGGCTATGTGCGCATGCTCGACGAGCGTGAAGGCGATGTGCCGGACGCACTCAAGCCACGCGCATTTAATCGCCAGTCGGTATGGGCACGAATGGCCATTGTCGCTGCCGGCCCTGCCATTAACCTGTTGCTTGCTGTCGTCCTGTATTGGTTCTTATTCATGCAGGGCGATGGCGGCCTACGCCCCATTGTCGGTCGTGTGTTACCCGATAGCCCGGCAGCTATGGCCGGTATGCAGCCTGGTGATGAGCTAATGCGTATTGGCGAGCGCTCAGTGAATAACTGGGAGTCATCAACGTATGCACTTATTGATCATATGGGCGAGTCCGGCAAATTAAGCCTTGAAGTGCGTCCAAGCGGTGCCACCAGCACGCAAGAGCGCACCCTCACGCTGAACAAATATTTGACCAGTGCCGATGCCGACCCGTATCGCGAGCTTGGCATGCTGCCATGGACGCCGGTCATGCCGCCAGTGATTGGCGTAGTGCAAGAGGGCAGTCCTGCCGATCGTGCCGGCCTGCAGGCGCAAGATCGTATTCTACGCATCGATGGCCAAGCCATTGCGCAGTGGGCTGAGATCGTTGAGTCCATTGTTGCCAGCCCCGATAAAGCCATGACCTGGGATCTAGTGCGTGATGGTGAGACTATTGTCCTAACTGTGACGCCAGAGCTTGATCGCTCGGCGATGAATGGCTCGCGTGGCCGCTTGGGCGTAGGCGTAGCAGAAGCGCCGGTCGATATTCCAGCCAGTTATCGCCGCAATGCCAACCTAGGCCCAGTTGATGCGTTAGTTGCTTCACTAAACAAAACTGGGCACTTAATTAGCTTATCGCTGTCATCTTTGGGCAAGATGGTCACCGGACTGATTGGTATTGATGCCTTGAGTGGGCCGATCACCATTGTTAAAGTCGCAGGCCAAACTGCAGATATTGGCTGGCAAGCCATGCTCGGTTTTATGGCATTGCTGAGCGTTAGCTTAGGGGTGTTAAATTTACTGCCTATTCCTGTCTTGGACGGGGGGCATTTGCTGTATTACGCCATCGAGGCTGTCTGGCGCCGTCCGTTACCGGAGGCGGTGCAACAGTTTGGTTTGCGTGTTGGGGTCGCCATCATGGGTAGTGTCATGCTGCTGGCCATTTTAAACGACATACGCCGCTTGTTTTGACGGGAAATACTGAGTGATCAATCCGCTTCGGCCATCGTGGCCCGCTTTTGC
>JBFJJU010000157.1:0-1532 GCA_041612115.1 Perlucidibaca sp.
CGAGCTGTGAGCGTTGACCTGGCAAAAACGCCGGTGCTGTGCTGGAGTTGGCGCATCGATGCACCATTGAAAAATGCCAATATGAAAACCAAAGCGGGTGACGATTACGCCGCCCGCGTCTATGTCGCACTCAGCATCCCACCAGAAAAAATGAGCTTTGTTACACGCGCCAAACTTAAGCTCGGCCGAGCCATTTTTGGCAGCCAAGTGCCCGACGGTGCGCTGAACTACGTCTGGGATAACCGCTACCCCGTCGGCACCTCCATGGCCAACGCCTACACCGATCTCACCCGCATGATCGTGGTCAATTCTGGTCCTGCGAAAGCTGGGCAATGGGTCAGCGTGCGTCGCGATTTAAGTGCGGACATCCAAAAATACTTCCCTGATCAAGCAGCAAAACCCGCACTGCTCGCCGTGGCTTCAGACACCGACAATACCGGTGAAAAAGCCCATGCCTATTTCGCCGACTTCCGTCTCACCACGCGCGATGACACATGCCAGTAATAGGAGCCTCAAAATGACCACATCAACAAATCAGGCCACACTCGATAGCGTGCAGGACTATTACGGCCGCCAGTTGCAATCCAGCGCCGATTTAAAAACCACGGCCTGCTGCGATTTCTCCTCTATGCCGAACTGGCTAAAGCCGCTACTCAGCAATATCCATCCCGAAGTATTGTCGCGCTACTACGGCTGCGGCCTAGTCTGCCCGCCCCTACTCGAAGGCTGCCGCGTGCTCGATCTTGGCAGCGGCACTGGTCGCGATGTCTATGCGCTAGCGCAATTGGTCGGTGCCAGCGGCGAAGTCATCGGCGTCGATATGACCGATGAGCAACTGGCCGTAGCAGAGAATCATCGCGCCTGGCATGCCGAACAATTTGGCTTCGACAATGTGCGCTTTATCAAAGGCTATATCGAAAAGCTCGATGAGCTCGGCCTAGAAGACGCCAGCTTCGATGTCATCGTGTCGAATTGCGTGATCAATCTCTCGCCCGATAAAGACGCCGTACTGCGTGAAATTCAGCGCCTACTCAAGCCCGGAGGCGAGTTTTATTTCAGCGATGTTTATGCCGATCGCCGAGTGCCCGAGGCCGTACGCGCCGATCCCGTGATTTATGGTGAATGCCTCGGTGGCGCGCTGTATTGGAATGATTTCGTCTCGCTATCCAAACGTCATGGCTTTGCCGACCCACGCTTAGTCGAAGACCGTCCTCTAGCAATTACCGACCCCATCATTGCCGCTGTAACCGGCACGCTACGCTTCTACTCAGCAACTTACCGCTTGTTTAAGCTCGATGGCCTAGAGCCTGCTTGCGAAGACTATGGCCAAGCGGTGATTTATCGTGGCAGCGTGCCCGATAACGCCCATGCTTTTGTGCTCGATAAACACCATTACATCGAGGCCGGCAAAGTCTTCCCGGTCTGTGGCAACACCTGGGCCATGCTCGCCGACACGCGCTTTCGCGAGCACTTCGAGTTCATCGGCAATTTCAACACGCACTATGGTTTGTTCACCGATTGCGGCGGCAGCG
>JBFJJU010000158.1:0-1520 GCA_041612115.1 Perlucidibaca sp.
CGTACTTGCTGCTCACAGCGATCCCTATTTAGGGGGCGCCGCGAGCTACGCTTTATTGGCGCGCGCTTCAGATACGCAAGTCACCGACGATGGTCGTGTATTTGTACACATCGTTTTGCCGTATCCACATCGTGATCCTGCCGGAGCTTTTGCGGCGCCGCTGGAAGCCGCGTTGCACGTTGCCGGCGCGCGTGATGTACATATTCGTTGGTCACACGAGATTCCACGTATCAAGCCACAGGGCGAGGTTGCACCACTGACTTTGGCGCGTAATGTGATTGCCGTGGCTTCTGGCAAAGGCGGCGTTGGTAAGTCCACCACTGCGGTGAATTTGGCTTTGGCCTTGGCGCGTGAAGGTGCCAAAGTTGGCTTGCTCGATGCCGACATCTATGGCCCAAGCTTGCCGACCATGCTCGGCATTGGTATCGGCAAGTACCCCGATACCGTCGATGATGCGTGGTTTGTCCCGCATCACGCTCATGGCGTAGATGTCATGTCCATAGGCTTCTTACTGCAGGGCGATAGTCCCGTGGTTTGGCGCGGCCCGAAAGCCACTGGCGCATTGATTCAGCTAGTGTCACAAACACGCTGGTCAAGCTTGGATTATTTGATTGTCGATATGCCGCCGGGCACGGGCGATATCCAGCTAACACTGGCACAACGCGTGCCAGTCGCTGGCGCGGTGGTGGTGACTACGCCGCAAGATATCGCGACATTAGATGCGAAAAAAGGCATCGAGATGTTCCGCAAAGTCGACATTAATGTGCTCGGCATTGTTGAGAATATGTCACAACATATTTGCACTAACTGCGGCCATACCGAGGCGATTTTCGGCTCTGGCGGTGGTGTGCAAATGGCCGAGCAATACGACGTTGCATTGCTAGCGCAGCTGCCTCTAGATAAGCGTATTCGTGAGCAGACCGATGCTGGCTGCCCAACCGTTGTGGCAGAGCCAGACGGCAGTTTGGCTCTGCAATACACTGAGCTAGCACGTCGCGTTTCTGCGCGCTTGGCCCTTGGCCAGCGTGTGGTCGATACTCGAATTCCTTTAAACCCATCATCGAAGTAGTGAGTCAGGCATGAGCATCAAATCAGATCATTGGATTCGCCGTATGGCCGAGCAGCAAGGCATGATTGAGCCTTTCGAACATGGCCAAGTTCGTCATCAAGATGAGCAGCGCATTATTTCTTACGGCACTTCAAGCTACGGCTACGATGTTCGTTGCGCCAACGAGTTCAAGATTTTCACCAACATCAACTCGACTATTGTTGACCCGAAAAACTTCGACGAAAAAAACTTTGTCGATGTCGTTTCCGATGTCTGCATTATCCCGCCGAATAGCTTTGCCTTGGCGCGCACCGTTGAGTATTTCCGCATACCGCGCAGCACTTTAGTGGTGTGTTTGGGTAAGTCTACCTATGCCCGTTGCGGCATCATCGTGAACGTGACGCCACTAGAGCCAGAGTGGGAAGGCCATGTGACGTTGGAGTTTTCCAACACCACTAATCTGCCGGCAAAG
>JBFJJU010000159.1:0-1504 GCA_041612115.1 Perlucidibaca sp.
CCAGAAAACTCTTTACCCAAACATGCCTGAAACCTTAAAAGCCGCAGAAACATTGATTAAAGAAGGCTTTGAAGTCATGGTTTATTGCAATGACGACCCCATTGCGGCGCGACTTCTAGCTGAAATGGGTTGTGTCGCGGTAATGCCTTTAGGCTCGTTAATCGGCTCAGGGTTGGGCATTGTCAACCCGTACAACTTGCGCATTATTCTGGAAGAAGCAACGCTGCCCGTGCTCATTGATGCTGGCGTTGGCACTGCATCGGATGCCGCTGTGGCGATGGAGTTAGGTGCTGCCGGTGTGCTCATGAACACCGCGATTGCCGCCGCAGGCAAGCCGGTGCTAATGGCCTCGGCAATGAAAAAAGCCGTCGAGGCCGGCCGTGAGGCATTTTTAGCCGGACGGATGCCGCGCAAGCTTTACGCCAGCGCGTCTAGCCCACTCGATGGCATGGCGTTTCGCTAAAGCTGAAACTGGCCTCAGCACACCTCGATGCGATAGCCAGCCTGCGGTAAATGCACATGCACAATGCCTAAGGCTGGCGTTTCACGAGAAATTATAAAGCGCTCATCACTTACGCCTACCAACACACCCTCAGTAGGGTCTTTAGCATAATCAACTGGGCTGATGCGCACGCGCTGGCCAATGCGCGCATCCACCTGCTGATCAGCGGCAATAGCGCGTGGCTCGGCGTTTTTAGCGACTTGCAGCGCAGCATCAGCTGAGATTTCCACGCTCGCACCTTCACCAAACGCACGCATGCGGTCCATCCAGGCATTAGCTTTCGGAAAGTCATTTAGCAGGGATGACTTTCCGATATCGCGCAGAAACCACAGACTGTGATACGTAGAAAAGTCAGCATGATGCGGTGCATCGCCAAATAAGAAGTCCTGATTTTGCAAACGTGCCTCGGTGGCCACTAAATGTTTGCGCACCACCGACTTTGCCGCGCTAGGTGGCGCACTGCGCACACTGCTAGTGCGGCCGATCTGAATACGGTCAGCAAAAAATCGCACAATGGCCTTCAACGTCATCTCGCGCCAAACAGTTTTCGCCAATGCCCATGAGCCAGCCGCAAATAAAACGGCAAAGAAAATTTTCACATCGGTATGACGAACATAGGCCTCTTCAGTCTCATCTGCGCGTGCCAAGCTAATATCTGGCTTTCCAGACAATCGTGCAATTTCAGCGGAGATAATTGCTGTATCGCAGAAGATGTCTGCGCCAACTTGCATCACAGGCACTTTTCGATAGCCGCCTGTGAGCAGCTCAAGCTCAGGCCTTGGCGGTGCCGACTCAACGCGCACTGACTGCCATTCAAGCCCTACATAACCCAGCATACTGCGCACTTTCTGTGAAAATGGCGACAGAAAGTAGTGGTGCAAAATGAGTGTGGGCATAAAAAACTCGGTCAATGTTAAGAGGGTCGAAGCAGCACACGATACATCGCGGCCAAACAAAAACACAGCAGCGCAGGCAGCAGCAAGGTGAGCAGACCCACGCTTA
>JBFJJU010000160.1:0-1347 GCA_041612115.1 Perlucidibaca sp.
GGGTAAGTCGACCTATGCCCGTTGCGGCATCATCGTGAACGTGACACCGCTAGAGCCAGAATGGGAAGGTCATGTGACTTTGGAGTTTTCCAACACCACTAATCTGCCGGCAAAAATCTATGCCAATGAAGGCGTGGCACAGATGCTATTTTTCGAGTCCGATGAGATCTGCGGCACGTCGTATAAAGATCGTGGTGGTAAATACCAAGGCCAGCGCGGAGTGACTTTGCCGCGCACTTAAATATGCAAGATAGTATTTAAAAGAGCGTCTCATAAGGCGCCTTTCCTTAAAGAGCACTCACTTACTAGAGCACAACGCCATGACTCATCGCGCCACGTTAGATTTTCTCTTAAACGATTGGCTCGATGCGCCAGCGCTATGCCAGCGACCTTTTCATGCCGATCACAGTGCCGATACTTTTGCTGCCGTACTCGACTTAAGTGAGCAAGTAGCCACTGAGCAATTCGCGCCGATTAATCGTCTCGTGGATATCGAAGAGCCTGAGTTTGATGGCGAGCGTGTGCTGCTACCAAAGCAGACCGAGGCCGCGCTGAACTGCTTTAGTGAGGCGGGCCTGATGGCTGCTAGCAAACCCGAAGCGGTTGGCGGCATGCAGCTGCCAACGGTAGTCGAGATGGCCTCGATGAGCTTTTTCTACAAGGCCAGTGTCGCGCTAGCGGCCTATCCCATGCTCACTCGCGGCAATGCCAACACCATTTTGGCTCATGGTACTCCGACTCAAATTGACGTGTTTGCTAAGCCAGGCTTTGCTGGCACGAGCTTTGGCACCATGTGTTTGAGTGAGCCGCAAGCTGGCTCAAGTTTGTCCGATATCCGCACTAAGGCTGTACCCGACACTGGTTGTGGCGATTGGGCCAATGACCCGCTGGGCCCGCGTTACCGCCTGAGCGGTAATAAGATGTGGATCTCCGGTGGCGAGCATGAGATGGGCGATAACATCGTGCATTTGGTGCTGGCAAAAATTCCCGATGCGGCTGGTCAGCTAGTGCCTGGCGTACGTGGCATTTCTTTATTCATCGTGCCCCGCAAATTAGTCAGTGCCGCGGGCGAAATTAGCGATATTCGCAATGACGTTGCGCTGGCGGGCTTAAATCACAAGTGTGGCTATCGCGGCACGGTAAATACCCTGCTGAATTTCGGCGAGGGTAAATACCCCGTCGATGGCCAGTCCGGTGCCGTTGGCTATCTGATTGGAGGCGAGGGCAAAGGCCTAAGCTGCATGTTTACGCTGATGAATGAGGCGCGTATTGCGGTTGGCTTAGGCGCGACCATGCTTGCTTATGCCGGCTTTGAGGCATCACTCGACTACGCCAAGCAGCGACCAC
>JBFJJU010000161.1:0-1258 GCA_041612115.1 Perlucidibaca sp.
CGAGCTCTTGCTCAATACGCAACAGTTGGTTGTATTTCGCGACGCGATCGGAGCGGCATAGTGAGCCAGTTTTGATCTGGCCAGCAGCTGTTGCCACTGCCAAGTCAGCAATGGTGGCATCTTCTGTTTCACCCGAGCGATGCGAAATCACGGTGCTATAGCCATTGGCTTTAGCCAAATAAATCGCATCCAAAGTTTCGGTCAATGTGCCGATTTGGTTGAATTTGATCAGAATCGAGTTACCCACGCCTTGATCGATGCCTTTTTGCAGGATGGTGGGATTGGTAACAAATAAGTCATCGCCAACTAACTGCACACGATCGCCGAGTTTATCGGTAAGAATTTTCCAGCCCGCCCAATCCGACTCGTCCAAGCCATCTTCAATCGAAATGATGGGGTAGCGATCGCAAAGGCCGGCTAGGTAGTCAACAAATTCAGCCGAAGTGAAGGACTTGTTGCCCTCGCCTTCAAGCACGTATTTGCCATCGTGATAGAACTCAGAAGCGGCGCAATCGAGCGCCAACATGACGTTTTCGCCAGCTTTGTAACCAGCAATACCAATGGCTTCAACAATGACTTTCAGCGCTTCTTCGTTGCTGCTTAAGTTTGGCGCAAAGCCACCCTCATCGCCCACGGCAGTATTTAAGCCGCGCTTTTTCAACACACCCTTCAAGGCATGGAAGATTTCCGCGCCGCAACGCAGCGCTTCAGCAAAGCTAGTAAAGCCAACCGGCTCAACCATAAACTCTTGAATATCAACGGTGTTGTCGGCGTGCTCGCCGCCGTTAATGATGTTCATCATGGGTACTGGCATGGTGAACTGAGTGTTTTTGCGCAGTGTAGCGATATAGGCGTAGAGCGGCTGGCCCTTGGCTTGAGCTGCGGCTTTAGCAATAGCTAATGACACAGCTAAAATCGCATTAGCACCTAGCGACGACTTAGTCTCAGTGCCATCGAGGGCAATCATGGCATGGTCTAAATCGCTTTGATCAAACACGCTTTTGCCAACTAGCAGCTCACGGATGGGGCCGTTAATATTGGCCACAGCATTGAGTACGCCTTTGCCGAGGTAGCGTGACTTGTCACCGTCGCGTAGCTCTAAGGCCTCGCGCGAACCAGTGGATGCGCCGCTAGGCGCGGTGGCGCGGCCCATCATGCCGTTATCAAGGATGACGTCTGCTTCAACGGTGGGGTTGCCGCGCGAGTCCATAATTTCGCGACCGCGAATATCTACAATAATCGCCATGTTTGGCTCTCC
>JBFJJU010000162.1:0-1114 GCA_041612115.1 Perlucidibaca sp.
AATGGCCGATTGGCAATCGACCAGCGTATGCAGCGTGCAATCATGGCGCAGACTCCTGCATCCGGCTCATAACACCTTTTAGGCTAGCCTCTGAGTCCACCAAAAACTGACCCGAAGTCACCACGTTTTGGCCTGCGCTTAAGCCAGACAAGACCTCAGTTTCAGTGTCACTTTCAAGGCCTGCAGTAATCGTATTCGGATTAAATTTGCCATCATCATTGACGGTAAAAACAATCTTTCTACTTCCAGTAGTAATGATTGCCTCGGTCGGCACCAACAGTGCATCGGCTGCTGAATTTTGCTTGATTACAAGTGAGGCAAACATACCCGGCAAAAGCTCGGCGCGCGGGTTGGCCAGCTCAATGCGAACGCGTTGCGCTCTGGTGACTTGATCAATATCGGGGGGCAATAACGCCACTTTGCCGGTGTAGCGTTTATTGCCGCGCGCGACCGTCGTGACCTCGACGCTATCGCCTAAATGCAGCGATGACATCAGTGATTCCGGCACATTCGCATCCAGCCATATCGGGTTTAAACCGCTAATTCGAAATAGCGGCATACCTAAGCTCACTGTCTCACCCGCGCGAACATTCAACTCAGACAGCACACCACTTCGAGGGGCTCGTATCGTCACACGGGCATGAACCTTTCCATCGCGCACGACCTCGGCAATTTGCGAATCGGTCATGCCCGCCACACGCATGCGCAGCAATGCGCCAGACTTGAGCTGTTGCCCTATTTCGCCACCTAAATCACGAGTCAGCAAATACTCTTCCTGCACAGCAATCCAGTCTGGAACGTAGATTTCAGCCAAGGCCTGCCCTTGCTTCACCGCCTCCATGGCCGCGCGAACATATAGCCGCTCAATAAAGCCTGTGGCTCGTGCCGAAATAACATCAATCGCATGCTCATTCCACACCACATTACCCTGCACAACAGCCTCTTTGCTGATCTCGCCCATTCGTACTACGGTGGTGCGAATACCGAGATTTTGTTGCGTTTGAGCAGAAATACTGACGCCCTCGCTGGTGTCGGAATCATCGGCATAAACAGGCACTAACTGCATATCCATAAACGGCGATGGGCCCGGCTTATCGAAGCGCTGGCCGGGCAC